>CAYYMW010000148.1:0-14829 GCA_964472515.1 uncultured Verrucomicrobiota bacterium | reverse complement strand
CCCCGTCCGGGTGCGGGCCACCCTGGTGGGGCGTCCAGCCGACACGGTGCTGCAGGGCAACCCTTACTCCGCCAATTACGCCTATTGCTTCCCCTTCCTGTGGGTCCAAACCACGAACGAGCTGGAATCCCATTATCCCGCGGTCTACGAATGGTATCGGGGGGAGACGCCGGTAGTGGCCTCGGTCGAACTCGTGCAAAAGGAACCGCTCCAAGTGCGAGTCCTTACTACCTCGGGGCAAGCGGATACTTACGAGGTGACGCCCGACTACTGCCTGGCCGTGTCCCGCAATGCCGAGGGTATTCGCTGGGTCAAGCTCAGTGGCGCAGGCCGCATCGCCTTGCCTGACTTGGCGCTCACCCCAACCCCAGACTACGAAGTCATCATCACCGATGTGGACTACGGTGCGCGCCGCCTAACCACGTCCGGGCCGTTGCCGGCAGGCTCGGCCGTCGTAGCAGGAAACGACAGCCGCCGCATCTTCCTCCAACTCCAGGGATCGGGCACGAACTTCACCTGGCAGGAGGACCTACTGGTACAAGAGGGGGTGGTCACGAAAGCCCAAGTAACCGCCCCCGACACCATCGCCCTGACCTCTAACCAACCCGTGCTCTTTGCCGGGATGGGCAATCGCAAGGCCGAGGCCATGGCCGTGACCACCGAGGATGGCCGCTGGCACTTTCGCAATGGCCGCGTGATCAAAGCCCCGGCGGGCGTCCCGCTGACCTCCTCGGTATTCTCGGACGCCAATGGCGACAGCCTCGTCAACCTGAAGACCTACGAGATCGGTGTTGGGGATCGTCTGCTCGTGCCGGCCGAGGTGACTATCGAACGCGCTGGCAAAGGCTGGCGCATCAAGACAAATGTGCCGCTCACCGGCACGCTCCAGGGCGCCATCCTGCAACTGACGGCTTCCGGCGACTGGCAGAGCATCGTCGCTCCGGAACCGCCGCCCGGAATCCGCGTCCGCAAGCGCAATTGAGAGTTCCGGTGCGAGGTAGCCAGCCCTGGTGCCGGCTGCGCTGGCCGGCTGTCGTGCGAGGGGGAACACGTGCCACACGTCAGTATCGTCATTCCGTGCCGCAACGAGGCGCGCGATATCCAGGCCTGCGTGACCTCGGCTTTGAGCCAGGAGCCGCCTCCGGGAGGCCTCGAGATCATTGTGGCCGATGGGATGTCCACCGACGGAACACGTGACCTCCTTCACGCCGCCAGTCAACGGGACCCCCGCCTCCGCGTCATCGACAACTGTGGCAGCATTGTATCCACCGGCTTGAACGCCGCAATCCGTGCCGCCCAAGGCCGGGTCATCGTCCGGTTGGACGCGCACACAGAATATGCGCCGGACTATGTGGCGCGGTGCTTGGAGGCGCTCGCACGAACCGCAGCCGATAACGTCGGGGGACCCGCGAGGACCAAGGCCGATTCCTACGCCGCCCGGGCTATCGCGGCGGCCTATCATTCGCCGTTCGCCGTTGGTGGGGCCAGTTTTCACAACACGGTGTTCGAAGGATACGTTGATACCGTCACCTACGGTTGCTGGCCGCGCGCCACGTTCGAGCGCTTCGGATACTTCGATGAGGAACTGGTCCGCAATCAGGATGACGAGCACAACCTGCGGATCACGCGCGGAGGAGGGCGCGTTTACCAGAGCCCGAGCATTCGGAGTTGGTACCATCCGCGCGGTTCCCTGCCGGCGCTGTTCAAGCAGTACTTGCAATACGGTTACTGGAAGGTGCGCGTGATCCAGAAGCATCGCCTCCCGGCTTCCCCCCGGCATCTCGTGCCCGGCGCATTCGTGCTCTCCCTGGCCGTGCTGGGGCTCGGTGCGGCGTTTTCCACCCTGGCGGCCTGGCTGCTAGCTCTCCAGGGCGGCGCCTACTTGGCCGGGGTAGCGGTGGCTTCAATCCTTACAGCAGCAAGGAGCGATTGGAAACTGCTCCCCGCGCTGCCGGCGGTCTTCGCCTGTTACCACTTCGGTTACGGCGTGGGCTTCTTACGCGGCGTCTGGGACTTCGTCTTCCGGCGGCGCGCCGGCAGCGTCGCGCTGGCCACCTTGAGTCGTTGATCGCGCCTGGCCCCTTTTCAGGCTGGCGCAAAGAGCGCCAAACCCAGCCTCCGGCGCCGCGCCAGGAGGGACAACCAACCCGCAGTCCAAGGAATTATGCTGAAGATCCCATTCTACCGCCCCTGCATCGGCGAGGCGGAGACCCAGGAGGTGCTGGACACCCTCAAGAGCGGGTGGCTGACCACCGGCCCCAAGACCAAGCGCTTCGAGCAGGAGTTCGCCGCCCGCTTCGGTCAGAAACACGCCGTCGCCGTCAACTCCTGCACCGCCGCCCTTCATCTCGCGCTGGTGGCCGTCGGCATCAAGGAGGGGGACGGCGTTCTCGTGCCCACCATGACCTTTGCGGCCACGGCCGAGGTGGTGCGGTATCTCGGGGGCATTCCGATCCTGGTCGATTGCCGGGAGGAAGATTTCAACCTCGACGTCGCGGACGCGGAACAACGCCTCCAATCCGCTCTTCAGCGCGGCCAGCGGGTGACGGCCATTATGCCGGTCCATTACGGCGGTCAAATCGGCGATGTTCAGGGCGTCACGGACCTCGCGCGGCGTTACAACCTGAAGATCATCGAGGACGCCGCCCACTGCTGTCCCGCGTTCTATCGTCCCCGCGAGGAGGAGGCGCATGAGCCGGGCTCCTCGAACGGGTGGAAGCCGGTTGGCACTTCAGCCGACGTCTCCTGCTTCTCCTTCTACGCCAACAAGTGCATCACCACCGGCGAGGGCGGCATGGTCTGCACGCAGAATGACGACTTCGCCGACCAGATGCGCATCATGTCCCTGCACGGCATCTCGCGCGACGCCTGGAAGCGCTTTACCGCCGAAGGCTCCTGGTACTACGAAATCATCGCGCCCGGCTATAAATACAACCTCACCGACATCGCCTCCTCGCTCGGCCTGCACCAACTCCGCCGCGCCGACGAATTCCACCAACGGCGGTGCGCGCTAGTGGAGCTCTACCGATCCAAGCTCAGCCACCTGGATGAGTTGATCCTGCCCGAAGCCCAGCCCAACCGCATTCACTCGTGGCACCTGTTCGTCCTGCGCCTGCGCTTGGAGCGCCTCGCCTTCAACCGCGCCCAGTTCATGGAGGAGCTCAAGGCCGCCGGTATCGGCGCCAGCGTCCACTATACCCCCCTCCACATGCACCCCTACTACCGCGATCACTTTGGCTACCGGCCGGAAGACCTCCCGCGGATGGCGGGTGTCTATCCCCAGATCGTGACACTGCCGCTCTTCCCGGACTTGACCGAGGCGGACGTCACGTACGTGTGCCAGATCATCGAAGACCTCCTGCAACGTGGCCGCAAGTCCGCTGCAAAGAGCCCGGTGGAAGCAGCCGTCGGCGCGTGAACGCCCAAGGAAACCGAATATGACGAGCCTGACTCGCCCGGAAGTCGGTCCCGAGGCCCAAGCCCCTCCCGAGTCCATGCTAGCCCGCGCCTCCCAGCGTGGTTTCTACGCCTTGGCCAAGCGCGGTTACGATTTTGCATTCGCCGCGCTCGGACTGCTCCTCCTGAGTCCCTTCGCGCTGGTTGTCGCTCTCACTATCAAGCTCAGCGACGGCGGGCCGGTCTTCTATCGCCAGCGCCGCGTGGGGCTCCATGGCAAACCGTTCCACATCCTCAAGTTCCGCACGATGGTGACCAATGCCGACAAGATCGGCCCCTCCGTCACCAAGGGCAACGATCCCCGCGTCACCCGCATCGGCCGCCTGCTCCGCAAGTCCAAGCTCGATGAATTGCCCCAGCTTTGGAACGTGCTCCTCGGCGAGATGAGCTTCGTCGGCCCCCGCCCCGAAGTGCCCTGCTACGTCGAACGCTACACCCCCGAGCAGCGCCAACTTCTGAATTTCAAACCCGGAGTCACCGATCTGGCCACGCTCATGTTCCGTGACGAGGAAACCCTCCTCCGCAACGCCGCCAACGTCGAGGAGTTCTACGTTCAGCATTGCATCCCGCGCAAGTTCAAGCTCAACCTCTGGTACGCCCGGCGCGCCAACCTCATCGAGGACACCCTGATCATCCTCGACACCCTCTGCCCCTACTGGCTGGGCGTGGCGTGCGGTTACATCCTCACCCTGGCCTTCAGCCTCTGGCTGGCCTACGAACTGCGTTTCGATTTCCAAGTCCCGCCCGAGGAACAAGCCTTGTTGCGGAAGTTCTGGCTCGTCATTGTCCCGCTGCAAATGGCACTCTTGGTGGGAAGACACCAACTGGAGGGTCTGCTCAGCTACTTTGATGTCGCCGAGATGCGCAAGCTCGTCTACGGCCTAGGCCTCGCCGCTGGCCTTCAACTGCTGGCTTGGTATGTTAGCGACGGCGACCTCATGCCTCCCCGCGGCGTCATCCTTATCGACGCCGTGCTTGCCCTGGTGCTCCTCGCCGGCCTGCGCACCGTGCTGCGCAACCTCCGCCTGGCGCGCGCCACCCAGGTCAAGCAGGCCCAGGACGCCCCGCAAACCCTCCGCGTGGGCATCGTCGGCGCGGGCGAACTCGGCGCCTGGTTGGCGCGCAACCTCAACGCCCGCGGCACTAAGCCCCGCCGGGTCGAGGCCTTCTTCGATGACGATGCCGACAAATGGAATATGCGTCTCTGCGACGTCCCCGTCGTGGGCATGCCCGAGTGCCTCCTTCAGGCGGCTTGGACCGGCCGTCTGGATGAGGTGATCCTGGCTTTGCCCAGCGCTTCCCCCCAACGCCGCCAACAGATTCTCGACATCCTGACCAAGGCCGGCATTCGCGCCCGCACTCTGCCCAGCCTGGACGAACTCCTTACCTGACCCTTTTTGCCGAGCCTCGAATTCTGACCGCACCGCCATCCAATGAAACTCAACCGTCTCTCCAAAATCCTCCTGCTCGTCCTCGCACTCGCCTTGCTCGGCGTGGGTGGGGCCTTCACCGCCCGCCACTTCTATCGCCAGGCAAGGCAGGTTCGCCTCCTTAAGCAGGCGCGCGATTATATCGCCCGACCCAACACCAAGCGCGCCTTGCTCTGTCTCCAGCGCGTCCTGCGCTACGACCCCAAGAACATTGAGGGCTGCCGGCTGATGGCGCAACTGGCGGAGATGTCCGGGTCCCCCGCCGCCCTGATCTGGCGCAGCCGGGTGGTCGAATTGGCTCCCGCGTCGTTCGAGGACCGCCTTGCGCTCGCCCAGACCGCCATCTCTCAGCGTGACTACCCCGCGGCCACCAACGCCTTGGCGGGGGTCAGCCGGGAGAAACAGAACACTGCCGCCTTCTGCAACGTCTCAGGCACCGTAGCCGCAGCGGCCGGCTTCTCCCTCGAGGCCGAGCGTCACTTCCTCGAGGCGCTCCGGTTGGAACCCCAGAATTCCGCCATCCAGCTCAACCTCTCCGTGGTTCGTCTGCACGGGACGAATGCGCCGCTTCAAGCCCAATCCCGGCAGGCCCTCAGGCAAATCGCCACGGGCGCCACCAATTCTTCGCTTCGTTACCAAGCCGCGCGCGAATTGACCGTGGACGGCCTCCGCACCCGCCAGACCAACGAGACTCTCGCCCTGGCCCAAGCGTTGGTGCGCGACACCAATTCCGTGATGACAGATCGCTTGCTTCATCTGGAGGCCTTGGGTTCCTTCCAGCGGCCCGAGTTCAAGCCGGTGCTTGCCTCCTACCAACGCGAGGCCGCCACCAATGCCGCCGCGCTCTCCCAACTGGCCACCTGGCAAATGGGCAAGGTGGGGCCGGCTGATACCCTCGCCTGGCTGCGGAGCCTGCCTGGGGAGGTTCGCACCAATCAGCCCGCCGTCATGCTCTCGGCCGAATGTTGCATCATGGTGAAGGACTGGCGCGGCCTCCAAGCGGTGGTCGAGGGCCCGTCCTGGGCCGAACTTGAATTTGTGCGCCGCGCTTTTCGCGCGTTGGCCCTCCGGGAGCAAAACCTGGCCAACGCCGCCAAGGGCGAATGGGAAGTAGCGCTCAAAGCCGCCAACAATCAACTCGGCGCCCTTAACATGCTGCTCCGCTTCGCGGCCAACTGGAACTGGCAGACCGAAGCGGAAGAGCTGCTCTGGACCATCGTCAACAATCACCCCAGTGAGAAGTGGGCCAGCCAGGCACTTACCCAAGCCCTCTTCATCAACGGGCGCACCCGCTCCCTGCTTCAACTCTTCAGCCTCCAACTCAAACGTTCTCCCGCAGACCTGCCCGCCAAGAACGACTTGGCCATGACCGCCCTGCTCCTTGAGGCCAAAGAACTCAAGCCCCATGACCTCGCCGCGGAAGTGTACCGCCGGAGCCCCACCAACGCCTCCTTCGCCTCCACTCACGCCTTTTCCCTTTACCTCCAGAACAAGCCCGCCGAAGCACAGAAAGTAATCGAAACTCTCTCGCCCGCCGAGCTTCAGAAGCCTAGCATCTCCGGTTATTATGGCCTGATTCTCAAGGCTACCGGAAATGCGGCTAAAGCCAGAACGTTCCTTGACGCCGCCGCCAAGGCCCAAGTCTTGCCCGAAGAAAAGAAGCTCTTCGAACGTGCCCGGGTCGGCGCCTGACCCCCCATCTCCGACCTCCCAACTTCTCCCTCCTCCCACGCCCCTCGCGGACCTCCGCTTGGGGCTTTTTCATTCCCGCAACCTCAGGTTTCAGGTTTCAGGTCTCAGGTTTCCGCCCCTCACAACTCCCAACTCCTAACTTCGATCTTCAGTCTACCGGGCTTGCCTCCCTTCCACCTCTTGCCCCTCGCCTCAAAACCACTCAGGCCGGCTCCTTTCGGAACCGGCCCGTGAATCCATTCGCGCTTCAGGTTTCAGGCCTCAGCCTTGATCCCTCACGCTTCCACCGCTGGCTTGCGGCGCAGCAGACGCAGCGTGCTCACACCAAACGGCACCAGCAACAGGGCGCCCGCCAGATAAGTCGTCGGCTCCGGAACCACCGTGATCGAACCGAAGTCGAAGAATAGCTCCTGGCTATTGTCGTTCTTGGGCCTCAGTACCTGGAACTTCATCTCGGGCACACCCAGTGCCGAGTTCTTCGCGTTGATGACGTTCTGAATATACGTCTTTGCCTTAGCGTTCGGGTTTCCAGAAACACTCCACATACTCTGGACCGTGAATCGGCCATTGTCAAAGCTCGTGGCTGCGTTGTTGTACGCTGCGTCGTAATCGTAGAGAGTTTCCCAGACTGCCAACTGCAGTGCCTGGAAATTCTCGGCAGTCTGATTGGCCGCAGTCTTGATGCCTGAGGCCTGAACCAAATAGGCGGCCGCGTTCAGCGCCTTGGCGGCCTGCTCGCTCGTCACAGGGTTGCCCCAGTCAGGGTTGATCCCGTCCAAACCGGCGGGGTTCACCAGCATGTATTCCGTGCTGGCAAGAGTAATTCCAACGTCGAGGCAGACCGTC
This sequence comes from uncultured Verrucomicrobiota bacterium, assembly GCA_964472515.1. Lineage (GTDB taxonomy): Bacteria > Verrucomicrobiota > Verrucomicrobiia > Limisphaerales > J093 > CAYYMW01. The sequence goes on along the minus strand of CAYYMW010000148.1, from coordinate 7,405 downwards.
TTAATGTTGAAGGCCGGCACAAGTTGTTGACCGGTAGTGACGTCTTTGCCGTCGGTGATTGCACGAATTGTCCCGAAGCCTACGCTGGTAGACTTCTCTGCGACTCCATCCTTATTGGAGTCATACGTGACACTCGCGCCTGCAATGCTCTCGCCCGATGTGGTTAGGGCGAATCCGGCGTGCGCCATTTGAAGGAGCGATCCTGCCCCAATCACGGCCGCAGCCATCGCTGTCCGTAGTTTCATACTGTGTTCCTTTGGTTTTGTTGCTGCTCGTCGACTTTCAGCGGGTATTTGCCCACCGGCTTAGGGTCTACATATATACCAATGGCTGGGCGAGCGTCTGTCTAATTTTGGGACATGTCTGGTGCGTTTTGGGACATTTGCGAGATTCGATGCCACGGTTTGCCAGCGCACCCCTGTGAACAGCGCTGTGAGAGCCTCGATCTGCGTTCCACGATACGCGTGCAACACTCTGGTCACACGATAGATACGTCGGAATGTAGTCGGACTGTGGCAAATTTACAATGCCCAGACCCACCGCCTTGATCCGCCAAGGTTCTGTACTTGCTTTAGACACAAGTTGTGCTATTCCTACAGAAGTAAAACAAACTGCCATACCCCATGAGAGCTTCGCATTTCTCGAGTGTGCCACCCGGAATTGCAGCTATTCCTGCCGCCTTTCAACGCCGGTTGCTGTTTGGAAGCATGCTGGTTGTGTCCGTCCTTGGTTGTCCGAACACGCACGCGGTCTTGCTCTATGGTACCGCTAGCACCTCTGCCAACACCACCGCTCCGACAGGCTCGCTCGCTGATAGCGGGTGGCAATACGAGGGCACTTGGGGCGGCTTCCTTGGTACGCCCATTGCGCCCAACTACTTCATTACTGCCAAGCATGTCGGCGGCAGCGTGGGAGGCACGTTCACCTACCAGGGTGTGGCGTACACGACCACCGCCTCCTTTGGCAGCCCCAACAGCGACCTGAATATCTGGCAAGTGTCTACACCGTTTGCGAGCTACGCCCCGCTGTACGGTGGAAGCGATGAAGCGGGCAAGAGCCTTGTAGTGATGGGACGAGGTCCCACGCGAAGTGACACCGTTGTCTATAACGACAGCAGTCAAGCGGCTGGCTGGACGACCGGCGGCGGGACTGGCACCATGCGTTGGGGGGAGAATGTTGTTTACTCTACCCCTAGCATCACTGGCTTGGGATCCATGTTGCGAATGAACTTCGATCAAACTGGCGGGGCGAATGAGGCCATGCTCGGCAGCGGCGACTCTGGCGGTGCGGTGTTCATCCAAGAGGCGGGAACCTGGAAGTTGGCGGGACTCAACTATGGCATCAGTGGCCCATACAATACCGCTCCAACCGATACAGGCTCCTTCTATGGCGCGCTCTACGACGTGGGAGGCCTCTATGAGAAAGTAGGCGGTTCCTGGGGATATACGTTCAATAATTCGAGCGACCTGCCCGCCACTTGGTATGCCACCCGGATTTCGTCGAATGTGAGCTGGATTCAATCAACAGCAGGCGTTCCTGAGCCGGCAGAATGGGCTGCAGGCACCGGTCTGGCGCTGCTTGGGTTCGCCACGTGGCGGTGCCTGCGCTGACGCACTCAGCCCGCCTAACGGATCCTTCAGGGTGTGTCGACTGAGCGCCTGGCTTCGTGGTGCCAGCCACTCGTCGCCGATGCAACATGTTTCGGCGTAGGGGGTTGAAGGGCCCGATAGACTCCACCGTCCTTTCTGCGCCGTAGCTGGTGCTTCCTATGGGCGGGATGTAGCGTGCCGCTGCCATGTCAGGCCGTGGAGCCCACGAAACCCGGTTGCCGGTTGGCATGGCCTGCGACGGTGCCTTGCCGGTCGACACCATAAGGTCTCCTGCCGTTTTCATCTCCCATCTTCCATCTTCGCCCGTCTGGCCTCTCGCCTCACCGTGTCCCAAAACAGAACACGGATGTCCCAAATTGGGATAGGTCAACTAGCGCGCCTCGTCGTATAAACGTATCGTTGAAGTTCTTCGTGCGTCGAAGTCTGCAACACAATAGCGATTGAAGAAGCCCACTATGAAAGTACTTAGTTCATGTGCGGTGTTGGCGGTGGCGGGGTTGGGGTTGGCCTTTCAGGCCCAGGCAAGCTTCGCTTTCGAGTTCCACACCGCGAATAACGACGTTACGGCTACCGGTCGGATGGATTGGGCCGCAGCGGATGCAAGCGATCTCAGCGGTTCCGTCACTCTCACCACGGTTTCTGGGGACAACCAAGCCTTTCTTGGCACCTATGAGTTCTCGGGTGCTGCAACCGTGGTGTCCGGCAACTTCTGGACCCGCAACGCCGAGGTCACCTTCGTGAACGGCACGAAGTCGGTAACCATGACCGTAGCGGACAACCTGAGTTTCCCGTACATTCTCAAGTTGTCGGAGAACGGCCAAGACGTCGCCTCTTTTGCGGGATTCGACACCATTGTGATCCCCGAGCCTACGACGGTGCTCGCCGGGGCGCTGTTGGGGGTGCCCTTTGGGCTGACGCTGCTGCGGGTGTACCGCAAGAAGGCGTAAACCGGCATACACACCGGTTGGTTGTGGCTCGACCTGGGATTGAGTTCGGGCAACTCCGTTCGACAACGGCAGAGGCCATGATACGACGATCATGAGTCCCTTCGTTGAGAGACACTAAATAGTTGCAGATCAATACAATACTATGACAGCACTGCATGCGGCGACCTTGGCGGTAGCCAGTTTGTTACTGAGTACCGTCACCAACGCAGCACTGGTTCCGATATTCAACACCGGCGTGGATGCGAACGGTGCGGTGCTGGCGAATGGAACCACCCCAGACCCTCATTATGCGCTCGTCTCAGTCCCGAGCGGCAGCACCGCCACAGTAGTGTTGCGCAGCGCTGGCGGCTTTCCCATCGGCCCTTGGCTGCCGGACTCCAGCACTTCTGCATGGATCAGTCCGAACAACGGGAACGTGAACAACCAGAGCGATCCGGTTGGCAATTACGTCTTTCGTACCTCATTCGATCTGAGCGGACTGAGTCCCAACACCGCCATCATCACCGGAAAATGGTCAACCGACAACGCCGGGACCGATATTCGCTTGAACGGAGTATCGGTCATGAAGACGGAATTCCAGACCGCGGCCACCCAGTTCCAGCTCGGCTACGTGCCATTCATTATTTCAGGCTCAGGTTTCAAGCAAGGCGTCAACACCTTGGACTTTGTTGTGAACAACGCGTCGGGTGCAAGCGGTAACCCCGTTGGACTGCGAGTGGAACTGAACGGCACTGCTGCCGTTCCCGAACCCTCGACCTACCTGGCCGGGGCGCTATTGGGATTGCCCTTCGGGCTGACGCTGCTGCGGGCGTACCGCAAGAAGGCGTAGCCTGCCATCCGGGTTCCCGGAATTCTATTTCGACACGGCGCTGGCTTCGGCCAGCGTCGCTTTGCTTTCTGGGGTCGCAAGGGAGAGCGAGTTCCAGCATCAGGTTTCAAGTCTCAGACTTCAGGTCTCATCCTCCTTGCTTGTGTCCCAAAACTGAACACGCATGTCCCGTTTTGGGATAGGAGGGGTGCCTTGGATGTGGAACAGTGGCGTCGCTTCTGGAAGCTAATGACTGTGCCTCGACAGTGGGGGCCATGGATGGCGGCGACAGCGGTCAAGAAAGGACACGATATGAAGAAGACATTGGCAGTGTTGACGGGCCTTTGCGCGAGCACCGGGCTCTACCAAGCGTCGGCAAATCTACTTGTCAGTGATGATTTTAACTATCTGCCCACACCTCCCGCTGCCAGCACCGAATTGAACGGGATGAGCGGTGGAGCGGGCTTTGGTGGCGCATGGAGCGCCAACAAGGCCGTCACGGAAATAGTGCCGGGCGGGCTTAGCTTCACACGTGCTGACGGATACATTCAGAACGGCGGAGTTGGGGCACTGCAGATTGTTGGCAATGCTGATGACGCCGCTCACCGCGCCCTATCCACTCCCATCACAGCAGACAAGTTCTATGTAGGGATGTTGCTGAAGGTAACTGGCTCCTTGGCCCAGAACAACGATTTCGCTGGTGGCTGGTTCAACACCTACGATGGCCTTGGGCTTGGGTTGAAATCGAATCAGGGCAATGGCAGCGGGAATTTCGATGTGTTTGCCAGGACCACGCTGAACGGGGACAACGCGGCCTATTACCAGAACCTGACAATCGGGGAAACCTACCTTATCGTAGTCGGCTTCTCGAAGGACGCCAATGGCAAGTACAGTAAAGCCGAACTGTGGGTCAATCCTCAGTACTCCAGCAAACTAGCGCCGGATGCATCGATCACGCAAACCACTACGACAACATCGCTTGACTCCTTTGGCTTCCGGAGTGCGAATCTGGATACTGGCGACGCGGTCTATTACGACATGCTCCGCATCGGCGAAAACTGGGCTGACGTGGTCGTTCCCGAGACCTCGACCTATGTCATGGGAGCATTGCTAACTCTGCCCTTTGGCATCACTCTGTACCGCGCTCTTCGCAGGAATCGGTTGACTTCTTAGCTCGAACGTCTGCCCAACCCCCTCGTTCCTCGCTGGCAGGCCGGTTTCTCGCAAACCGGCCAGTTTCATTGATGTCCGCCGACCTGCGGTATGCGTTTCCTTCGAAAGCAAGATATCACTGTTGAAATAGGCGCCGTTGTGCGAAATACCGTCGACTCCCCCTATCCCCGTTCTTTGATCGCCCAGTGAGCGTCTCCCACATCCCGCTCCGCCGCCCCCCATTCGTCATCGCACTGTAGGTTGGCCGATCACTGCCAGACAAAGTCCCAAAAGTGGCTTCTATTTGGACGCCTAAGCGAGTAATATGCGGCCATGCAAGTTCGGGCAAGAATGCCCGACGAATCTGCAACGGATTCGCAGAGAACCTGTAAGCCATCCGCGCGTGGGCGGGTAGATGTCCGCGTTTCCAGGTGCCATGGACGGTAGGGTCTGTGCCATCCACTATTCACGCTGCGTCCAGCTCCTGCTGAATGGCGCGCGTGCAAAGTGTCCGCTGAGTGTGTATAGCATGTGAACGCCCATATGACGGCCCACCGTTGGAGTCGCGTGGCGGTGCGCGGACAACGCGCACACGCTCTCGCCGGCAGGGAACCACATCTTTCTATATAATCTAGGCGAACTACTGCGCGGACACCCGACCGCTCCGACACGTCCATGTGAAAGGCGAACCCTCATCGCGCGTTAAGACCGTCCTCCTCATCGATGGCGATGATCGCGCACGGTTGGGTGCCAAGTGGTTCTTGAACAACTTCCATTTTGGCGTCGATGCGGCCCGCAACGCCGAGGAGGCCCTCCTGCTGTTCGATCCCAAGGTTCATGACGCCATAATCACGGAGAATCGCCTGTCGGGAATCTCTGGATCGGAACTGGCCCATATCATCAAGCTCCGCGCGCCCAGCACTCCGATTGTCATGTACGGCAGCGCTCCGGTTAAGGACAGTTCCTGCTTCCACGCCGTGATCCTCAAGCCCACTCCGCTCTTGATCCTGAAAGGCGTGCTGGATGGCCTTTTCGGGTTGCCGCCCCTACCGGGCAGCCCACTCCCGCCCAATGACGGCCAGATCATCCTGCCCTGGCTGCAGCAGTGAGCCGTTCTTGGAGCCAAGCGGATGGGATCGACGAAGCGGTGCAAGGCCTAAACAGCAAACAGGCCGATCTGGTGATCGGCCTGAGTCGTTACGGAAGGAACGAAAGATGGACTTGCAGGGTGCTACGCCTGCCGAGGCTTGCGGAGCGTCCGCCAGACACTCACTCCGAACGGAGCCAGCAGCAACGCCCCGGCCACATAGGTGGAAGGCTCAGGAACCGGAACCTCCGCAATCCCTTTGTAATTATGTCCATCACTATTAGGCAGATCATTCCATTTGCCCACATCTTGCCAGAAATAGTTCATGACCCCATAATCCTCCATTCCCGAGGCGTCGTTTGGCTCTCCGGAGTACCAATATGTGAAAAGCACAGGCTCACCGTTCGACCATACCATAGTTCCTTCGTTCGCAGAATCATTGATGCCGATCCAATAGGTCGAAGTTGTGCCAAACGTCGTTTCAAGCCATTGTTGCTCGGCAGTGTCCTGGATGGCAACAAGATGCCCGCCGAGAGCGATCGCTTGGGCCTCCGCGGCGGTCCACGTTGGACCTTCGACCAAGGTGTAGGAATGTCCAGTCGCGGGATTTACAAATGCAGCCTCGCATGTGATCGCACTGAAAGCACCAACCCCAAGTAGTGCATGCCACAATGTTCGGTAGCGCAAAATCGAGTTTAAACGTTTCATGTTCTCGAAGGTACAGAGCTCAATGAGTGATGACTATACTGTTTTGGGACACATAAGAGCACCCGTGAGACATGGCTACGGCCCCTGTTAAAAAGCCGCACATTCAGCGGGGCCTTCAGCTTATGGTGGACATCTTAACAGCAATCAGTGGGATTGTTCGACCGGCCTGTCACAGGGCACCACAGATGCGGGCGCGGCCCTGCCTCACCGTCGTGAGTTCTGCCGCCGACGGCGGATTCCGCCTCCCCCTCCTCCCCACAACGGTTTGGGCTCCGCATCAGTGACGCCACGAACTTGCCGACGGCAGGTCCTCCGCGCACAGCACCGTTCAAGCAGCATTGTGGAACGCCAGCCGCTGCCATAACCTCCCTCCATGAAAGCACGCGCGTCAGGGATGGCCTTGCTGGCCACGGTCCAGGGGCTCGGCCTGCTGTCTGGCGTGGAATTGGCTCCCGGCAAGCTCCGGAATCCCATCAACCCGGGACCCGGCCCCTTCATGGTCGGCCACCGAGTGGACTACTACCTGACCACCACGCAGTGGGACGCCATCCGCATCTGGAAGGCGACTACGCTCGCCGGTTTGAAGACCGCCTCGTACGTGACTGTCTGGCAGGACGCTGACCCGAGCCGCTCGCAGGGCATGTGGGCGCCTGATTGCCACCTCATCGGCAACCGCTGGTACCGCTGGTACACGGCGACTTCCAGCGACAACCACTACCAACCCCGTGACATAGCTGGATTTCGAGCCTTGGGAGCCATGCCCTGCCGACCGGGGGGGCTCGGGAATGTTCTTGGCGGGGCGGGCGCCGCCAACGCTGTCCCCCCGTAACCACCGGGCATTTCGCGTGTGCCGGCTTTCTTGCTCCTGCTCGAGGATTCTCTTTGCCTCCTCCCAACTGCAATGCGCCCCATAAAGTGGACCAGTGGCCTTGATGGTGTGTGAGCGGTATACCTGACGCAGTGAAGGACGAGTATGATACGACATCGAAAGACGCACCGCGGATCGTTCAAGGCCAAGGTGGCGTTGGAGTTCCTCAGGGCCTCTATGACGTTTGCTGTGGGTAAAGGGGGATGGGCAGGGGCAGGTCGAACT
>CAYYMW010000147.1:0-14850 GCA_964472515.1 uncultured Verrucomicrobiota bacterium | reverse complement strand
GGGGCGGGCGGGCCTACCGGCTGCTCGGCGGGCTTTTCGAGACAGCCGGCGTCAGACCAGGCCGAGTTCCCCTACGATGGGGACTCCATCCGGGGCGACGCCGCCTGACGCGAGGTGCTCGCGGGCTTCGTCCCCGTACCCGGGTATGACCATGGGCAGTTGGGCGGGTTGAACGCCCAGATGATCGCGCACGAGTTCCCCCAAGACCGACCGATAATCGACGGCACGCCCCAAGTACCTGCCCTCGGCTTTGAACATGGCGCCGCCGGGTCCGATGGGCCAGGATTCCTGACTGCACTGATACACCCCGCCGCGGATCTTCCCGCCCGCCACCAGCATGGCACAGGCTTCAGCGTGGTCTGTGCCTTGCGAGCCGTTTTCCTTGCTGGTCCGGCCGAACTCCGAGAGGGTGACGATCACCGTATTCTCCCATAGCGCGGCATCGACGCTTTGCAGGTACTGCCTGACGGCGTAGCAGCCCCACGCAAGCCGCGCCAGGAGGCCTGCGTGTCCGCCAGTGAGGGCCCCCTGCTGGTTGTGCGTGTCGAAGCCATCGATCTGGGTGCCGGCGACCAGCGCGCCGGTCTTGGCCAGGATTTGCGCGGCGGTCTTCAGGCTGCGAAAGAACCCGAAAGCAGAGGAGGGAAAGGCCTTCTGGTTCGAGGCGGCGTCGATGGGAAACAAGTGCGTCGTGCCGTCGGTGTCGAAGAAGGCATTCTCGGTGATGCCCACTGTTTTGAGCTCGTCAATCGAAGCGGAAAGGCTGGCGCCGGTGTTGAAGAGCAGCGGGCGGTTATCCCGGTCGGGGAAGGGGAGGTGGTGCCCGCTGGAGATGGCGGCGAGCAACTTGGACTTGTCGGCGCCGTTGTCCGCGACCCCAAGGAGGTCGTACCGCGTTGGATCACTGAGATTGGGGAGGGCCAGCGGGCCGCGCAGGATAAGCGGATTCGAGCTTTGCACCGAAACCGCCGGGAAGGTGAGGCCCTGCGCCAAGCCGGTGTCGACCACCGCCCGATAGAGGATGCCGGAAGAGCCGAGGCTTTGGCGCGGCATGCCATTCTCCCAGTAGCGCTGCGAGTCGAAATGGGAACGGGACTGCTTGGGATACCCGACGCGGTGTACGAGGGCGAGCTGGCCGCTATTGTAGAGCGGAGCCAGGTCCTTCATGGCGGGGTGCAGGCCGGCAAAGCCGTTGCCGAGATCGATGGTGCGGGTCAGATCGGGTTGCTCGGGCATCTTGCCAGGAACCGTGGTCAAGGGATCCGGTTTGGGGAGATACAGGCTGGGTCGGTTGGCCGCGCTGTAGGCGTCGTCACCCCACGGGATGAGGGTATTGAGGCCGTCGTTGCCGCCCCGCAGGAAAATGAAGAGGAGCTTCTTCTTGCTGGCGGAGGGTAGCGCGCCTTGTGCCAGCGCGCGGTGCAGTTGAGTGGGCACGTTAAGACCGGCGGCCAACGCGGAAAACAGGGCGAGGCGCAGATGGCGTTCCAGGAACCCTCGGCGAGTGATCAGATTCATATGTGTGGAAGCAGATTGCTCAGGCGGTCCGGAATCCCCGGGTCTTACTGTTCCTGAAAGCGGGGCAGGCCCATCAGAAACGCCACCAAACCCCGCACCCGGCCGTCATAGGCGCGACTTCCGGGGTCGAGGCTGGAGAATCGGGGGCTGCCTGCTCCGCCGGATGAGTCGGTTTCGAGAAAGGTGATCCCTGCGCTCAGGTCACCGGCGAGGTTGGCGCGCCCTTCGCCGGGAAAGAGGAGGCCGAGGAAGAAGTCCACGACGTGCTCGGGGTTGCGCCACTGTTCGGGCGGCAGTTTGAGCTGGAGCAATGCCACCGGGTCGGAGACGTTGTCATCGCCGGTCGATCCGAAGTCGACGGCCTTCAGAGGCTCGCGCGGCGCGATGAGGAAATTCTGAGCGTAGCGCATGCGCTCCACCAGGGCAGCGGTGCTGACCCAGTCGCGCCCGAACTCCGACCAACCGTCGGGGTCGCCGCGCTCGAAGAGGTTCATGTTGAGCCGTCGCAGCGTGGCGATCATGTCGTAGCCGTCCGTATCCGCCGTCCAGCCCCCGGCCGGCTTGGCGGCGCGCAAGGCACGGATGGTACTCACGACATACTCGAAGGGTGTTTTCACCTTCTGTGCCAGCGCCGCACGGGTGCGGAAGAGCTCGGAAGAGAAGATGGCCGCCAGCACCTGTCGCAGGTTGCCCTTCCGGCCATCGGGACCGGGGGTCTCCCATGCCTGCATACAGGCCTTGATCAATCTAGCTTCGTCGCTCAAGCCGGGGTCAGTGTAGTCATAGACCCCGTGCAGAAACCGCTCGTGAACCAGCAGCCGGCACAACTTCACACTGAGGTACTCCTGGGTATAGGGCTGGTTGGCCAGGTGGTTCAGGAGGTCATAACCATCCTGCATGCCGGCCGTGTTGGTGCGCGCCGCCAGGTTGAGCTCATACGAGGCGCCGGCCCAGGGCGGGCCGAAGCGGTCCGCAACGCGCTTGCCCTTGAAGATGGTCTTGGCCTTGGGGTCATGGCGGTCAGTCCGGAACCGCAGCGTCCACACGCCGGGGTCGAGGTCGCGGTTCTCGACCCGGGCGGCGAACGGATTGTCGGCCTGATCGGGGGGCAGTTTGTCTACCCGCCAGCCGGTCCAGGCCCGGCTCATTTCCTCGATGTCACCCTGGTCGTAACCATTGTCCACGCCGAAGGTGAACAACTCGAGGATCTCACGGGAGTAGTTCTCGTTGGCGTTGCCACCCGAGCTGGTGACCGTGTCGAGGTAGATGATCATGGCGGGGCTCTCCGCACTGATCCTGAGCAGGTCATAGAAGGTGCCGTTCGGGTTCAGGAGGACGTCCCGCCAGCGGGACAACTCCCGGAACTCGAAGCCCGCGGCCACCAAGGCGGGCAGGCTGGAATTGGTCACCAGTCCATCCACGTAATCGCGACTCTTGGTGTACTGGGTGACGAAGTGGTTGTCGGTAAACTGGAGCAGGGTCTGAAGCAGTTGGCGCTCGGAGCGCACGGCGTGCAGCGCATGCCAGGCCCGGAGGTCATCGACGTTGGCCAGCCCGGCCTGGAGGCGGGCGAAGACCAAGCCGGGCAGGTAACGGCCCGGCACGAGGCTGTGCGTGGTGTCAATGCCCTCCCCGGGATAGTCGGCGCTGGAGGAGAGGCGCACGGTCAGGTTGGCGCCGTTGGTGCTTGGCAGATACCAGTAGCTGAGCGTGTAGGGCTGACCAATCTTGAGGGCCGGGACGATCTGCTGCCAGATGGCCGAGTTGCGGGTGCTCCCTCCCGAGGTTGATACCAGGCGCAGGCAGCTCTCCCCGGATCGCTTGACAGCGCTGGCGAGCGACGACCCGGCCAGGTTGGTGGAGACTGTCCAAGTGCCAGCCAAGGGGAGTTCGAAGTCACCGTTAGTGATCAGGTTCGCACCTTGGCCAGCCACAGTGCCTGCGACCAGGGTCAGGTCGTCCAGATACACCTCCCCAACTGCGCTCGGATAGATGTACAGGGTGGAACTGGAAGCTACTCCCGTGAGGGTGACCTGCTGCCAGTCCAGGGGCGGGACCGGGGCATCCAGATTTTCGTCGATGTTTTCCGGGGCCAACTGCTCGGCGAGGTAGGCTTCGGGACCGATGGCGGAAGGCCCGGTCAGCACTCGCTCGATGAGGTCGGGGGTGGGACCGTATGCCAGCCGGTTGAACGCCACGGCCGCCAGCAGGTTCGTGGGTCCCAGCGGCTGCAGGCGAACCCGAAAGAAGCCGGCCGAACCCTCCGCCTGGCCGGTCCAGGTGTAGCCGTCGGAGAGCGCCCCGGACGCTTCGACAAAAGGAGCGCCCAGGTCGGGTGTGCGCTCCACCGTCATTTGTTGCATCGCTGGCAGTCTGGGGAGGATTAAGACTGCCTGCGGCCCTTGCTTCTGGAATTCCACGCGGGCGCCTTCGGGGAGAGCTTCGGCGAGCGCTCCGCCGGTGGCTGCGAGACCGCAGAGACCGGCCCAGCGGGCAAGAAGGGTGGATGCGCGAGTCATGCGTACGTAAGGTGGGCAGAGCGGATAAGGGTCGTGACCTGGTTCGAGACATTTTCGCTTAGGTCCAGCACACCTCCGAACAAAGCGATAAGCGTGCCAAACGAAACTGACGCGGGCCGACCCTGGCTTGCGAGATCGAGCGAGTGCGACATCAGAACCACTTTCAAGGTCAACACGGCATCTTCACCAAATTGGGCACCCCAAAGCGCCCTCTAAAGAGAACCACCAAAACCGGAAAAAGCAAAAGCAGCTCCGTTGCGCACGCGCGCAAATGCCGCCAACCTGCCTGTCTGTCACCGTGTGCGTGGGGCTACGAGGATGACGGCGCCAGGGTTCAGCTGCGTTCCCATTCCTCCTCCCGTCCGAACAGAATGGACTCGTGGGAGCGGGTGAATTGGCTTTCCCGGAAGGCGGGCTTGGCTCACGATGACCCCCATGCAACCGAGTCTCAAAGGAACACGCACCGAACAGAACCTGCTCAAGTCCTTCGCCGGCGAATCGCAGGCCCGGAATCGCTATGAGTTTTTCGCCAGCGTGGCGAAGAAGGAAGGCTACGAACAGATTGCCGCCCTGTTCCAAAAGACCGCCGATCAGGAAAAGGAACACGGCAAGCGATTCTTCAAGTTTCTGGAAGGCGGAGACGTGGAGATCACCGCCGCCTATCCGGCCGGCCGCATCGGGACGACCGCCGAGAATCTCCGGGCCGCCGCGGCCGGCGAGAATGAGGAATGGACCAAGCTCTATCCCGAGTTTGCCGAGATCGCGAAAGCAGAGGGTTTTGCGGAAATCGCCGCCGCTTTCAAACTGATCGCCCGCGTGGAAGCGGAGCACGAAAAGCGCTACCTGAAACTGCTCAAGAATGTGGAGGAGGGCAGAGTCTTCGCGAAGCCCGCCAAGGTTCGCTGGACCTGCCGGAATTGCGGCTACGTCCACGAAGGCGAGAAGGCTCCCGACAAGTGCCCCGCCTGTCAGCATCCCCAAGCGTACTTCGAGGTGGACGCGGAAAACTACTAGCCCGAGCCGATCCGGCTCGCGCCACGTTGCTCGAAGAGGGGCGTCTGCGAACGCCCCTTCTCAGATGTTGGCCGATCCGGCGGGGGACCCTTCGCTTACAGGTGCCGGATGCGGGACCGGTATTTCTCGAGGATGCGTTCGTTGTGGTCGTCGCCGGCGGTGTTGCTGCTGATGTACATTTCGGGCACCGTCCCAGCCGCAACCGCATTTTCAATGGCTTGGGCAAGAATGAGTTGAATATAGAGAATGCCGATCAACGAGGAGGTGGAACCAGTCTTGCCCGGCAGCCCTGGGAGGTCGAGCCAGACATCCCCATTCGGGCCGCAGTTGTCGAGGACTACTTCCGCCACGTCCGCCAGTTTCTTCCCGGACGAGTGCCGCGAAGGCCAGGCGTCGCTCTGTTCACGACACAGGATGGCTGCGACCCTCATGCCCTTTTCCCGTCCCAACATGGCCATCTCGATGGGCACCGCGTTGCGGCCGGAATTGGAGGCCACGATGAGCACGTCGCCGGCCGCAACCGGGTACTTGGCCATGTGCTTGGCGGCCAGGCCTGACTCACGTTCGGTGTAGGTGGCTTGAATGGCGTTCTCGTGCATCATGAAGAGCGGGTCCAACATGGGGACCGCGTGCGCCAAGCCTCCTGCCCGATAGAATACCTCTTCCGCCAGCAGGTGAGAGTGACCTGTGCCGAACACGTACAGCCAGCCGTCCTTGGTCAGTGCGTCGCCCACCCAACCCGCTACCGTGCGCAGGTTCTCCCACTGCGTGGCCCGGACTTTGGGAAGGAGGTTGAGGACAAGGTCGTAATACTGCTCCATCGCGCTCATAGGTGCGTCAAGTCAAGGAATCGTGAGTTTGGTCTAGGCAAGGCCGCACCGTCCGCGGATCGGGAAGGGGGCTTCCCTTCAGCCGGCTCGTGGGTGATTTGCACCCGGGTAAGGTTGGCATTTTCATGCAGCGGACAGCGACTCCTGCCACGTGCCGGTGAGAATAGATGAATGGTCAGGAGATGGCGAGCCCAGCAACGCTCAAAAGTGAGCAGGGATGGTCTGGTCCAGCGAACGTGTCGGTGGGCAACAAATGGTTAGGAAAGGCCAATGGGTGGCAAGCCGACATCCGTCGGGGACGGCAAGATACTGCGAAAGACACAGCACCGATGCCCGATTCCCGCCGCCAATCGTTGGCGGAGGTTGCATCGCAGTGGGATCGGCCTGAGTGGTGTGCCGTGAAGCTCAACTCGAAGTGCCTATGAAGAGAATCGGAACCATGCTGGCGGTGTTGACGGGGTTGCTGGTGGGAGCCCACGCGGCGGAACCGGCGTTCAACGGTCTGGACATGAACCTGGGGAATCTGAGCCGGCTTTCCAAGGCCAAGTCGCGGTCGATCAGTCCGGAGAGCTTCACGGGCGAGAAGGGTAAAGCGGGGATGTCCACCGACGGCTTGGCCAGGAATGCCGCCCGCGATCTGGGACAGGGGTGGAAGGTCTCACCCTTCATCCACATCAAGTCCAAGCAGACCTTCACGTTGGCGGAGATCGACGGTCCGGGCGCGATTCAGAGCATCTGGATGACCCCCACCGGCAACTGGCGTTGGTCCATTATCCGCTTCTATTGGGACGACGAGACCGAGCCGTCGATCGAGTGTCCGGTCGGCGATTTCTTCGCCTGCGGGTGGGGCAAGTATGCCCAACTCACGTCACTGGCGGTATGCGTGAATCCTGGCAGCGCGTTCAACTGCTACTGGCAGATGCCTTTCCGCAAGAAGGCCCGGATCACGATGGAGAATCTGGATGAAAACCAGATGACCCTTTACTACCAGATCAACTACACCTTGACCGAAGTGCCGGCCGATGCGGCCTACTTCCATGCCCAGTTCCGCCGGGTGGATCCGCTGCCTTACAAGAGCGTTTACACCATTCTGGAGGGGATCGAGGGGCAAGGACAATACGTGGGCACCTACCTGGCTTGGGAGGTCCACAGCACCGGATGGTGGGGCGAGGGCGAGATCAAGTTTTACATGGACGGCGACAAGGAGTTCCCCACCATTTGCGGCACCGGCACGGAAGATTACTTCTGCGGTTCCTACAACTTTGACGTGGCGGGCAAGTACACCGAATTCACCACCCCTTACAGCGGTTTGGCGCAAGTGATCCGCCCCGATGGGCTTTATGCGTCGCAGCAGCGTTTTGGGCTGTATCGCTGGCATATTCCGGATCCGATCCGGTTCGAGAAGGACCTCCGCGTGACGATCCAGGCGCTGGGCTGGATGTCCGGCGGCCGCTACCTGCCGTTGCAGGATGATATCGCCTCGGTGGGATACTGGTACCAGACCGAGCCGCACAAGAAGTTTCCGGCCCTGCCGAGCAAGGACGAGCTGGAAATCAAGTAGACCGCGACGCCGCGCTTTCCGCCTGGCTTGGTTTGAGGCAACGGCGAAAAGCGCTGGCTTCGGGACCGGCTTGGGCTTAGGTTGACGCGAGCTGATCGCATCAGCCGACCTCTTTCCATCGACCTATGGAGAATCTGGAATCGGTAGTCAAACGGCATCCCTTCTGGCGGGGATTGGATCCCGCCTATTTCCCCTTCCTCGTGGAAGGAGCGTCCTGGGCCAGGATGGATACGGGGGAGACCATCGCCGCCGAGGGGGAGGAGGCGGATCGCTTCTTTCTGTTGTTGCACGGCAAGGTGGCCATCGAGATACCCGCGTCGGAGCGAGAACAGGTCACGGTGCAGTTGGTGGGTCCGGGGGAAGCCTTGGGTTGGTCCTGGCTGTTTCCTCCCTTCCGGTGGCATTTCACCGCGCGGGCGGTGGAGGAGACCGAGGTGATTTTCTGGGATACCCACCTGCTTCGGAAACATGGGGACGAAAACCCCGAGTTCGGCTATGAATTGGCCTGCCGGGTGAGCCACCTCCTCTCGAATCGGCTGCATGCCACCCATATGCAGTTGATGCAGATGTACCGGAGCGAACGCTGAACTTGAGCTGCCGCATCCCGAGCGTCCGTTGCCGCAAGGTTGCGGTGCCCTGCGCGGCCCCCACATGGTAGAGGCTGCCGCCCATGGTGATCCGCCCGTCCAGCGACTTCGGCTGACAGTTCGCGGGCTGGTCCAAGGGGTGGGGTTCAGACCTTTCGTCTACCGGTTGGCACAGAACCTGAACCTGACTGGTTGGGTCAAGAACGGTCCCCAAGGCGTCGTGATCGAGGCTGAAGGGCGGGCGGAAGCCCTTCGACAGTTGCTGCTGCGGATCGAGCCGGAGCGGCCCCCTCATTGCGTCATCCAGAGTATCGAGCCTGTCTGGCTCGATGCGGTGGGATACCGGGCCTTCGAAATCGTCGCGAGCGATTCGGGCGGCACGGGGGTGCCGCTGGTCCTGCCCGACATTGCGGTCTGCGCCGAGTGCAGGCGAGAGATCTTCGATTCCTCCAACCGCCGCTATCGCTATCCGTTCGCCAATTGCACCCATTGCGGGCCCCGCTTCAGCATTATCGAAACCCTGCCCTACGACCGCCCCAATACCTCGATGAGGCGCTTCGTCATGTGTTCGGAGTGCGCGCGGGAGTACCGTGACCCGGCGGATCGACGCTTTCACGCCCAGCCGAACGCCTGTGCTGCTTGCGGACCCCGTGTGGCTTGGTGGAATGCCACGGGCGAATCCCTGGCCGAAGGGGACGACGCCTTGCGGCACGCCGTGCGACGATTGCGGGAGGGGGGCATTGTTGCGGTAAAAGGCTTGGGCGGGTTCCATTTGATGGTCCGCGCGGATGACGCCGGGGCGGTCGAGCGGTTGCGCCAGCGCAAACAGCGGGAGGAGAAGCCGTTCGCCCTGATGGCACCGAGCCTTGCGGACGTTCGACTCTGGTGCCGTGTGGATGACCAGGAAGCGCGGCTGCTGCAAGCCCCCGAAGCGCCCATCGTTCTGCTGCGCCGGCATGCCGAGAGCCACCCGCGGATCGCTGCCGGAGTCGCCCCGGGCAATCCGTGCCTGGGCGTGATGCTGCCTTACACCCCGCTGCACCTGCTCCTGTTGACTGACTTGGGACTGCCGCTGGTCGCCACGAGTGGCAACCTGTCCGATGAGCCAATTTGCACCGACGAGACGGAAGCCGTGGAGCGCCTTGCCGGGGTCGCGGACGCCTTCCTGGTCCACAACCGACCCATTGTGCGGCACATGGATGACTCCATTGCTCGCGTGGCCCTGGGCCGGGAGTTGGTGTTGCGGCGGGCGCGCGGCTACGCCCCGCTGCCGGTGCCGTGCAGTGAATCGTCTTGCGCCGTGCTAGGTGTGGGGGCGCACTTGAAGAACACCGTCGCCCTGCGCACTGGACCGAACGTCTTTCTGAGTCAACACATCGGCGATCTCGAGGGCGCGGCGGCCCGGGCGGCTTTCGCAAGAGTGGCCTCGGATCTGCAGACTCTCTTCAGAACCGGCGTGCGAACCGTGATGGCGGACGTCCACCCGGACTACTTGTCCAGCCGGTATGCGGAAGATGCGGGCCAGCCGGTCCTGCGCGTGCAGCATCACTACGCCCACGCCCTGGCTTGTCTGGCGGAAAACGAACTCGAACCGCCGGTGTTGGCAGTGGCCTGGGATGGCACGGGCTACGGTCTGGACCAGACCATTTGGGGTGGGGAGTTCTTCCTCATTCGGTCCGAGGCGGCCGTGCGCGTGGGCCATTGGCGCACCTTTCGTCTGCCGGGAGGCGAGCGCGCGATCAGGGAACCCCGGCGTTGCGCCGCCGGGCTGCTGTGGGAGGCCTTCGGTGGACCAGCCTTCGGCTGGACGGATCTGCCGTCGATGGCCGCGTTCCCCGCGAAGGACCTGGCGGCATTGGCTGCCATGATGGTCCGGCGCATCAACTGCCCCGTGACATCCAGCGTCGGGCGGCTCTTCGATGCGATCAGTTCCCTCTTGGGGTTGCGCCAACAGCTAAGGCACGAGGGGCAAGCCGCCATGGAGCTTGAGTACGCGGCTGAACAATGGTCCGAGCCGGTGGCGCCCTATGACGCGCCGCTGGTGACGGAGCCGCCAGCCTGGCCACGAACAGGTTCTGGCGAGGAGGACGTGCCTTCGGAGGCCTTCTCGGTCGATTGGAAGCCCATGCTGGAGCAGATTATTGCGGAGATACGCTCGCAGGGAAATCCCTGCCGGATCGCCGCGCGCTTCCATCTCACCCTGGCAGAGACGGTGGTGCAGGCGGCTCGCCGGACCGGCGAAAGGCGGGTTCTCTTGACGGGCGGGTGCTTCCAGAACAAGCTGCTGACCGAGCTGACGGTGGCACGCCTCCGCCAAGCGGGCTTGGCGGCTTATTGGCATCAGCGGGTCCCGCCCAACGACGGTGGCATTGCGCTGGGGCAGGTGATGGCGGTGGATGCGCCACCGCTACTCTTCCCAGCGCGAGGAAAGGCTTGAAACGATGTGCTTAGCGATACCAGGCAAAGTGCTCAGCATCGCCGGTGAGGACCAGTTTACCCGCCGGGGGCGGGTGAGCTTCGGTGGGGTTGTGAAAGAAGTCAGCTTAGCCTACGTGCCCGAGGTGATCGTTGGCGACTATGTCGTCGTTCACGTCGGCTTTGCCATCAGCAAGGTGGATGAGGAGGAAGCCAACAAGACGCTGGAATACCTGCGCCAGATGGATGAATTGATGGAGTTGGAGGCGCCCGGGACGGCTGAAGCCAGGACGCCGCCCAACCCCGCCTCGGGGGCAGGTTAGGCTTGGGCGCACATGGGGGCTCGCGCCGCCGTGGGAAGCGCGCGAATCGGCCCGCCACGTGATTGACTTGCTCAAAGCGTCAGAGTGTGGCAGAGGAAGGCCATGAAATCGCGTGAGATCGTTGCCAGGCACTACAGCTCGCGGGAAACCATCCGGTTGCGGTGGGTGGCCGGCAACATCTCGCACTACGACATCGAGGAGGAGGAAGACACGACCGAATGGTGGCTGGCGCCCGCGCTCTGGGACTTGCAGGTCAACGGTTTTGCCGGCGTTGACTTTCAGCAGGACCAACTCTCGCTCGACGCCGTCCTGACCGCCGTCAGGGGCTTGCGCCGCGCGGGATGCACCCGGTTTCTGCTCACGCTCTGCACGGCCTCCTGGGAACGCATGCTAATGCGCTTGCGCTGTCTGCGGCAGATGCGGGCGGCCGACGAAGACCTGCAAGCCGCCGTTGTGGGGTGGCATCTCGAGGGGCCGTTTTTGTCCGCCGAACCGGGCTTTTGCGGAGTGCACGACCCCTCGCTCACGATCGACCCGCAGCCCCATCACGTGAAACAGTTGCGCGAGGCAACCGGTGGCGACCCTGTCCTGGTCACGCTGGCGCCGGAAAGAAAGGGGGCCTTGGAAGCGATCCGCTTGATGACGGAGGCTGGTATCCGGGTCAGCCTGGGCCACACGAACGCCTCCGCAGAAGTTCTGGCCCAAGCCGTCGCGGCGGGTGCCACCGGATTCACCCACTTGGGAAACGCTTGTCCCCAGAGCTTGGACCGTCATGACAACATCCTTTGGCGGGTGTTCGAAACGACCGGGCTGACCGCCACCCTGATACCCGACCGCATCCATGTTTCGCCAACACTCTTTCGTTTGACGCATCGGTTGATCGCGTTTGGCAACCTGGTGTACGTCTCGGATGCCACCGCCGCGGCTGGCGCTCCCCCGGGAACCTATACGGTCGGGGACATTCGAGTTGCGGTCGGGGAGGACCAGGTCGTCCGCCAACCGGGCAAGGACCATTTCGCGGGCTCGGCGCTACGTCCGGTGGACGGGGTGTTTCGCGCGGCGGCGATGGTGGGGATGCCTTGGCAGGAGGCTTGGCGCCGTTTTTCGCTGGGGGCGGCTGAATTCCTGGGCATGCCAAGCCACTTGGGAGTTGGACAGCCCGCTGACTTCTGCCTGGTGCGATTAAACCAAGCCGGAGAGTTGACCGGGTTACGGACGTTCTGTCGGGGCGAGGAGACTGAATAAGGCCTCGATAACGACCTCTGGTTGCAGCGCAGGCAAGCCGCCGGGCGAATGCAGGATGCGGACGTTTTGTCCCAAGGGACGCCATACCGCCTGGCAGGTGGGACCCCAGAGCACGAGTGTAGGGATTCCCAGTGCCGCGGCCAGGTGGGTGATGCCTGAATCGTGCCCCAGAAAGGCCTGACAACGCGCTACGCGTCGGGCCAACTGTTCGAGTGGTTGGTTGACTGCCAGGGCGAGCCGGTCGGTTGGCCAGACTCCCGCCAGACGGTGCAGGCGCGATACCTCCGCCTCCCCGCCCACCATGAGCAGGCGCAAGTCCTTTACTTCAGCCAGCTTTCGCAGACACTCGGTCCAATGATCTTCCGGCCAGTTCTTCTGTTCGCTTCCGCTGCCCGGATGCACCGCAAGCCACAGCGATCGCGGCTCCGGCTCGGCTTCGGCCAAGGGGCCATCAGGCTGGAGTGGCAAGCGGGGGGTAGGGTCTGCTCCGAAGATCGCCAGCCGTTCCAGTGGCTTGAGCAAGAGGGTGGTGGCGTGTTCGGTCCCTTTTGGGGGCGGTCGATGCGGTCCGGCGATGAACTGCGCGGCGGAGCACACAGCCACATTGGTCTGGAAGACCGCATCCGGGTCGAAGAGATAGGAAACCACCAGGGAATAGCGCCGGAACAGGGCCGTCACTTCGTCTGGAATCACCCCTCCCTGCGCAAACAGTTGCGCCATCCCCCGGCTTTCGATGGCATGCACCTCATCCGCCAAACCGCCCGCTACCGCAAGTCGCGTGATGCGCGGATAGCCCAGTACGTCGAGGGCCGCGTTTGGGAACTGCGCTCGTAGCGCCGCCAGCACCGGCAGCGTGAGGATGAAGTCACCGATCGCTCCGCCGCGAATGACCAGGATGCGCGCTTGGTGCGGGCGGTCCGGATGGCCGGCAGTTGCAGCGGATTGGGGCGCGGAATCCGTCACTTCGAAAGGCGCGAACCACGCTGGTCTAGCTGGCCGCTTGACGAAAGACCGTCAGGCCCAGAATCGCCACCAGCAGACCGAGCGCCAGACGAAATGCGCTGCCGATGCGCACCCGGTTGTCGTTGGCGGTGAACCAGTTGATCAAATCCCGCAAGCGCCAGGGGGCGATGGTGAACCAGACCGCACTAACGATCCAGACATAGGCCCACACTACGAGTACCAAGCGCCAGGCGGTGTCCACCCAACGGGCGGTATCGAGCACTAGTTTGGCCAGCAACAACACCACGACCGCGAGTCCGCGCACAGAAAGGTAGTCGCGTACGAAGATGCAACTGCCGACCCCGATTACCGTGAAGCCGAGGTACATCGCCGGCTTGAAGGCCTTGAAGTCGGAGATCGTGTCGGAGTGGAGGTTGAAGAGGAACCACGCCGTGCCCAGCAGCATCAGCGCATAGCCCCATGGCTCGGAGCGGGGGAAGCGCTTCAGGGCGGCCCCATACTGGGCGGGCTTGAGCAGACCGTAGACCTGCGGCAGGGCGAAACCGAGGCCTAGCAGGGTGGCGAGAAGGGAGAGTTTCATGGGTGTGAATCAGGCGGGATCCAGGATGGCGTCCGTGGCGTAAAGGGTGGTCTTGCTGGCTCGCTCCACCCGGACGTCTGCCAGTTGCCCGACGTGCCGGGGGGAACCATCGATTACGGTAATCCGGTTGCAGCGGGTGCGGCCTTCGAACCGGGCCGGGTTCTTGCGGCTGGGGCCTTCCACCAGGATCTGGGTGGTCTGGCCGACGAAGCGTTGCAGGCGCGCGCCGCCCACCTCGTTGACCAGTTCGAACAACCGCGCGTGGCGCTCCTCAATCACCGCCTCGGGTACCTGGTCCGGGCTTTCGGCGGCGGGGGTATTGCGCCTGGGCGAGTACTTGAAGACGAACGCGGAATCAAACTGAGCTTCGCGCACGAGGTTCATCGTTTCTACGAAATCCGCCTCGGTCTCCCCGGGAAAACCAACGACGATATCCGTCCAGATGCCGATTTCCGGACGGATCCGGCGCAACCCGTCGACGATCCCGAGAAACCGCTCGCGGGTATAGCCGCGGTGCATCAGCTTGAGGATGCGGTCGCTGCCGCTTTGTACCGGGATATGCGCGTGCTCGCAGAGCTTGGGAAGGCGGCCGAAGGCCTCGATCAGGTCCTCACCGTAGCCCTTCGGATGCGGGGAGGTGAATCGGATGCGCTCGATGCCGTCGACTGCGCTGACCGCTTCGAGCAACTGCACAAACGGGCTCAGCCCATCTCGCACGGGAATCTCCCGGCGGCCGTAACTCGTCACGATCTGACCCAACAAGGTCACTTCCCGCACCCCCTTGGCCGCCAGTTCGCGGCATTCCATCACCAAGTCTTCGATGGTGCGGCTCCGCTCTTCGCCCCGGGTCTGCGGCACAATGCAGAAGGTGCAGTGTTGGTTGCAGCCCTGCATGATGCTGACGTAGGCGGTGACGCTGCGGGGGGCGCCCGGGGCGTCGAGCACGTGATCGCGGAGGGCGGCTTCGCTCCCCGCCTCATCCCCTACATCGCAGACTTGGTCGCGCGCACCGCTGAGCAGTTCACGCGAATACGCCGCCGCCCGGTGAAACTTCTGGGTGCCCAGGACCAGGTTGACCCCGGGCAGCTGCGCGAGGAGTTCCTCGCCGCGACTCTGCGCCATGCACCCGAGGAAGCCGTAGACCTTGGGGGCCCGCTTTCGGCGCGGCCCCCCCGCAAGGGCGTTCATCTTCCCCAGGGCCTTCTGTTCGGCGGCATCGCGCACGCTGCACGTGTTGAGCAGGACGACATCCGCCGCCGCCTCCCCGCGCACCAGGACTAGCGGCGCACTATCGG
>CAYYMW010000146.1:0-14862 GCA_964472515.1 uncultured Verrucomicrobiota bacterium | reverse complement strand
ACTGTTCTGGCTCGCGAACCGCTACCGTCAACCTGCCTTCGCCTGGTACCAGGCGCAAGGGAGCGCCGGCGAGCCCCTCGATTTGCTGTGGCGCGATCCCGCCACCGATCTGAACACCGCGCCGCAACTGGAAGCGGGTCGGTGCTTTCACGGACCCGAAGTGGCGGCCGCCCGCGGCTCGTGGAGTGATCCCGACACCACTTTCGTCGCTTTCAAAGCCGGCAACAATGCGGCCAACCACGGCAACCTGGACTTGGGGACTTTCGTGCTCGATGCCCTGGGGAAGCGCTGGGCGGTGGACCTTGGCGCGGACAACTACAACCTCCCAGGGTACTTCGGCAAACAACGTTGGGACTATTACCGCCTGCGCGCCGAGGGCCACAACACCTTGGTGATCAACCCGGATAGGCTGCCGGACCAGGATCCCGGCGCCTTCGTCAAACTGGAGCGTTGGCGTTGCTCGACCGCCCGCACCAGCGCGACCATGGATCTCTCCCCCGCCTACGCCCGGCATCGCTGTCGTGTCCAACGGGGCCTCGCGCTCCTCGAGGGCCGCCACGTGCTGGTCCAGGACGAGTTCACCGCCGCCGAACCAGTCGACTTATGGTGGTTCATGCACACTCCGGCGCAAGTCGAGGTCGCCGCCGATGGCCATGCTGCCACGCTCACTCTCGCCGACCGGATTCTCTCGGCGCGATTGTTGGAACTGGTCGGCGCGCGTTTCGAAGTCCTGCCGGCGACCCCCTTGGGAGGAAGCCCCCAACCGGCGGGTCAGGCCCCCAACTCCGGAATCCGGAAACTGGCGCTTCACCTTCCCAAGGTTCGGGCAGGACGCCTGGCCGTTCTGCTCAGCCCTGGCTCCGAACCACCGCCGGCCGGGCCGTTGCTGACCCCGCTCGCGGAATGGTAAGCCCGGATGCCATGGACTGCCGGTGCCCCGGGTCGTCTCGGGGCAGGAAGAAAGTGGGCGGGGTCGCGTGGGTAGCCGCGCCCCGCCCGAGGCGCTCCCTTGCTCATGGGCGAAGACGGTCCGGTTTTGCCTTGGGAGATCACCGCTCCCGCCACCTTGGTGGGTGGTGCAAACGCACCGCGGCACTCAGGTGGCCGAAGCCCTGCTTGCTGATGACCTTCTTTGGTCCCGAGGGACGGGTCTTTCGCTCATGGCAACTGAGCCAAGCCTTGCCTGTCTCCGGCCAGGAGTCCGGCTTCTGTCGATCATGCCAGCCGGGAGGAGGTGCGCGGCGGGCCCCGACACCACCGACGGAACCCGCCGCTTGTTCGGGGAGCGAGCGAGCGTGTGTACGCTTGTCCCCCAAAAACACTTACCCGGCCTTTCAGTGGTTTACTGCCGGCGTCGAGCCCCGCTCGTTGCCACTCGCTGGAACCCATCGGGCAGGGCTGGCGAGAGTTTACCAGCCGTGTGCCGCGCGGCTACCATCCGATTATCCATTTCTTGCACTGAATTAGCCACCCGCCCCCGGCTGTGAACGATATTGCTTGGGCGTGAGGCCGGTGAAGCGGCGGAAGATGCGGTCGAAATAGCTGTGACTGGTGAAGCCGGTCTCGTAGGCGATTTCCGTTACCGAGCGACTGGTGCCAGACAGCAATTCCATGGCGCGGTCGATCCGAAGCCGCAGGACATACTCCGTCATCGTATTGCCCGTCACCGCTTTGAAGAATCGGCAAAGGTAAGTGGGGCTCAGGTTAACCATCGCCGCCGCCTGGACCAAATTCAGCGGTTCGGCGAAATGTCCTCCCAGGTACACAAACAACGGTTGCAGCCGTTCGAAGTGCCGGCCCAAGACGCGTTGGCGTCCCTGGCCCGGAGCCCGCGCCTGCACGTGCCGGGAGATCTCCAGGAGGAGGTCGCACAGGTAGGTCTTGACCACCAAAGGATGGCACGGTTGGGCCCCGTGGACCTCGCGGTGAATGTCCCGCAGGCGGGCCGGCACCAGCCCGTCAGGCAACTCATCCGCGGAGATCCGATGCCGGAAACCGGGGCCGCGGTGTAAAAACGGTCGCAGGTACTCGAAGTCCAGTGGCGGGCTGCCCGGACGGCAGACCAGGTCCTGCTGGAAATGCAGGGCGATCACCCGCAGCGGTTGCACGTGATTCGCGCGCAGCAAATGGAACTCGCGCGGGCCCACAAAGATCAGGTCCCCCGCGCTGACGGGGTAGACGCGGTTCTCCACCACGAAACGGCCCCGGCCCTCGGTGATGTAAGCCAACTCAAGGTAGTCGTGATAACTCGGCGTTACTTGGTGTTCGGTGTCGAACACCATGAACATGAGCCGGATCGGGCAGGCCGGTGGAAAGCTCAACTGGTACTCACCGTGCGCCGTGAATTGGAGCGTGCGGCTGGAGACCCACGGGAACTCCGCCCCGGCTTTGGCCGGCTCGGGCGGGCGTCGTGAGCTTCGGGCGGTTTGGCGCATGGCGTTGCACTCAGGGCCGAAGCGCCACCCCATCCAGCGTCACGTAGAGCGGGTTGACCGGCAGCCCGAGCTCCAATTGCTCATCGTGCACCGCTACCGAAGCCCCCGAGGCTTCGTGCCCGCTCTGTATCTCTGCCGAGGTTAGTTGGCCGGCGTTTCGACTGATACTCACCGCGGCGGGGGCTCCGGCCCACAGTGCTCCGTTGATCCGGCACTTTCGTTTCACCTTGGCTGGCAGGGTAACCCGGTGTGGCTTGCCGGTGGTCCACGCCGCCAGCTTGGTGATTTTCCCGGGCGCGCTGAACACGAGCACGTAGTCGTCCGGACTGGCCAAGGGGACGCGCCGCACCAAGCGGCAGTTTGCCAGCTCTGTCGTCATCAGCTTGAGCGCGCCGTACGCCGCCTTGGGCTCCAGGTTCTGGCCCACGGTGCCAAAGCGATGCTCGCGCTCGGCCTGGTCGGGGCCGTCGTCCTTCCAGTCGTACCAGATCGAGATCGGGATGTCTTCCAGCAGGTTGAACAACTGCTGCCTGACCAGGAAGGCCGCTTGGGTCTCCGTGGACACCCCCTTGTCGAAACTCGAGTACCCCCATTCGCCGCTGATGATCGGCAGCTTCTTCTTCGGGGAATGGCGGTCGATGAGTTCGCGCAACTTCCGGTATTCCTCGCCGGCCGTCTCCGGGCTCTTGGCGTAGCTGCGATAGGGATGCACGCTGACCGCGTCCAACTGCTCCAGGATGCCGCAGGCAAAGAACGCTTCGAGGAACTTGAGCGGTAACTCCGAGGTCGCCGGCCCAATGATCGTAGCCTGGGGATCGGCTTGGCGGACGGCCTTCGCGGTGGCCAGGGCGAGGGCGTTGTACTCGGCCACGTCCGGCTTCGGCTTCCAGAAGCTGATGTTGGGCTCGTTCCAGATCTCCCACACCACGCGGCGGCCGCGGAAATGCGCCGCGGCAGCGCCGGCCCAGCGCGCGAAGGCAGCAACACTCTCCGGATGGCGTGGCGAGGCCGTGTCGTGTTGATCCTGCCCCGTCATCGGATTGCGGCTGGCCACGGTCTCCTCGTAAAGCGGGTTCGAGTAATCCAGGATGTAGATCGCCCGCAGCCCGCGCTTGGCCAGGTTGGCGGTCAGCTCGTCGTAGGCGGACCAGTCGTATTCGCCTTTCTTGCGCTCGATGCCCGCCCAGCCAAGGTCCATGCGCACCCACCGGAACCCGGCGGCGGCGATGAGCTCGAGGTCCCGTTCGTGGCCACGGTTGAAGTGGATGTTGACGCCGATGGTGTCGGGCAAGACGAGCTTCGGCAGATCCGCGGCATGCAGCGAGCAGGCCAGCGCGATCCAACCCAGAATGATCCGTGGATTGAACATGGAGGGAATCTACCCGTGGAGCCGGGGGGCGCAAGTCAGAAGCGGCGCGCCGCTTTGCGGTTGAGTTGCGGCCAGCGCGCTTTTATCGTCGATCCCGATGAAAGTATTCGTCACAGGTGGCGCCGGGTATATCGGCTCGGTGTGCGTGGAAGAGTTGCTCAACGACGGCCATGCCGTCACCGTCTGGGACAACCTGAGCGAAGGGCACCGTCAGGCGGTGGACCCGCGGGCACGGTTCGTCCAGGGCTGTCTGAGCGACCGGACTGGCCTATTGGCGGCGCTCAAGGAAGCCAAGGCTGAGGCCGTGCTCCATTTTGCCGCGCACGCGTTGGTGGGGGAGTCGATGACCAATCCCGCCAAGTATTTCCGCAACAACGTGGCCTGGGGCCAGAACCTGCTCGATGCCGCCCTCGAGGCCGGCGTGCGCAAGTTCGTCTTCAGTTCCACCTGCGCCACCTACGGGCCGCCGGACCGCGTCCCCATGACTGAGGACCTGCCCCAGCGCCCGATCAACCCCTACGGCGAGTCCAAGCTCATGTTCGAGCGCATGTTGCAATGGTATCGCCAGATCCATGGCCTCGAGTTCGTGGCGTTCCGCTACTTCAACGCCGCCGGGGCCACCGCCCGGTACGGCGAGGATCACCGCATCGAGACCCACTTGATCCCGAACGTGCTCAAGGTGCCCCTGGGCCTGGCGCCCCAATGCGAGATCTTCGGGAACGACTATCCCACGCCGGACGGCACCTGCATCCGCGACTACATCCACATCGTGGACCTCGCCCAGGCGCACATGCTCGCCATGCAGCCGGGCAAGAACGGTTTCTTCAACCTCGGCAACGGCGAGGGCTATTCCGTCCGCCAAGTCATCAAGGCCTGCGAAGCCGTCTCGGGACAACCCATCAAAGCCCTGGAACGCGCGCGCCGTCCCGGTGACCCGCCCCGGTTGGTGGCCGCCGCCGAACGCGCCATCAGCGAACTCGGCTGGAAACCCAAATACCCCCGCCTCGAAGACATCGTCTCCACCGCCTGGAACTGGCACCGCCAGCACCCGAAAGGGTATGGCGAGTGAGGGTGAACCACCCCGAACGGTCGAGCGAACGGGCTGGCAAGGCCGCAGATAGAGGGAGTCTGCGATGAGGCTCCGGTGCCAAGTGTCCGTCGTGGTGGCCACCTGGATCGTCAGTCTGGTTACCGGTTGCTTCTGGATTTCCAGCCCTCCGAGCCTCAAGACGGACCCGGTAGTTGAAATCGCGGTGCTCTGGGATCGACAGGTGAGCACCAATCTGATCGAGACTGCCGCGTGGACAACCACCAACACCTCCTCCATTGCCGCGATTGTGGAGTCGATCGATCTGCGCTCTTGGAGGAGCAGCACCCTGCTGCTGACGGCCCATCCAACTCGTGTGATTCTTGTCACCCAACATGGGCAAAAGTGGGAACTGCACTATTTGGAGGGTGATCCCCGCCGAATTTCGATGTTCGATCTCGGCGATGTGGGTCGTTCCGGTTCTTTGTTAGGGGGCGCGGGCTTCATGGAGCGTCTGACAACGACTATGACGCGCGAACTCGGCTACGCTGTCGACTTGCGTCTCAATCTCAGGGGAGCTGTTGGGCCAGAAGGCAAGCTGCCCCGCCGAGTATCGTCGGCCACGCAGATGCAACTGGACCGCTTTCGACCTGCACAGAAGCGGTAGTGCCCCTCTGACGCGGTACACATCGCGCCGTCTTGCCGACCGGCAGGACCGTGCGGAGGCCCCGGCGGCAACCGGAAGCCGCCGACGACAGCAAGCTGAAGGCCCTCGCCAAACGGCGTGGGCATCTGGCGATTTGGCAGACCGCGCCACGAGACAAGCGGTGGTCTGGCTCCGTTCAGCGGTGTAGTCCTTGGCTGGCAACAGGTTCCGTCAAGGCGCTCAAAACTTCCCGGGGTAGAGTTCGGCGGCTGCGAGATTCGCCTTTCCAGAAGCATTTCCGGCATTATGCTTTGGGGACAGGCGGGACGCCTTGGTGGCGTCTCACCCAAGCGTTGAACCCTCCTGAACCTTGAATGGCAGGGCAGGGGAGGGTATTCTCGCAGATCCGGGTTAGGTTCTAGATGGATATCACGCACATACGCAATTTCAGTATCATCGCCCACATCGATCACGGCAAGACGACCTTGTCCGACCGCCTCCTGCATCGTACCGGTACCATCACGGACCGGGAGATGGAGGATCAACTGCTCGATTCGATGGACTTGGAGCGGGAACGGGGCATCACGATCAAGGCGCATCCCGTGACGATGCATTACCGCGCCAAGAACGGGGAGACCTACGAACTCAACTTGATCGACACCCCGGGGCACGTGGATTTCTCGTATGAAGTCTCCCGCAGCCTCAGCGCGTGCGAGGGCGCGCTGCTGATCGTAGACGCCGCCCAAGGCGTGGAGGCGCAGACCGTCGCCAATGTTCACCTGGCGATGAAGCAGAACCTGACGATCATCCCGGTAATCAACAAGATCGACCTCCCGCATGCGGACGTGGCCCAGGCCAAGGCGCAGTTGGAGGACGTGCTGGCGATCCCGGGAGAGACGGCGATCCTGGCCAGCGCCAAGGTCGGCCTCGGCATCGACGAGATTCTGGAAGCCATCGTCTACCGGATTCCGGCGCCCAAGCCCACGGGAGCCAAGTCGCTCCAAGGCTTGTTGTTCGACTCCTTCTTCGACACCTACAAGGGAGTGGTGACTCATATCCGGATTTTCAACGGATCGCTCAAGCCGGGGATGCAGGTGACCATGCTGCAGTCGGGCAAGCCGATGGAAGTCAAGGAAGTCGGCAGCTTCAATCCCAAGCCGTACGTGCGCGAGGTACTGGAGGTGGGGGAGACCGGCTATTTTACCGCGAACATCAAGAGTCCGGGGGATGTCAAACTGGGCGATACGTTGACGGAAGCCCGCCATCAATCGCCGCCGCTGCCGGGGTTCAAGGAAATCCACCCCATGGTGTTCAGCGGGATTTACCCGATCAACACCGCCGACTACGAGCATCTGAAGGCGAGCCTCGCCAAGTTGCAGCTCAACGACTCGGCCTTCGCCTACCAGTCGGAAAGTTCGGTGGCGCTGGGCTTCGGTTTCCGGTGCGGGTTCCTGGGATTGCTGCACCTCGAGATCGTCCAGGAACGGCTGCGGCGCGAATACAACCTGGATATCATCGCCACCTACCCGAGCGTGGTGTACCGCGTCACGACGACGGACGGCATCGTCAAGGAGATCGACAACCCGACCTTCCTGCCGGAGGTTACTTACATCGACCGCATCGAGGAACCGATCGTCAAGGCGTTCATCATCTGCCCGAACGAATACATCGGGGACATGATGGCCCTGGTTTCGGAAAAGCGGGGCAACCTCGATCACACCGAGACGCTGGACCCGCGGCGTGTGATGCTTACCTGCAAGTTGCCGCTGAACGAGATTCTCATCGATTTCCACGACCGCATTAAGAGCCTGACGCGCGGGTATGGCTCGATGGATTACGAGCACGTGGGTTACCAAGTCTCGGACATGGTGAAGCTCGACATGCTGGTGAATAGCGAACCGGTGGACGCTTTTTCCTGCATTGTACATCGCGAAAAGGCGGAGGGCCGCGGCCGGGCGCTGGCGGCCAAGTTGAAGGAAGTGATTCCGAGGCAACAGTTCGCGGTGGCGATTCAAGCCGCCATCGGCGGGAAGATTGTGGCCCGGGAAACCGTCAGTGCGTTCCGGAAGGACGTGACGTCGAAGTGCTACGGCGGTGACGTCTCCCGCAAACGCAAACTGTTGGAGAAACAGAAGGAAGGCAAGAAACGGATGAAATCGATCGGGTCGGTCAATATTCCGCAAGAAGCCTTCGTGGAAGTCTTGAAAGCCTGATGGGCGGTAACAGGGCAGGGGGGGCACCCCTGCCCGCGCCCGGGAATTGACGACGAATGAATCTGCTCAAGTGGTTCACCTCAAAAACGTACCGTGAGGCGACGGACCTGCGCAAACAGGTCTGGGTGCTGATCAACTCCCAACGGGACATCCTCACCTCACAGGCGGTGGGCAACCTGGAAGCGGGTCTGAAGGAGTTCGAGGGGCTGCTGAAGTCTCCGCCGCCTTCGGAGCAGTTGACGGCCGCGTGCCGGAAGCTGGAGGAGACCGCCACCAAGTGGCTCAAGCCCTATCCGAACGCGAGTTGGCGGGAGAACATCAAGGAGTTCGAGGTCAGCGCCGTTCTGGTGCTGAGCATCTTCTGCTTTTTCGCGCAGCCGATGAAGATCCCCTCGGGATCGGCCCAACCGACGCTCTACGGTAACCTGGTAGCCGATTTGAAGGATAACCCCAACGCGGTCGTTCCCGATTGGCCGGGGCGGCTGCGCGAGTGGTTTTGCGGAGTGGATTACTACGTCTGGCAGGCGAAGTCGGATGGGATGCTCGTATCCGACGTCACGACCACGGCGGGCTTCATCAAGATCTTGAAGTGCAGGGTGGGGGACGACTATTACTCGATTTGGTTTCCGTCAGACCAAATGCAACAGATGGTGGACAGCATGCGGTCACGGCCCTTCCGCAAGGGAGACACGGTGTTGAAGGTGCGCGCTTCCAGCGGTGACCGGCTTTTCATCGACCGCTTTACCTACAACTTCCGTCGTCCCGAACGCGGCGAGACCATTGTCTTCACGACGGAGAGGTTCAACGAGCACTTGCATCCGGCCCCGGGCTCGCCTGGCGTGATCGCCGACACCCACTACATTAAGCGATTGATCGCATTGGGCGGCGAGCATGTGAGCATTGGCGACGACCGTCACGTCCGCATCAACGGCAAACGACTGGACGGGACCGTGCCTCATTTCGAGAACGTTTACGCTTTCAGTGGACCTCCGCAAGACAGCGTCTATTCCGGCCATGTCAACGGAACGGTCGGCGCTCAAAACCGGCGGCCGGGATTGGCGGGCCTGTTTCCGGACGAGAAGACGGAATTGGTTGTCCGCCCTAACCACTATCTGGCCTTTGGTGACAATACCATGAACAGCCATGACGGACGGAACTGGGGGGATTTCCCGCGGGAGAAGGTGGTCGGAAAGGCGCTGTTTGTCTTCTGGCCGTTAACGAGTCGTTTTGGACCTGTGAACCGTTGAACCCCGCTTACCAGGCGGGGCGGTGGCTCCTGAGCCGCACCTTTCGCCGCGCGCTGGACCGCCACCGCCACATCGGCCGCTTGCTGCGCGCCCAGAGTGACCGCCTCACTGCGGAAGCCAAGACCGCGGTGCAGGCCAAACGGGATGAACTACGCGCCTGCTGGCGGGCTGGCGGCAGCAAGCCCGAGCTGCGGGCGGCCCTGACGGCACTCCAAGCCTCAGCCGACGAACACCTGGATGACGCCTCGAAGTCGCTCGTGCGCGAAGGCTGTGAGATTCTCTTGGTGGCCTTTGTCGTTGTCCTGGCCATTAAGTCTTTCTTCTGCCAGACGATGCGGATTCCCAGCGGGTCCATGCAGCCCACTCTGTACGGAGTCACCGTGACCGACCTGCGGGAGCAGCGCGGCGTCCGCATCCCCAAGGGTTGGCGCGCCCTGTGGGAGCACGCCATTCTGGGGAATCAGTATTACGAAGTCAAAGCCGCGTCGAAGGGAGCGTTGCGGACAGTCCTGCCGCCCGAACCCATCCATCCGCTGCTGGCCGGCTTCTCCTGGCTGCGGAAACAGCGGTTTCTGCTGGGCGAGACTTGGTATACCCTTTGGTTTCCGCCACGCGACGCCCCCGGTATCAGCGACATCTCGTCGGATTTCGCTTTTGTGGCGCAGTTGGGCATTCATTCCCAACGCGTCTACCTGCCGGGTGAAACCATCGTCAGAGCCCGGGTTTCCGCAGGCGATTACGTCCTGATCAACCGCTTGGCCTACAATTTCGGGCGGCCCCGGCGCGGGGACATTGTGGTCTTTGCCACGGACGATGTGCCGCAACTCCAACCCGGGACGCACTATTTGAAGCGCTTGGTGGGCCTGCCGGGGGACCGACTGCGGATCGCCAATGACCGTTACCTATGGGTCAACGGCCAGCGTCTGAACGGGACCGAACCGGGATTCGATGGCGTCTTCTCGTTCTCCGGACGTGCTGCGGAATCGGTTTACTCGGGCTACCTGAACGACTTCATGGCACAGGCCGCCGGGCAACCGGCTGGGAGCCTAGCACCGTTGTTTCCCCGGGAGAGCACGGAGTTCATCGTCCGGTCGGGCCACTGTCTGGTGTTGGGAGACAATACCGTGGCCAGCTACGACGGACGGCGCTGGGGGGACTTTCTGGAGGAGAGACTTATTGGGCGTTTTCTCTTTGTCTACTGGCCGTTCACGGAACGGTTTGGGTGGGGCCAGCGTTGAGGGTTGGCGGAAGGCTCATTTTGGGTTGCGTGTTTCGCACAATGTTTGTTATCTTTAATATCTTGCGCCGGGTTGATCCCCTCTTCCCACTTTCGATGTACTTTCCCGCAATTCGGAACACCCCAGTGGGGAGTTTCTGTAAATGCCGAAGTGTAAACGGTTGTGCCCCCTTGGGCAGGGGGTTTTCAAACTCAGACCGACCAGCCGATCTAGGCAGGAACTGCCTCTATCCCGGCTGGGTCCGCTATGTTCTGATCGCTGCGGGAGGCCAGGCTGATCCGGCCTCCAAAAGTCCTTTCTGCCGCTCCGGCAGTGCCTCTGCATTCGGCATGCAGGCTCGGTGCAATCGCCCTTCCCGGGGGCTGCTGGCTGTGCTCAATGAGGGATTCTGCAATCGTCGGCTGCGGAGCCACACCGCCAGACTTCCTGAGCGCCGGAGGCAGCGGCTTGCCAGGAAAGGCCCACTCCACTGCGTCCAGGAGGATCGCGTCGTCGATCTTGTTTGCCTTCAACTCATCGCACCGCGCCAGCGCCAGTTTCTTGATGCCTCGAAAGAACGCGGTGTAGCTCTTGCGGTCGGACTTGGCCATGTCGGCCAGCGCGCGCAGCTTCGGCTCGCTCACATGCGGCAGGTAGAACTTGGCCAGCTTCCGAAACTCCGCTACAGGTAACGTGCCGGGCAACGTCTCCGTGTGCTCCACCCGACCCAGCCATTGCCGCACGTTGTACTTGGTGCGGTCCTTGAACTCGTTCATTGCCTCCTCGTGTTCCTGGTGGGTGGCCACGATCACCACGGGGTGCCCGCGATCCACCAGTTGGCTGCGAAGGTAGGATATCCGCTCGGGGTACTTGCTGCGTTTGTCCGAATTCATCCACAGGTAGTGGGCTTCGTCGAATACCAGCATCGGCGCTTGCCCTCTCAGAACTTGATTGTTTAGCTCCTTGAGGTTCTTGCGGCCGTAGCTGGCCTCGATGCCCAGCGCCCGCGCAATGCACTCGTGGAATTCCGTCTTGCCCGAGTCCTCCGCTACCGTCACCAACCGGGCTTTGCCCGGCCACATGCGCGCCCAGCAACTCGCCGCCTCCGTCTTGCCGATTCGGCTTTCTCCCGAGACCATAGCGCACATCCGTGTCCTGTAGGCGACTTCAAGTGCCCGGAACACCCGGCGCGAGACCTCCGTGTCCACGATGCTTTGGCGCTCCTGTTCCGCGCGTTTGTGCATGTAGAGCCGGAGCGTCTCAGCGAGATCGGCCATGTACCAGGCAACATGGCTGCGGTTATCCGGGCGGCCGCCCTGGCACCATCGCCACAACTCATCCGGCCCGCACTTCAACGCCGCCTCTTGGCAAATGCTATTGAGCATCTCGGGGATGATTGCCCCGGTGGGGTTGCTCTCCGATTTGAAAGAGTTTGTGTGCGGATCGAAGTCGTCGAGCAGGCAATCGGGAGCCCGGATGTACTCCGGAAACTCCTTCAAGATCGCGGTCAGTTCAGCCAAGGAATAGCGCTCGTCGTCTGCCCTGTGTAACTTCCGCATGGTCGGGGTTCCCGCGCGCTCAGGGAAGGTTTCGATGATCCGCCTTATGAGCCCTCGCAAACCGTCGTCCTGATGGCTTTCCCATTGTAGATACCAGATGGCCTCGGCGTCCACCGGCACTCTCCACCTGTGCTCCGAGCGGAACGCGCGCGCCACTTCATCGGCCTGGATGTTCGATATTCTGCTGTCGTATGGCATGAGCGATATCCTTACTCGTTTTCGGCGTCCATGATCTCAAGCGTGTCGCGGGCCTCAGCCTCGTTCCGAGGCTCGGGTAGGCATTTGCGGCGGGCATAGGCCCGTGCGATCTCCAACTCCCCTGCCCTCTCCGCCGTCCGCGCCTGGTGCTCCGCCAGGTTCCGGCCGATGATCCGGCCCGTCGCCATTTCCTCGGGCCGGTAGTTCCGCCCCTCGACGATGGTGTAGGACATTGCCACCTTGGGCTGTGCCAGGTTTTGGCGAGTGGCTACCGCCACCTGTTGCAACTCCTTGACGCGCTCGCTGGCGGACTTCCTGAAGTCCCCAATCGCTTTGCAGCCACGGCTCAGCTCGGCTTTCTCTTCGGGGGTTCGCGCCCAGTCGGACGCCTGGTGCGTTTCCAGCCTGATGGGGTTCATGCAATCGAGGGTGGTCAGGTGAATCACTTCGGGCGCGTCGAGGTCGTGCCACACCAGCACCTTTTGCCCAACCTTGTAGCCAGAGTCCTTCGGGGTCGTGAACGGCTCGCCGTTCACGACCAGGCCATTGCCCCCAATGATCATCTCGCGCCGGTGGCTCCGCAGCCTGAATTCCAATTCAATGGGCAGGGTTGTCAGCGGATGCCGGCGAATATGCTCCGTCCACACTTCCGCCGGCGGCCGGTTGGCGAGCCGCTCGCCGTTCTGCGGCATGTCCATGAAGGCGTTCATGTGGGCGGCGATCCGCTCGCCCCATTCCTTCCGGCTCAGGAGTCCGAACTGGCGCGGATCTTCACCCGCCCGCACTCGCGCAATGATCTTCTTGAGCCGCTCCGGAACCGTATCGCGCTCACAGTTGCCCACGTGGCCCGGTTCGTGCGCCATGCCCGCCTGCATCTGCTTCAGAAAGCCCTCCACCTGCGATTTGGAGGTTGGGCTCCCGGGTAGGGCGTGTTTGATGATCGGCCCTCGCGTGGGATCGTCGCCGATCTCGATTCCCAAATCGGCAAACGCA
Organism: uncultured Verrucomicrobiota bacterium; assembly: GCA_964472515.1. Taxonomy (GTDB): domain Bacteria; phylum Verrucomicrobiota; class Verrucomicrobiia; order Limisphaerales; family J093; genus CAYYMW01. Next base: position 1,958 of record CAYYMW010000146.1, on the reverse strand, counting down.
TCGCAGGTCACCTGCCACGGATATTCGCCATCGCCGCAGACGATTTTGGAAGCCCAACAGCCATTCTCGAAGTAGAAGGCCAGCCTTGGGAGTCCGTACTTCCTCACTGCGCGCCAAATCAACCGGCGCACCCAGGCCCCCGAGTATCGGCCCGGGATCAGCTCGTAAGCCAGCGGGTACTGGGTGGCATAGTCGATCATCACAAGGCACTCGCCCCGCCCGCACCAGACGACTTTCCCGGCCTTGTCGGTGTCGTAAAAGACCACGTTCCAAGTCACATCATCGGCGGTGAACACGTCGCCTGGCTTCGCCTCGTGGCGCTTCTTGATCCGTGGTCCGTGCAACCGCCCGGTGCGGTAGCCCTGCTGGTAGTACTTGAGCGCGCGGACTTCGGGCGAAATGGCCTCGCGCAACGGGTCGGGTACATCGCTCTTGTTCACCCTCAGGTTCAGGTTGACCAGGGCAACATCGTCAGGAGGGAGAGCCCCGAGGATGACCGCCTCGCGGAATGCGCCAGAGATGTTGGGCTCATTGTTAAAGGCTCCGTTTTGCATGGCCAGCGACTTGACGATCTCCAGGCCCTTTGCGGAAAACCCCGCGTACTTGCTCGCCCGCTTCTGACGCCCATCGTTCAATGCCTCGCGGGTGCGGCCCTTCTCAATCCACCTGGCGCGCTTCTTGGTCCACGCCTGCCTTAAAGCGTCCTCATTCGCGCTCAGCCCCGGCGCGTTCCGGTACAGCCAGCGCACCAGGGAAATCCTGATGGCCGCTTCGCTCTCTGCATCCGGGTGTTCGCCGACCAGCCGGTCGAAGTGAAGGAATGCCTGGTGGTACAGCGCCCGCTCCCGCATCACGTGTTCGCGCCTTCTCTCGCTCCGGGCCTCGCGGTCGCCGCCTTTGATCGTGGATGCGTTCAGGAAGTTCCCCACAGCGGGGATCAAATCGTCGTGCTCATCATCGAGCCGGCCCCCGTCCGGCCGCTCAGGTTTCGCGGCCTCAAGCCTGGCGGGGACGTACAACTCGGGTCGATTCCACTCCTCACGGCCCTGGTCCCGCTCGATCACCAGGTCAACGAACTCCCGCCACTTGCGGGCCTCGATCTCCACCCCGAAGGCGGCCCGGTAGTCGCGGAGTCCGATCTCCGTCCACTCCCCAGGCGCGCACCGATTCTGCACCTTCAAGGCCGTCTCCAGGGCTACCTGCCACTTCTGCGCCTCCTGCCGGTCGCCCTCGGAAAGCGCCTCCCACTCCACCGGAGGTTCCCAGCGCTTGTCCCCTTGGTGCAGGAGTGCTTCAGCATTCCTGCAACCGCGTTTCACCGCCCGCGCTTCCAACTCTCCCTGCATCGCCACCGGCAGCGCTGAGAACGTCCACGTCTTGGCGATCCCGCCAGCCGCCCGGATCAGTCCGGACGGCGTTACCGCATTCAGGCGTAACTTGATCGCCCTCTTGGTGACACCAAGGGCATCCGCCAGTTGGCTGGCCGTCCAACTCTGCCCTTGCCCCTGCGCTGGTGTCTCGTGTTCCATTTCCCTAGTTCTCCAGAGTGTAGAGGCTGCCCGCCATCCGCACTATAGTAATAACAGCGCGCGGGCCGCTCCCCCGATCTTGCCGACCGCAGGTCCGCCGTCCGCAGGACCAGTCAATCCGGTCCCTCCGGTCAACTTGGTCAAAACTCCCCATTCCCTGCCTCGTGACCCGCCCGCTAATTCGCTTGCAGGGGGTCTTGCACGCCTTGCAGCTAGCTTTTTGACCCCATGCCCGTATGGAGACACCCCCCAAATCGTCCTGGAGGCGTTTAGCGCGGTTTGTCTCCCAATCGAAAGTATCGGGCCGGGCGGCCTGCGGAAGTGCAGAATGAACCATCTGATCGTGCTGTCTAGCCGCGCCGTATTCCAATACGTCGCGCAAACCTGCCACCCGACCCGAAATCGAGATTGTCTTGCCCACCTTCATCA
>CAYYMW010000145.1:0-14872 GCA_964472515.1 uncultured Verrucomicrobiota bacterium | reverse complement strand
AACCTGGCTTGAGAAGCTGGTCCCGCACGAACCTGTGTCTGCTTACTGGCATAACCGTACCGGTGAAGATAATGCCGATGCCCACATGAAGCGCCAGGTGATGGGGCGCGAGGTGGTAGTGGCAGTCACCGGTGGGCGCCTGGATTTTGGCCCGTGGGAGCAGATCTTCTACGGTGAGTTCGATGGCGGGCGCGAAAAGCGTGTGCTGGTTAAAATCATTGGTGAATAAAGAGATTTCTACTAAAATAGTAGTACCAGCGTTGCACGAAGCCAATTCATCATGTACCCCAGCAGCAATGACGGAATCCACAATGGGACAGGCCTATGGACCCTCTGATTGAGAAACAGGAAACCGAATACATCATTAAGGACTTGCTAAGCTCCCGCAGCCACGATGACATTATCCGCGATGTGTGCTATCGCACCAAATGCACCTGGCTGGAAGCCCAGTACCTTTTGGAGCGCACCTTGCGCGAGAACAAAAAACAGATCCAGCGAGAGAAAAATCCGCTGCGCCTGCTGGTGAGCATTCTGGCCATTGCGGTGGGGTTGGTATGGCTGGGTAGTATTTGCCTGGAGGCGCTGCCGCCGATGCTGTCATTTGCGCATTTGAATGGCACATTGGCGGGTTACCAGTTCCCGCAGGGATCGTTCGAGATGCTGTTTGAACTGGTGGTGGCGGTGGGCATGATCATTCTGGCAATCGCGCTCATCGTGCAGCAATTGCGCACAACCCGGCGTTAATCTGAATGACGAATCGTATCTACTTTGGCGATAACCTGGAAGTGCTGCGCACGCTGCCCTCGGCAAGCGTGGAGCTGATCTACATTGACCCGCCTTTCAACACTGGCCGCGTGCAGGCACGCACCCGGCTGCATACCCAGCGCTCTGCCGATGGCGACCGCACCGGTTTTGCCGGCCAGCGCTATACCACCGTCAGGGTGGGGCAGCAGGCCTACAGCGACCGCTTTGATGACTTCTTGGAATTCCTGCAGCCGCGCCTGCAAGAGGCACACCGCCTGCTGGCACCCAATGGCAGCCTGTACTTCCACATTGATTACCGCGAGGTGCATTACTGCAAGGTGCTGCTGGACCAGATATTTGGGCGCGAGTGCTTCCTCAACGAGATCATCTGGGCGTACGACTACGGCGGACGACCCAAAACGCGCTGGCCGGCCAAGCAGGACAACCGGCCCCGTCTCGAGGTGCCTGCGATAACCCCGACCCGCCTCCCCGGCAAACCCTTACAACGAGGTCGGCAATCCCCTAAAGTTCCCCCAGCCCGTGCCGATGGTACTTGTGGCAGCCTCTCCAGTGGAGAGGCCAGCATTCAAGCGGGACACCGGCAGGTCCCAAGGCTTGGATGAACGCCTTGACCGTGCGGGACGTGGTCCCGCAAGCGAAGGCACAGAAGCATTGGGTTTCCCCTGACAGGGAACGACGGGCTTCCGTGCCTTCGCTTTTTTTTGTACGCAGCGAACCGCCAACAACCAGCCATCGACATCATGAAACTGAACCTTCGCAATCGCATCCTGCTTCCCACCTTGGGCTTGATCACGGTGCTCACCTTGGCGATCAGCCTGATCGCTTACCGGACTTCGAGCAAAGCCCTCAACGTCTCCGTTGGCAAGGAAATGGCCACCATCTGCCATTCCACGGTGGATCTCGTTGAAACCTGGATTGGCGATCAGCGCGAAACCCTGACGGTACTCGCCGGCCAACCGGCGACCCAGAAGGCACTGCAAACCTCGGAGAATGAGGAATTGTTCAAACCCCTCAGCGCGGACTTGGAGCGCATGAAGGCCAGCTTCAAATTCTACGAGGACATCCATCTCATCGATGCCACCGGCATCGCCCGCGCCTCCTCCAATCCCGGCTCGGTCCGGCAGCTCAACATCGCCGAGCGCACGTATTTCAAGGAGGCGATGGCGGGCAAGAACTCCTTGTCGGACGCCCTGGCCAGCAAGACCACCGGCAACCCCATCGTCGTGCTCGCCGTCCCCGTCAAGAACGGCCAGGCCACGGTGGGCACGCTGATCGGCGTGCTCGACCTGGATTGGTTCAACAAGCAGTTCCTGGGCGATGTCAAGGTGCTCGAAACCGGTTACATTTTTGTGTACGATCACACGGGGTCTTTCGTGGCGCATCCGCAGAAGGAGAAGGTGCTCAAGGGCAAGCTGAGCGACTTTGCGTGGGGCGCCAAGGTGCAGCAGGAAGGCAAGGGCAGCCTTGACTATTCGTTTGAGGGCGTCACCAAGACGGCCGTGTATGCCAAGAGCGAGAGTCTCAACTGGGGCGTGGTCGCCACCGTGCCGGTGCGCGAAGCCGAGGCGGCCGCCCGGCAGTTGGCGGTGGTGTGCGCGGGGATCGGCGCCGGGGCGGTCGGCGCAGGTTTGGTCCTGGTGCTGCTCGTGGCGGCGGGCATCGCCCGTCCGATCAAGGCGGCGGTCGAAAGCCTGGACGCCGGTTCGGAACAGACGGCCACCGCGGCGGGACAAGTATCCGCGGCGAGCCAGACCCTCGCCGAGGGCGCCAGCGAACAGGCGGCTTCGCTTGAAGAGACCAGCTCTTCCCTTGAGGAAATGGCGAGCATGACCAAGCGCAACGGCGACAACACCGTGAAGGCCGGGGAACTCACCCGCCAGGCCCGCAGCGTGGCCGACGGCGGGGTCAAGGACATGGAAACGATGAGCCAGGCCATGCAGGCGATCAAGACCTCGAGCGACGAGGTGGGCAAGATCATCAAGACCATCGATGAAATCGCGTTCCAAACGAACATTCTGGCCCTCAACGCCGCCGTCGAGGCGGCCCGGGCGGGCGAGGCGGGGATGGGCTTCGCGGTCGTGGCGGACGAGGTGCGCAACCTGGCCCAACGCAGCGCGACGGCAGCGAAAGAGACGGCTTCCCGCATCGAGAGCGCCATCGAGAAGACCGCGCAGGGCGTCGAGGTGAGCGCCAAGGTGTCGACGCAGTTGGCCGAGATCGTGCGGCAGGTGCGGCAGATCGACGAACTGATGTCCGAGATCACGGCGGCGTCGCGCGAGCAGACCCAGGGCATCGACCAGATCAACCTGGCCGTGAGCCAGATGGACAAAGTCACGCAGAGCAACGCCGCGAGCGCCGAAGAAAGCGCCAGCGCGGCCGAGGAACTCAATGCCCAGGCGGAATCCATCAAGGAATCGGTGCGTTCCCTGGTGGCGCTGGTGGAAGGGACGACGGCGGCGACCGGCGCGCGGCAGACACCGCAGCGGACGCCGGTGGCGGCGGCGCCGGGCAAGGCCCCCCGGGTGATCGCCAGCACGCCGCGCAAGCCGGTCCCGGCTTCGCCCGAGCCCGCGCCGCATGGCAACGGCAACGAAACCGCAGGCTTTTTCGCCTCCCGTGGGAAGACCCCGGTAGGCACGAACGGCGGCTTTCACGACGCTTGATGGTGGGTTGCTGAAGGCCGGCGCGGGTCCCCATGCCCGCGCCGGCCTTTTCGCGCGTCCCTCGACGCTGGGGGTTGCGGGCGGTCCCGATCCGGTGTAAGTAGATGCAGGCCCGCAACATGGGATGGAGGGAGAAATTTGACGCGGGCTGGGTTTCGTCAAATTCCAATGAGTCAAAGCGACACCAATCGTCCCGCGCCCCGGCAATCCGGTGGGGCGTCTTCCGACGTGCCCGCAACCCCGGAGCCGCCGAGGGGCGCTATGGCCCAAGAAGAGGAATTGACGCGGTTGCGCGCGCGGGTGGCGGTCCTGGAGCAGGAGTTGGCAGCGCTCCAGCAGCAACCGGCGACTTCTGAGTTTCCCGCCGTTGAACTGGATCCCCAGGTCTGGCACTTGGCGTTCGACAATGCTCCCTACTCGATTGCCATCAATCGGATGAGCGACGGCGCCTACCTGGCGGTGAACCCCGCCTTCCTGCGCCTCAGCGGCTACTCTGCCGCCGAGATTCTGGGCCGGCCGGCTGCCACCCTCGTGGAGCAAGACCAGGCGGCTGCCTCGCAAGAGGTGGTCGAAGCCCTTTGGCGCCACGGGCAGGTCCGGGACGTTGAGACGGTGGTCCGGAATCGCGACGGGTCGTTAAGAAGGGTGGTCTACTCCGCGACCCTCTTCCAGTCGAAGGGCGACCCCTGCTGCATCTCGATGACAATGGATGTTACGGAACGGCGGCAAGCCGAGGCCGCCTCGCGCGAGAGCGAGGAGCGGTTTCGCCGGCTATTCGAAGGCTCCGCCGACGCCACGCTCTTGTACGAGGACGGCCATTACACGGACTGCAATGACGCGGCGGCCCGACTGCTGGGGCTGGCCTCGCGGGAGCAGATTCGCGGCAGGACGCTCGGCCAATTCTCGCCGGAGCGCCAACCGAGCGGCGAATCCTCCGAGCGATTGGCGCAGACCCTGGTGGGCCGCGCGACGGAGAGCGGCGCCCGGCTGTACGAATGGACTTTTCGGCGCGAGAATGGCGAACTCTTCCCTGCAGAAGTGCAACTCACGCCCATCGAGCACGGCGCGCGGCAACTGGTCCACATGGTGTTGCGCGACCTGACGGAACGCCGAAAGGCCGAAGCCGCCGCCCAGCGACGGCAGCAACTCCAGCAGCGGCAGAGCGAGGCCATCCTGGCCCTGACCCTGGGGGGGACCCTCTTCCGGGGGGACTTCCGCCAGGCCGTCCGGCAGATCACCGAGATTTGCGCCGGGCTGCTCGAAACCGGCCGGGTCGGGGTGTGGCTGTACGAGCCCGGGTTCGAGTTGATCCGCTGCGTGGACTTGTATGACCGGCGGCGGCAGACCCACACCGAGGGCGCGGAGCTGCGGGCGGCGGAGTTCCCCAGCTACAACCAGGCGCAACGGCAGGGCAAAGGGGTGACGGCGGATGACGTCTTCGCGGACGCGCGAACGCGCGATATTCCCCGGGCCTACTTCGAGGAGCACGACATCCGCTCGCTCATGGACACACCCATCTGGCTCGAGGGAAAGGTGGGCGGCGTGCTCAGTTTCGAGCAAACGGAAACGCCGCGAGCCTGGACCGCCGAGGAGGAACGGCTGGCGGCCAGCATGGCCACGCTGCTCTCGCTCTGCTTCGAGGTGGACCGGCGCCGGCTGGCGCAGGAGGCGTTGAGCGAGCAGGAACGCCGGCTCTCCGATGTGGCCGCCAACCTCCCCGGGATCATCTTCCAGTTTCGCGTCCAGCCCGACGGCACGCAGGGCCTGGCTTTTGTCAGCGAGCGTGGCTTCGAGCTATTAGGGCTCGATCCGCGGGCGGAGGACCCCTATCCGTTCTTCTGCGCCCATCTGGTCCCCGAGGATCGCGAGCGGTTCTTTCAGTCGGTGGCGGAGGCGCTCGAATGCGGCGCTCCCTGGCGCTTCGAGGGCCGGTATGTCCGGCCGTCCGGGGACCTGCTGTGGCTGAGCGGATGGGCGCTGCCCCAGCGGCACGGGCGCGAGGTGCGCTACAACGGACTATGGCTGGACGTCACGGAGCAGAAGCGGGCCGAGGCGGCGCTGCGCCAGAGCGAGGCCACCCTGCAGAGCCTCTTCCGGGCCGCGCCGGTGGGGCTGGCCATCCATGTGGGCCGGAGCCCGCGCTCGGTGAACGCCCGGTTGTGCGAGATTCTGGGACGCGACCCCGCCGAGCTGATCGACCGCTCGACGCGGTGCGCTTACGAAACCGACGAAGAGTACGAGCGGGTGGGCCGGGAGCTGTACGGCCGCCTGTGGGAGCAAGGGGAAAGCCAGGTGGAATCGCGCTTTCGCCGTCCCGATGGCTCGCTCCGGGACGTCTTCCTCCACGCGGCCCCGTTGGACCTGGGAGACCCGCAGCAGGGGGCGGTGATCGCCGTGTTGGATATCACCGACCGCAAGCGGGCCGAAGCGGCCAACCTGGCCACCGAGGCGCGCTATCGCTCCCTGGTCGACTCGGCCACGGACGCCATCGTCACGAGCGACGCGCGCGGCCATATTGTGGGCTGGAACCGCGCCGCCGAGGTCATTTTCGGCTACACCCAGGCGGAAGCCATGCTCCAGCCGGTCGCGATGCTGCTGCCGGAGGACTATCGCGCGGCGCATCGCGAGGCCATGGCCCGGTTTCTGGAAACCACCCAGCCGCGGATCATGGGCGGCTCGGTCGAGTCAATGGGAGTGCGGAGAGACGGCGTTACTTTCCCCATCGAAATCTCGCTGTCGCACTGGCGCCTTTGGGAGGAGGTGTTCTTCTGCGCGATCATTCGCGATGTGACGGCCCGCAAGGAGGCCGAAGCCGCCCTGCGCCAGAGCGAAGCCACGCTGCGCAGTCTGTATCGGGCGGTGCCGGTGGGGCTGGTCACGCTGCAAGACCGGGTGTTTCGCACGGTGAATGCCCGCTTCGCCGAACTGACCGGTCTGGCCCCCGAGCGGCTGTTGGGGAGTACCCCGCGCCAGTTGTACGTTACCGAGGAAGAATATCGGCGCGTGGGCCGGATGCTCTACGAGGAGCTGTGGACGCGCGGATCGAGTTATGTCGAGACCCGCTTCCGCTGCGCCGACGGCAGGTTGCGCGACGTCTTTCTGTACGCCGCCCCGCTCAACCCGCAGGACCGCACGGCGGGCGTGGCGGTAGCCGTTCAGGACATCACCGAGCAGCGACGGGACGCCGACCGCCTGAGCCAGCAAGCCGCGCTGCTCGAGGCCACGCACGACGCCTTGATCGTCTGGGGCGCCGCCGGGGGGGTGCGGTACCTTAACACGGCGGCCGAGTTGCTGACGGGCCGGCGGGCCGACGAGGCCTTGGGCCAGGACCTGGCCTTCGTCCTTCACACGCGTTCCGAACTCGAGTTGCGGGCCGCCCTGCAAAGCGCCAGCGAAGCCGGCGAATGGAGCGGCGAGCTGACCCTGCTCACCGCCCAGGGCGCCGAGGTGTTCGTGGACAGCCGTTGGACGCGCATCCCGGGTCCCAACGCCGGCGAGAAGGTGCTCCTGGTCACGTGCAACGACATCAGCGAGAAGAAGCGGCTCGAGGCCCAGTACCTCCGCGCCCAGCGGTTGGAGAGCGTGGGCACCCTCGCCAGCGGGGTGGCGCACGACCTCAACAACATCCTGAGCCCCGTGATTATGGGCGTGGAACTGTTGAAGGACACGATCACCGATCCCGAAGACCGGGGCGTGCTGGCCATGATGGAAGAGAGCGCCCGCCGCGGGACCGACACCGTGCGCCAGTTGCTCACCTTCGCCCGGGGGGGGGATTCGCAGCGCGGCCCCGTCCAGCCGCGCCACCTGCTCAAGGAGGTTGCCCGCCTGCTGCAACAGACTTTCCCCAAAAACATCCAGGTCTACACCGACTTCACCGGCCAGCCGGCCACCGTGCTGGCCGACCCGTCCCAGCTTCACCAAGTGCTGATGAATCTGTGCGTCAACGCGCGGGACGCCATGCCGGACGGAGGGGTGCTCTACCTCACGGTCGAGTCCGCGCGCCTCGAACGGGCGGAGGCCATGCTCCATCCCAAGGCCCGCCCGGGCGACTACGCGGTCTTGAAGGTGGCGGATAGCGGCAGCGGCATCCCGCGGGAGATCATCGACCGCATCTTCGATCCCTTCTTCTCCACCAAACCGCAGGGCAAAGGCACCGGCCTGGGCTTGGCCACGGTCCTGGGGATCGTCGAGAGCCACGGTGGGTTTGTGGTGGTGGAGAGCGAGTTGGGCAAGGGCACAACGTTCAGTGTGCACCTGCCGGCCACGCCGGTGGGCGAGCCGGCGGCGGCGCCCGCCGAAGTCCTGGCCAAGGCCCGCTCCGGACGAAGCGAGCTCATTCTGGTGGTGGATGACGAACCGCCCGTGGCGCACGTGGCCGAGCGCGTGCTGCGGCGGCGCGGGTATGAGGTGCTGGTGGCCTTCAACGGCTCGGAAGCCATGGAGTTGTTCGGACAACACCATGCCCGCGTCCGGCTGGTGCTCACCGACATCATGATGCCCGCCGGCGACGGCCGGCAGCTCATCACCCTGTTGCGCGAGCGGGCGCCCGCGCTGGACATCATCGCCATGAGCGGCCTGGCCACCCAGGACGCCCGCCGGGAGATTCTGGGCCGCGGCGCCCGTTTGTTCCTGCCCAAACCGTTCAGCACCGAGCAGTTGCTCGAGGCGCTGTCCCAGGTGTTAAATCCCGAGTCGGGTTGACGCGGCAGGCATGGCCGAATCGTGCCGGGCCGGACAGCCCGGCCTGCTATCAGGTAGTGGTCATTCTCAACCGAAATTTATGAGCGCGAAGAAGCCGAACCTCCCCAGCGGTCCCAACGGCGGGGAGGTTTGCCAAGGCGGCTCCGGCGGTCCGAAGCCCGACGGAGACGGGGAGGGGGTGCCATCGCGCCTGGCCGCAAGCCAGGCGGAGGTGGGACGCCTGCACGAGCGAGTGGCGGCCCTGGAACGGGAGCTGGAGCAAGTCAGGGCCAAAGCGACCGTCCCGGACGTCTGGCGAACCGCGTTCGAGAGCGCCCCCTACGGCATGGCCATCCACCGGATGCGGGACGGGGTGTATCTGGCGGCGAACCCGGCCTTCCTGCGCAACAGCGGCTATGAGGCCGCCGAGGTGCTGGGCCGGCCGCACTGGGAGCTGCAGACACCCGAACAACGGGAGGATTCCCGGGCGGTCAGCGAGGCGCTGGCGCGGCATGGGGCGGTGCGGGAACTGGAAATTGGATACACCGCCCGGGACGGTTCCCCCAAACGGGTGGTCTTCTCCGCCACGGTCTACCATTCGGAGGGCGAGGACTACTGCCTCTCCCTCACCGTGGACGTCTCGGAGGCCCGGCAGGCGCAAGACGCCCTGCGGGAAAGCGAAGAGCGATTCCGCCGGTTGTTCGAAGATTCCGCGGAGGCGATCCTGTTGATCGAAAACGAGGCCTTCATCGACTGCAACCGGGCGGCGATGACCATGCTGGGGATGACGTCGCGCGAGCAGGTCTGCGGTCTGCCGCCCGCCCGTCTCTCCCCCCCACAACAGCCTGATGGCCAGCCTTCCGACACCAAGGCCAGAGCCATGATCGCCCAAGCCCACCAACTCGGATCGCACATGTTCGAGTGGGTGCATCTGCGGGCCGATGGCCAACCGTTCACCGCCGAGGTCCTGCTCACGCCCATGCGCCATCGACAGCGCCAGCTGCTGCATGTGGTCTGGCGGGACATTACGGAACGCAAGCGCATGGAGGAGAGCCTGCGGTTGCAGACGCGCCGGCTGGCTTTTGCGTTCTCGGCCACCTCGGATGCCATCTGGGAATGGAACCCGGCGACCAACCGAACCTATTTCAGCCCGCGCTGGTACGAAATGCTGGGCTACCAGGACCAGCAGTGGCCCATGACCCTGGCGGCCTGGGAGAGCCTGTGTCATCCGGATGACCTCCGGCCCACGCTGGCCGCGGTGGAGGACGCCGTCAAGGACCCCTCCGGCAAAGGCTTCCAGGTCGAGTACCGCCTGCGCTCGGCCCAGGGCGCATGGATTTGGATCAGCAGTCGCGGCAACGTGGTCGAGCGCGATGACGCCGGCCGGCCCCTGACCGTCTGCGGCACGAACGCCGACATCACGCCCCGCAAGCAGATGGAAGAGGTGTCCCGCCGCCGCCAGCAACTGCTGGAGCAGCAGAACCAAGCGGTGCTCTCGGTGATGCTCGACGGCGGCTTGTTCCGGGAGGACTTCCGGCATTCCGCGCGCCGCCTCACCGAGGTCTGCGCCCAAATGCTCCAGACCGAACGGGTGAGCGTCTGGCTGCATGAGGACGATGGCGCCACCCTGCGGTGCGTCGACCTTTACGAACGGAGCCGCGGAACGCACAGCCAGGGCATGGTGTTCAAATCGGCCGACTTTCCGGACTGCAGCTCCCGCGACCGCCGGGTAACGGCCGTGGCCATCGAGGATGTCGATGCCGATCCGCTCACCCGGCATATCCCGCCAGCCCACTTCCGGCAGCACGACGTCCGGTCGCTGCTGGCCGCCCCGATCTGGGTGGAGGGCCGCATGGGCGGGGCGCTCAGTTTCGAGCAGGTGGGAGCCAAGCGCGCCTGGACGGTGGAGGACGAGCGTCTGGCCGCGAGCATGGCGACTCTGGCCTCGTTGGGGATCGAGATCGAACAGCGCCGCCGGGCCCAGGCAGCCCTGGCCCGACGCGAACGCCAGTTGTCGGACATCGCCGCCAACTTTCCGGGCGTCATCTTCCAGTTTCGGGTACGGCCGGACGGCCAGGCTGACTTTCCGTTTCTCAGCGAGCGCGCGGCTCACATGATCGGCGCGGAGGCATCGCCCCGCAATGCCTACGCCCGGCTCTGCGAGCGCATTCACCCGGAGGATCTCCCGCGTTTCTTTGCCTCCGTCAGGGAGGCCACCGAGCGCGTCGCTCCGTGGTGTTTTGAAGGCCGCTTCATCGACCCCTCCGGAGCGGTAAAGTGGTTCAGCGCCAGATCCCTTCCCCAGAAGCACGGCGACGACCTGCTCTTCAACGGCGTGACCATGGACGTCACGGACCGGAAGCTGGCCGAGGAGGCACTGCGCGAAAGCGAGGCCCGCCTCCAGAGCATCATCGAGGAGCTGCCCTTCAGCATGATGGTGCTTTCGCCGCAAGGCGAGGTGTTGCAGATGAACCAGGCCTGCCTCGGCCTCTGGAAAGTCCCGCCCGCCCGGGTGGAACGCTACAACTTGCTCCAGGATCCTCAGTTGGCGGCGATTGGCCTCGCTCCGGCCGTGCAGCGTGCCTTCGCCGGCGAGCGGGTGTCGCTGCCCATCGTAACCTATGATCCGGTCACTGTGTTTGGCGCCGGCGAACGCCGGGTGGTGCAGGGCGAACTCTATCCGATCCGCAAGCAGACGGGCGAAGTCCAGCGGGTCGTGCTGGTGCATCTGGACCTGACCGACCGCCTGCGCGCCGAGGAGGAGCTGCGGCGCAGCGAAAGCACCCTCCGCAGTCTCTACCGGGCCGTGCCGGTGGGGCTGGTCATTGTGCGGGACCGGAAGTTCCTTTCCGTGAACGTCCGTTTCGCCGAATTCACCGGCTACTCGGTCGAGGATCTGCTCCATCATTCTTCGCGCCTGCTTTACGAGTCCGAGCAGGAATTCGAGCGGGTCTGGCAGGATCTCTCCAACCGGCTGTGGGAGCAGGGCTCGAACTACGTGGAGACGCGCTTCCGTTGTGCCAACGGCTCGCTGCGGGACGTCTTTCTTTACGGCGCGCCCCTGGACCCCAAGGATCGGGAGGCCGGCGTGGCGATCGCCATCAAGGATATCACCGACCAGAAGCGGGATGAAGACCGGCTCCGCCAACAAGCGGCGCTGTTGAATGCCACCCACGACGCGTTGATCGTTTGGGGGCCGCGCAAGGGCGTGCGCTACATCAACGCCGCCGCCGAATCGTTGACCGGTCTCCGCGCGACCCAGGCGGAAGGCAAGGAACTGAAGGAAGTGTTGCGCACCCGCTCGGACGACGAGCTGCACGCCGCCGTCCAAGCGGTCAATGCCACCGGCGAATGGAGCGGCGAATTGACGCTGCTGACGGCGCCGCAGAAAGAGGTGCCGGTCGACAGCCGCTGGACCGGCGTTCCCCACCCGGAAGGCGCCGAACCGCTGCTCCTGATCCGATGCACCGACATCACCGAGAAGAAGCGGCTCGAGGCGAACTATCTGCGCGCCCAACGGCTCGAAAGCGTGGGCACGCTGGCCAGCGGGGTGGCTCACGACCTGAATAATATCCTCAGCCCCATTGTCATGGGCCTGGACATGTTGAAGACCGCGATCACGACCGCGGACGATAAAGCCATGCTCGCCATGATGGAAGACAGCGCCCGGCGCGGGGCCGACACCGTCCGCCAGTTGCTCACCTTCGCCCGCGGTGCGGACACCCAACGCGGCCCGGTCCAGCCCCGCCACCTGCTCAAGGAAGTCACCCGCCTGCTGCAGCAGACTTTCCCCAAAGACATCCAGGTCTATACAGACTTCGCGGGCGAGCCCCGCACCGTGCTGGCCGACCCGTCCCAGCTCCACCAAGTGCTGATGAACCTGTGCGTCAATGCGCGGGACGCCATGCCCGAGGGCGGCGTGCTCTTCCTGACGGTAGCCAACACTCACTTCGACGAGAACCAAGCCCGCCTCCATCCCAAGGCGCGCGCCGGCGACTACGTGGTCATCAAAGTGGCGGACAGCGGCACCGGCATTCCGCCGGAAGTCATGGACCGCATCTTCGATCCCTTCTTCACCACCAAGCCACAGGGCAAGGGCACGGGCTTGGGGCTGGCCACGGTGCTGGGCATCGTGGAGAGCCATGGCGGCTTTGTGCTGGTGGAAAGCCAGCCCAAGAAGGGGGCGGTCTTCCAGGTGTTCCTCCCGGCCGGACTCCAGACCGAAGGCGGCGTTACCCGCACGGAACGCCGCGCCGCGCCGCGCGGCCGGGGCGAGCTTATCCTGATCGTGGACGACGAACCGGCCATCCTGCACCTGGCGGCGGAGATCGCGCGCCGGGGCGGCTACACCCCGCTCACGGCCAAGAGCGCCTCCGAGGTGGTGCACGTGTACGAACGGAATTACGACCGCATCCGGGCGGTGCTCACCGACATCATGATGCCGTTTGGCGACGGGCGTCAGTTGATCACGATGCTCTACGAGCAGCATCCCGGGCTGCCCATCGTCGCCATGAGCGGCGTGGCCACGAAGGAATTCCAGGACGAGACGTTCAAACGCGGGGCCACCGCCTTTCTCGCCAAACCGTTCACCGGCGAACAGTTGCTCAGCACCCTGGCCGCGGCACTCCAGCACCATCCGGCCTGACGCCCGCCCGGCGCGGCTTCCGCCGGGCCAGCCGCGGCGAGATTGAATCCGCCGCCGGTTGTGAGTACCCTGCGGGCGTGTCGAAGAATTCTGGTCCAACCGAATCCGCCACCTCCGCCCGGTTGCTGGTCGCGGACGATGATCTCGCCTTCCGGGAGGTAACCCGTTTGCTCCTGATCCGTCACGGCTACGCGTGCGACACCGCCGGGAGCGGCCAGGAGGTCGAACAGCGTCTCCAGGAGCAACCTTACGATTTGCTGATCTCGGACATCGACATGCCCGGGAACCAGAATCTGCAGTTGGTGGCCAGCCTGCCGCAAATCCAGGCGGGGCTCCCGGTGATTCTGATTACAGGCGCGCCCTCGGTCCATTCGGCCGCGCAGTCGGTGGGGCTCTTTGTGGCAGCCTATCTGATCAAGCCGGTGGAGTCCGCGGTGCTGCTCGAGCACGTTCGCAAGGCCATCGAACGCCACCAGTGCTTCCGGGCCATCGTGCAAAGCCGCCAGCGGCACCTGCAAGCCTCCGCGGATTTGGAGCGGCTCGAATGGGCGCTCCGCACTCCCTCCGGAGGCACGGCGGACGCCTCCATGCATACCTTTCTCGACCTGACGATGCGGAACGCCGCCCAGTCCTTGGCGGACTTGCGGCTCCTGCTCGAAACGCTGCGGGTCTCCCCCACCGCCGAAGCAGGCCAACCGCCCCTGGCCGAGTGCCGTCCGGCCCTCCTCATGCAGGCCCTTTGGGAAACCGTCGCCGTGCTCGAGAAGACGAAGACCTCCTTCAAGTCCAAGGAACTGGGCGAGCTGCGCAAGAAGCTCGAAGGCGTCTTGGGCGAAACGAAGCGCCCGCCGTCCGGCGGTTAGCCGGCCCGCCGGATCAGCCCCGTCTTGGCGGAACGGTGGCGTCTGCCAGGGGAGGGGCGGTTTACCGCGCGATCTCGAACGCGAAGCCCTTGAGGTACTCGGTTTCGGGGATGCTGGGCAGGATGGGATGATCCGGCCCCTGGCTGTAGGTGGCGATCCGGCGCAGGACCACGCGGGCGTCGAACGCTGCCGCCAGAATGGCCTCCTGGAACATCAGGGCGTCGACGTGATGCGAACAGCAGAAGGTGGCCAGCACCCCGCCGGGCTTGAGCAACCGCAGCGCGCGCAGGTGAATCTCCTTGTAGCCGCGCAGGGCATCGGGGATGGCGGCGCGGGTGCGCGTAAAGGAGGGCGGATCGAGAATGATCAGATCGAACGGATCGGACCGTCCCGCCCCCGGAGCGGCGGGGGCGGTCTTGGCGTTCAGCCAGTCGAAGACGTTGGCGGTTTCGTAGGCGCAGCGATCCGCCAACCCGTTGGCGGCCGCGTTGCGCTGGGCCAGCGTCACGGCCTCCGCGCTCTGGTCCACCATGACCACTTGCGCGGCTTCCGCCCGGGCCGCATGCAGCCCGAACCCGCCGGCGAAGCTGAAGCAATCCAGCACCCGCCCGCCGCGGGCGTACTGTGCGACCTGTTGGTAATTGGTCTGCTGGTCAAGATAGAGACCGGTCTTATGGCCGGCGGCCAGGTCGGCGTGGAACTTCAGGCCGTTCAGCCGGGCGGTCACCTCGCCGGGCGCTTCGCCCGCCAGCACGCCCGTGGCCTCGCCGAGGCCCTCGAACTTGCGGGAACCGGTGTCACTGCGTTCGAGAATGGCGCGGGGGGCGGCCACTTCCTGAAGGGCCGCCACAATGGCCGGACGGCGCACGTCCATGCCCAGGGAAGTGATCTGCAACACCAGGACGTCTTCGTACTTGTCCACGATCAGGCCGCTCAGGAAATCGCTCTCGGCATTGGCCAGCCGGAACGAGGTGGCCCCGGGCATGTGCCGGCGCCGCACCGCGAGGGCGGCCCGGAAACGGTTGACGAAAAACTCCTGGTCGGCGGCGGTGCGTTCCTGGCTGATCACCCGGACGCGAATCCTCGACTTGCTGTTGAAGAAGCCAAAGCCCATGGGCCGGTGCCGGTGGTCGCGCACCTGGACCAGGCCGCCGTCTTCCGGGGTCTTGGTCACCTTGGCCACCGAACCCTCGTAAATCCAAGGGTGTCCGGCTTGCAGGCGCTCGGCCTCGCCAGGGCGAAGGTGAACGGTGGGG
>CAYYMW010000144.1:12671-14880 GCA_964472515.1 uncultured Verrucomicrobiota bacterium | reverse complement strand
TGCCAAAAAGGCGCGGAGCCACCGAGGGGTCGGTGGCCTATGGGGGCGAACCGTGACGGCGAGCGATTGCGGGAGTTTGCACCTGTTTGCAGCTATTTGCACCTGCGGGGCTGCGCCTGGCGGGACGGGGGGCGGGAACCGAGGATGGTGAACCACAAAGAGCGCAAAGAACGCAGAGGTGGAGGGTGGTTTGCGGCTTGTCCCGGGTTTTTGCAGTGCTGCACACCGCCATGGGACGGCGCCGTGGGAGGGCGGGACGGCGGGAGGGCAGGGCGAAGGCACGGGCCCAGCGGTGTCGCGGGTGGCTCGGCCGCCGTTGGCGCGGCACGCCATCGAGGTCGGGTATGAAGTCATGCGAATAGCCGGGCCGGTGACGTTTGGCGACCTCACCGGAGTTCGGAGGGGAGCATGGCCTGCGCTGGGGCACGGTTCTGAGTTTGCTGGTCTACATACTCATGCGGGCAGGGTAGAGCCGGGCAGGGGAATGACCGAGCCTTCCATGGACACGGTGGACTGGGTGGGGAGACCTGGCAGTGAGCAGGAGGGGGGAGACCGGACGGCGCGGGCCGCCAGGGCTGATGGCGGCCAAAAGCGCGGATGATACTTGCGGCAGGAGGGCGTTCCCGGCTTGATCGCCGGGCCGCTCTTTGGGATGTTGCGGGTGAAACCAGTTCCAAGCGAAACAGGCCGGGAAGCATGAGGGATCGAAGGTGCGTAAAGGGATGGCCCGAGGGCGCTCCAAGAGGTTGGGGGCGTCTTGCCGCCAGCGTCGCTCCCGCCCGGCTGGGCCACTGGGGGTTCAACCAAAGGAGTATGACCAACGGAGCAGGGGGGCACTTCCTACCAGCGCCGCCTCACAGGCGTGGTCATCGGCAGCCCCGGCCGCGGGGCATGCGCTTGGAAAGCAACAGCAGCGGCAGTTACACCAACCTTGGCCTGGCACTTTGAGGGCTGATTAACAGCTATGAATCAAACATTTGTGATGCTCTTGGCCGTTGCGACAAGCAGCGCGGGGCTTGCCGGAGATTTCGTAAACTTCAATTTCGAATCCCCAGACTTGCGCCACGTACAGTCGGCAACCGATCAGTTTGGGAATGCCTATTTGCGAGCGCCTACCACGGAGGCATTACAGGGATGGTCGGTGAGGATCGGGTCCGAGCAAGCCGCATGGACTTCTGTTGAGAGCGGGAACACGCCGGTCCTGACGCATACTGCTCCCGCGACATCGTGGGGAAGCTATGGCACGTATCTCTGGGGATACGACCCGGCTGAGATGCGCGAGACTACCATGATGATCTCACAAAGCGGTGTTGTGCCTGCCAACGCTGCAGAACTGTGGTTCTACATCCCTGAGGGATGGGCGGAACGCTATGAGTTTCGGATCAACGGGGTCGCGCAGGAGGTTCACGAGGATAGCGGACCTTTCTATCATCGCTACGTCAACGTAAGCCCGTATGCAGGTACCGAGGCAGGCGTTGGGCTCTACCTGCCTGTCGGTCAGTCAGCTTTCTTTGACATTTACGGCTTCGTAGATCGCAACGGCAACCTGATCACGATTCCCGAACCCTCCACCTATGCCTTGCTCGGTTTCGGGGGCTTGGGCTTGGGCTGGTGGCTGCGCCGGAGGCGGTAAACGCTCAGGGGCGGGATTCCCATCAAGTAGGAGTCGAGGTAACGAGACTCTGGAATTGGCTTGGGTGAGGGTCTGTGGGACGGGGTTCCGATGCGAGAGCCTCCTGACGTCGGCTCCTACCAGAGGGGGCGAGCTTGGCCTGATGGCTGCGGCGGAGGCGGGGGTAGGGTGCGCCGACCCGTTGGGGCAGTCAGGCAACCGACCCGAAGGTTGGGAGACAGGAACGACGGTTGGGGTTTGGTCGTTGGTGAGGCCGTTTCCGATCAATGCCGGGTGCTCCGATCCTATCGAGCCACAACCTCTTCAAGGTTGTGGTGGCCAGGGGGGCGGGTGACCCAACGTAGGCTTGCCGACAAGCCAACGTTGGGCTGAGCGCCACAAACCCGTTGGGTTTGCAGGGGCGGCACCGCCCCAGGGCGTACCGCAGGTTTCCAACCTGCTGACTTCTGCAGGTCGGGAACCGGCAGAAGGGATTCGCCGGAGGCGAAGGTCCACAGGACCGAAAGGCCGCCATGGGGTGTCTTCCCGACGTTGTTAGCGGTGTCGTCCAGGCCAGCGTCGCTCCGCGACGGACCC
>CAYYMW010000144.1:0-12571 GCA_964472515.1 uncultured Verrucomicrobiota bacterium | reverse complement strand
GCTGCGCAAAGCGGACCTGCGGCGTGGCCTTGGCCTGATGGCTGCGGCGGAGGCGATAAGCGCTCAGGGGCAGGATTCCCAGCAAGTAGG
Source organism: uncultured Verrucomicrobiota bacterium (assembly GCA_964472515.1). Classification (GTDB taxonomy): domain Bacteria; phylum Verrucomicrobiota; class Verrucomicrobiia; order Limisphaerales; family J093; genus CAYYMW01. Next base: position 12,481 of record CAYYMW010000144.1, on the reverse strand, counting down.
AGTCGAGGTAACGAGACTCTGGAATCGGCTTGGGTGAGGGTCTGTGGGCCGGGGTCCGGATGCGAGAGTCTCCTTACGTCGGCTCCTACCAGAGGGGGGCTGGGCTGGCATGCGCTGCCCCGTTGGGGCAGTCAGGTAGACAACCCGGAATAGGTTGCGGCCTCTTCCGGTCAGCGCCGCGTTATGTGATCGAATCGAGCCACAACCTCTTCAAGGTTGTGCTCGCCGGGGGTGCTGGTGACCCAACGTAGGCTTGCTGACAAGCCAACGTTGGGCTGAGCGCCACAAACCCGTTGGGTTTGCCGGGGCAGCGCCGCCCTGGGGCGTACCGCAGGTTTCCAACCTGCTGACTTCTGCAGGTCGGGACCGGCAGAAGGGATTCGCCGGAGGCGAAGGTCCGCAGGACCGAAAGGCCGCCATGGGGTGGCTTCCCGACGTTGTTAGCGGTGTCGTCCAGGCCAGCGTCGCTCCGCGACGGACCCGGAGCGGGGACGGCTCGTCCCCGAGACCGCAAGCACCCCACGGCGACGAGCCGCCGCCGCTCCAGCCCTCGAGAAAATGGCATCCAGAGGAGGCCGGATGGCTGGAGTGACAACCCCACCCGGCCTCCCCTTCCGTACGAAGGGGAGGTGGTGCTGCGCATGGCGACATGGAACCCAGGGCGTTCGGCCCGCTGCGGGTGACCGCCCGAGGCGGTCAGGGGAGTTGCGGGCCTGTGCCCTGGGCTAACTTCTGTAGCCCTTACAGGGCAGCGGGGTGCTGCGCAAAGCGGACCTGCGGCGTGGCCTTGGCCTGATGGCTGCGGCGGAGGCGGGGGGCGGCGGCTACGAGGTCCCAACCCCGGCGGGATGGCGTGGGATCGCGGCGGTGACGGCCTGGTTGGGCCGAGGGGCGGTTCGCATAGAGGGCTCCCGCCGCTGACAGGGCGGGAGAGGTTTCCGGGGACGGTTTTCCGCGGGGTGCTACCCCGGGCTGGTCCGCCCCCACGCCGTTGGCGTGGGTAAGCCGAGGAGGTCGCGTTCCAAGTGGCTTGGCCTTGGGTTGGAGGACAAGATGGGAGACCGGCTGGTGGGTTTGCGGGGGCGACGGCCTGGTTACGCGGCGGGGCGGTTTGCATAGAGGGCTCCCGCCGCTGACAGGGCGGGAGAGGTTTCTGGGGGCGGTTTTCCCCGGGGTGCTACCCCGGGCTGATCCGCCGCCACGCCGTTGGCGTGGGCAAGCCGGGGTACATGCGGGCCGAAGCTGAAGCGATCTCGCGCTGCGCGGGTCGCGACGCGGCTTGGGCGGTGGCGGCGCCACCTTGACCTGGGGGTAGTGCAAACGGCCTGTGGATTTGTAATCGCCGGGGTGGGGGAGGCGTGGCAGGATCACCCCCGATGCAATCGATGCCGCTTGTCGCCGTTTTTGGAGTGCCTGCCGCAGTGTGGTTGGGGAGTCTGGTCGCCGTGATCCTCGGGTTGCGCTGGGGGGTGTTGGCGAAGCCGCAACGGTTCCGCCCGGCCTTGATCTCGACGCTGGTCTCGCTGGCGATCGGGTATCTTGGGCTGACGCGTTTTCGCGCCACAGCCTCGAAGACCATCAACGGGGAGGTCCAGTGGCGCGTTGACTCGGAGTGGTTCTTCGTCGCCTCGCTCGTGCTCGGGGGCGTGGCGCTGGGGTTGGTGCTCTGGCACTACTGGAAGAACCGGACGCCGGCGGTGGCCGCGTAGGCGCTCCGGCCGAGAACGGACCGCAGGCGACGTTGGATGGGAGTGTTTCGTTGGCGCGCCGCGTTTGGCCTTGAATGCCCGGGAGGTTCCCGCATTCTGACGGGGCTGGTTGGGGTGGCTGCGCCTGGCTCGGTGACCACCGCCGCCGCCGACCCAAAACACCCTTTGGCCTATGATGCACGGTTCGGTTACCAAGTCCTTCAGCGGTCTGCTGGCCGCCACTTCGTTGTTGATGTCGCTTCCCGCCGCCGCCGAGAACTGGCCGGTCTGGCGCGGGCCGCGCGGGGACAGCACTTCTCCGGATACCAAGGCCCCCGCCGAGTGGAACGTGAGCAACGCGGTGTGGCGCGCCGCCGTGCCGGGCACCGGGCACGCCTCGGCCATCGTGTGGGGCGACCGCGTGCTCACGGCGACGGCCTTTCCGGAGAAGCTCGACCGCGCGCTGGTGTGCTTTGACCGGGCGACGGGCAAGGTGGTGTGGCAGGAGACCGTGGTGAACGGCCCGCTGGAGGCCATCCACAAGGAGAACAGCTACGCCTCGGGCACGCCCGCCACCGACGGACAGCGGGTTTACGCCGCCTTCCGCGTGGGGGACGACATCGTGATGGCGGCGCACGATTTCGCCACCGGCAAGCAGCTCTGGCAGCAGAAGGTAGGAACGCACAAGGGCGAGTGGGGCTTCAGCAATGAGCCGGTGTTGGAGGGCGAGCAGGTGATCCTGGACGGCGACAGCAAGGGGGACTCGTTTCTCGTGGCACTGAACCGGGCGGACGGCCGCACCCTGTGGCGCGTGGACCGCACGAACAAGGGGATCAGCTACAGCGCGCCGATGATTCGCGAGATGGCCGGCCGCCGGCAACTGGTGCAGTGCGGGGACCGTTGCGTGACGAGTTTCGACCCGGCGACGGGCAAGGTGCTGTGGACGGTGGACGGCCCCTCGCAGGAGTTCGCGGCCACGCCCGCGTACAGCGAGAAGGCGGGGTTGGTGTATGTGAGCAGCAGTTGGCCGGATCGGGTGTTGTTCGCGATCAAGCCCGATGGCACGGGCAACGTGACGCAGACGCACATCGTGTGGCGGGACAAGTTGGGCGCCCCGTACATTCCCTCCCTGTTGGTGGCGGGGGACTACCTGCTGAGCATCAACGCGGGTGGCACGGCCTTCTGTTACGAAGCCGCCACGGGCAAGGTGTACTGGCAGGAGAAGCTGGGGCGGCACCATGCCTCGCCGGTGCTGCTGAACGGCCTGGCGTATTACATCAACGACGACGGGCAGATCAATGTCGTCAAGCCCGGCCCCACCTTCGAGCGGGTGGCGCAATACGAGTTGGGCGAGCCCTGCTACGCCTCCCCGGCCATCAGCGACGGGCAGGTGTTTCTCCGTGGCTTCACCAATCTCTATTGCCTCGGCCAGCGGACGAAGTAGCTAAGGCCTGAAGTTCCTCGTTGTGCCGGTCGGACCTTGCCCGGGAGGGTCGCTTTCCGCCTTCCCCTGCCGCCGCCGGGTGGCATGACTTCCGGTGCCATTCTTGGCGGACCGGGTCCGATGCCAGCCCAACTCCCGAATTGCCAGGCCCGCCGTTTTCGGGCATGCTGGGAACGTTGGGTCAGTCGTCAGTGAGCCACGTTTCCCGAACATGCCAACCACCACTATGCGCAAGCTCCCCGTTTTTCGGACTTTCCCGGCGTTCTCGTGCCTCGCCACCGGCGCGGCGTGCGCCCTGTTTTTCACCACCCTCGGTCAAGCGGCGGACTGGCCGCAGTGGCGCGGGCCGAACCGCAACGGCCTTTCGGCGGAAACCGGCTTGCTCCAAGAGTGGCCCAAAGAAGGCCCCAAGCTGCTGTGGCAGATCGGCGATGCGGGGTCGGGATACTCGACCCCCGCGGTGGCGGGCGGGCGGCTCTACCTGTTGTCGAGTGAGGGGGTGGAAAATGAGTCGGTGCAGGCGCGCGACCTGAAGGACGGGAAGCTGGTGTGGTCGGTGCGCATTGGCGCGGTGGGCAACCCGAAGCAGAACCCGAACTTCCCCACGGCGCGCTCCACCCCCACGGTGGACGGCGACCGCCTGTTTGCCCTGGGATCGGATGGCGACCTGGTATGTCTGGAAACCGGTTCGGGCAAGGTGGTCTGGAAGAAAAGCCTGCGGACGGACTTCGGCGGCAAGCCCGGCACGTGGGCCTATGCCGAATCGCCCCTCGTGGACGGCGACACCCTGGTGTGCTCGCCCGGCGGCAGTCAGGCCACGATGGTGGCGCTCCGGAAGGCGACCGGCGAAACGATCTGGAAATGCGCCCTGCCGGAAGGTGACGAGGCGGCCTACGCTTCCGCACAGGTCGTGCAGGCCGGCGGGGTGAAGCAGTACGTGCAGTTGCTGCAGAAGGGACTCACCGGGGTCGAGGCCGGCACGGGCAAGCTCCTCTGGCGGTTTCCCAAGGCGGTCAGCAAGTTCAACGCGAACATCCCGACACCGGTGGCGGACGGCGCGATCGTCTACGCGGGCGCGGCCGGCACCGGCGGCGGCGCGGTCAAACTGGCGGCCAAGGACGGCGGGATCGAGGCGCAGGAGCTTTACTTCGAGGCGAAACTGCCCACGGCCATTGGCGGCGGGATCAAGGTGGGAGACTGCCTTTACGGCACCACCGGACAAGCGATGCTCTGTGTCGACTTTGCCACCGGCCGGGTGAAATGGGAGGAGCGCGCGTTGGGCGCGGCGTCCCTGTGCTACGCGGACGGGCGCCTCTACCTCCACGGGGAAAATGGCGAAGCGGCCTTGGTGGAACCGTCCGCCGACGGCTATCGCGAAAAAGGCCGGTTTACGCCCCCGGAACCGCCCAAGCACGGCAACCCGATGGAGAAGTCGTGGGCCTACCCCGTCGTGGCCGATGGCCGTCTGCTCCTGCGCGACCACGGTTCCCTGTGGTGCTACGCGGTGAAGTAGGGTCAAGCGCGGACGCTCCCGGTCTCGCCTGCCGTTTCGCCGGCCGACTGCCCCGCCAGACGATGGGCCACCCGCCCGTGCCGCTGCCATTGCCCGTGCAGCGTGCCGGCCGCCGTCATCGCCCCCAGCCGCTGCAACGCCCGGGGACTCAGCCGGGCCGGGGCGGCGCGCCGCCAAGGGGTGCCGGGCAACGGCATGAACAGGTGCGCGTGAATGCGCGCGCCACGGGCGGCCAAGTCGTCCGCCAAGGCGAAGGACGCGTCCAGATCCGCTTCCGTCTCGCCCGGCATGCCGAAGATCAGGTCGACCTCCGGCTGGAACCCCGCCTCCACCGCGTAGCGGACGGCGGCGCGCACCGCTTGGACGTCATGCCCGCGCCCGCAGGCGGCCAGCAGGCGGTCGGAACCGGACTGCGCCCCGATGAGCAGACTGCGGTTGGCCACGTGGCGGCGCAACAACCGCAGCGCCGCCGGGGTGACCTGCTCGGGGCGGAGTTCCGAAGGAAAGGTGCCGTAGAAGATCCGGCCGCCGGGGCCCAACGCGGAACGGGTGGCTTCGAGCAAGGCCTCGACGGCGGGGAGGTTGGGACGCTCGTCAGTTGAGCCGTAGGAAAGCGCCGAGGGGGTGATGAACCGCTGGTCGAACAGCTCGCGGCCGCGCAGATGGCTCACGTACTGTCGCACGGCCTCGACGGAACGATGGCGCAGGCGCGCTTTGAAGAGAAACGGCGTCTGGCAGAACTTGCAGGCGTAAACACAGCCCCGCGTGATCTCGATCGGGTTGAACCGCGCCAGCCGCGTCGGAAACGGTTGAAAGTCGTCGAGCTCCACCGGTGCGGTGGCACGCAACACATGTCCGCCGCTGGTGGGACGGCTGGACAGGCCCTCGAGGCCGGAAAGCGAGGTTCCACGGAGCCGCGCGCGGAGCAAGGCGATCAACGCTGCCTCACCTTCCCCCACCACCGCCACGTCAAAGCCAGCGGCGACCGTGGCGGCGGGTTCCGCGGAGGGATGCGGCCCCCCCGCCACGTGCAGGACGTCCGCGTGCGGGCATTGCTGCCGGAACCAGCCCAACTCGGTGCGCCGGGCCGCCGCATCGATGGAGGCGAACGACCAGGCCATCACGACCGCGCCCCCTTGCGCCAGGGCCCCGCCCGCCGCGCCGAGCGCTTCGTCCACCGTGGCGACAGGAGCCAGGCAGACCTCCGGCAGGCAGGTTTCCACCGCTGCCGCGAGGACGTTGAGGGCGTAGCGGTTGCCGGGGCGGTCGTTGAGGACGAGCGTCAGCATTCGCCGGGGGCATGCAACAGGTCCCGGTGGGAGCGCAGCCACGCCTGGGCCTCCCGAAAGTCCGGACAGACCTGGGCCACCAAGGCCCAGAAGCGCGCGGAGTGGTTCATCTCGCGCAGGTGGGCCAACTCGTGGAAGATGACGTAATCGCGCACGTTTGGCGGCATTTGGATGAGCCGCCAGTGGAGCGACAGGTTGCCCATGGCGGAGCAGGAGCCGAACCGCGAGCGTTGGTTGCGCACGGTGACGCGACGGCAAACCACCCCCAACCGCGGCGCCAGTTCGGCGACCCGCGCGGGCAGCTCCTCCCGCGCCAGCCAACAGAGGTGGGACTCGACGGCCGGACGCCAATCGGTCATTTCGGGCAGAGCGGTCAACGACTGGTCGGCGAAGCGCAGCAGGAGCACCCTCCCCAACGGCTTGCTGCTGAGGGAGGCCTTCTCCCCCCGGAACAGGACCTCGGCGCCCTCGCCCCAGGAGCGCAGGGGAGGCACGGCCAGGGCGCGCCGCTCCCGTTGTTGTTCGAGCCAGACCGCGTGCTTCTGGACGAAGGCCCACGCCCCCCGCAAGGTGCCGGAACGCGGCACGGTCACCCGGGCGCGGCCGGCGGCGTCCACCCGCAGGAGGTAGCGCCGGGCGCGGGCGTGGTGGACATAGTCCACCGGCATTGGCCCGCCGGCCAGGGAGATGACGGCGCCCGGTGGGGCGTCCACGGAAGGCGGTTGATCGCGTTCGGTCACGGCGGTAGTAAAGCGCAGCCGGGTCCGGGTGGAAAGCGCGCGCGGCGCAATCCCGGATTGGCATGCGGAACGACCCCCATCGACGAAAAATCAGCGCTTGCACTTGGAGGGTTCTCAGGTACACTCCACCGCTCGCTATGGCCAAACACCTTGGCCGGCAGCGAATGACTTAGACAGGCTTATGGCATCAGCAAACGATCTGCGCCGCGGCATGGCGATCAACCACAATGGCGACATCTGCGTCGTGCTGGACACCCAGCACCGGACGCCTGGGAACCTGCGCGCCTTTGTGCAGGCCACGCTGCGCAGCATCCGCACCGGCAAGTCCAGCGATGTGCGTTTCAGCTCCACGGAGCGCATCGACGTCATCCCGATGGTCGCGACCAAGATGGACTTCAGCTACAAGGACGGCGAGGATTTCGTTTTCTCCGATCCGGAGACGTTCGAGACCGTCACGCTCCCGCCCGAGATCGTGGGCGACGCCAAGAATTACCTGGTGGAGAATACCCAGGTCACCGTGACCTTTGTCGACGAGAAGCCGGTGCAGATCGAGCTGCCCTCCGCGGTGGTGCTGACCGTCACCGATGCGCCGGAAGGCATCCGGGGCGATTCCGCCAACAACGTGCAGAAGGCGGTGTTGATGGAAACCGGGATCACGGTGCAAGCCCCGTTGTTCATCAAGACGGGCGAGAAGCTCAAGATCGACACCCGCACCGGCAAGTACATGGAGCGCGCCTAGCCCGCTCCCCATCCCTTTTCACCATTAATGCCCGGGCCAGTGGCTCGGGCGTTTTGCTGGTCGCGTTTCCCCCGTCCTGCTTTTCCGGGCGGCCCGGTTTCACTCCCCGCCCCGTTTGATGCGTTTCAGCCGCTCGCTTTCCGAGCGGGTTGCGTAGTAGCGGTCGAGGGGGTAGCACCCGCTTACCATGCCGTGGCGCGGGGCGGAGGTGCAGTCGCTGAAGGTGCGGCACAGGAAACGCGGGTTGAGCCGGCCCGCGCGGAGCACATCCGCCGGGAAACCAGGGTAGCTCAGCACCATCCGCCCGATGCCGACCAGGTCGGTCCATCCCTCCCGCACCGTCGCCTGGGCCACGTGGGGAAGATACTCCTGCAGATAGGTGTACCCCGTGCCCACGATCACCAGTCCGGCGGGCGCCCCGGCTTTGAGCGCGCGCACCACCTCGATCTGCCGCGCCACCCCGATCAAGGGATCCTCGGGCGGTTGGTAGCCGTCCGAGGGCGGGTACGCGGCGGGCCGCTGGACGTGTGGATTGTAGTAGGGCGAGCCGGCGGAAAGGTTGATCAAACGGATGCCCAGTTCGGCGCACAGAGTCAGGAAGCGCAGTGGTTCGGCCAGGTCGTATTCGAGGGGATTCTGCGGATTCACGCCAAAACCGTACCGGTACGGCAGGCAAGCCTGGTGGCTCATCGGCTGGCCGGGACCGGGTCTCCCGGGGGTCGAGCGTGCCGGGTCGGCCTGGAAAGGCACCAGGTCGAACGCGCTCAGCCGCACGCCGATCTCAATCGGGTTGCCGTCGGCGCGGATCGCCGCCACCAACTCGCGCAGCAGGCGGGTGCGGTGCTCGAAGCTGCCACCGTAGGCGCCAGGCCGGGTGTGGGCGGCCAGAAATTCGTGCAGCAGGTAGCCGTGGCAGTGCTTGAGGTCCACGAAGTCGGCGCCGGCCTCGCGCGCCACCCGCGCCGCGCGCACGTAGTCCGCCACCAGACCGGCCAACTCGTCGTCCCGGAAGACTTGGCGGTCATCCACTACGCCGAAGCGGGCATCGAGCAGCGGATGGCGGAAGGCTACGCGGGGTTCGGGCCGCTTCGCATCGTTCGGCCGGCAAAACCGCCCGGAATGGGTCAACTGGAACCCGATTACCAAGTCATCTGTGGTACCGTGGATTTCCTTGTGGGCGCACGCCACCAGTTCCCGCAACGCTGCCAGGTCTCCCTGCGTCTCGGGGGTGATCACCAACTGGCGGGGATTCGCCCGTCCCTCGCGCCGGACCGCCATGGCCTCGCCGCCCCAGATCAGCTTGGCGCCGCTTTCGCCGAAATGCCGCCAGCGGCGGCGCATCTCCTCGGTGGCTCCGCCCTCCGGCGTGGCGTCCCAGCCTTCCATGGGGTGAATGGCCCAGCGGTTGCCGATAGGCTTGCCGTTCACCGTCAGCCCGCGCACCGGGTTCGCCAGGGGGGAGGTTCCGGCCGTCAGAATCTCGTCGTCGCAGGGAAGATTCAGGCCCAAGGCGGCCAACCGGGCGCGGAAGGCCGGCACGGTGCGCAGGGAGGTCAGGCGCGGGAACCCGGGCGCTGCCGTCGGGCGGTCTTCCGGTTGGGATGGGCCAGTCTGGTTCATGCTTTGGGGCTTGAGGTGGCGGGGGGGACGACGCTCGCCGGCTTGCCGGTAAGCACCTCGCGGACGATCCCGCCGATCTGGGTCGGGGAAATGGGTTTCTGAAGGACCCGCCGAATGCCGAGGGCCTGCACCTGCGCGGGAGCCCAATCGCCCCCGTAACCCGTGGTCAGCACGATGGGAAAACCGGGACGGTGCTGGAGCACTAGCTTTGCCAAATCAACCCCGCTCATCCCAGGCATGCTCAGATCGGTGAGCAGGAGTTGGAACCGATCAGGCTCCTGTTGGAACAAGGCCAACGCCCTGGTGGGATCGGTCTCGACCGTTACCTGGTAGCCTTCCCGCTTCAGCAACCGGCTCAGGGCGCTGCACACGGCGGCTTCGTCGTCCACCAGGAGGATGTGCTCTCCGGCTTGGGCGGCGGCTGGCGCCGGAGCGGTTTCCTTGGGCGACTCGACTTCCCCCTGTTGCGCCGGCAGGAAGATCTCGAACCGCGTGCCCATGCCCTCGCGGCTGTCCACGAAGATCGCCCCATCGTGGTCCTTCACGATGCCGTGGACCACCGCCAATCCCAGGCCGGTACCCTCGCCCGGCCCCTTGGTGGTGAAGAAGGGGTCGAAAACCCGCGCGACGACTTCCGGCGGCATGCCGCAGCCGTTGTCCTGCACGGCCAGCCGCACATGCGGACCTCGCCCCAGTGCCGGGCGCCGGGCCGGGTCCTCGTCCGCCGTGTCCACCGCCTCCAGCGTGATTTCCAGCCGGCCAGGACGGCCGCGCATGGCATGCGCGGCGTTGGCGGCCAGATTCATGACGACCTGGTGCATCTGCGTGGGATCGGCCAGCACGGGTGGCAGCGCGGGCTGCAGGCGCGTCACCATTTCGATGCTGGCCGGCAGGGTGGAGCGCAGCAGTTGCAGCGCCTCACGCAACACCATGGCCAGGTTGACCAGGCGCCGCTCCTGCTTCTGGCGGCGGCTGAACGCAAGGATTTGCTGGACCAGCTGCGTGGCCCGCCCGGCGGCCTGCAACACCTGACCGAGGCTTTCCTTGACCGCCGGATTATCCCCCGCGTCCTCTATGGCCAGGTGCGTGTACGGCACAATCGCCGCGAGAATGTTGTTGAAATCGTGCGCAACTCCGCCCGCGAGCGTGCCGATGGCCTCCATCTTTTGGGCATGGCGCAACTGCTCCTCCAACCGCTCGCGGGAGGACTCGGCCCGCTGGCGTTCCGCGATCTCGCGGTTGAGCGAAACATTGGCTTGGGACAGTTCGGCCGTCCGCTCCGCCACCCGCTGCTCCAACTGCGCTTGGGCGGCCTGCAGTCCGGCCTCGGCCTGCCGGCGGCGGGCCACCTCCTCGCGCAACGCCAGGTTGCTCCGGGCAATCTCGCGGGTCCGCGAGACGCCCAGCCAGCCCAGGAAACCGATCAGGGCGGCCAACCCCGCCACCAGCGGCGCAAACCAGGCGCGCTGCTGCAACGGGACCGGAAGCACCACGAAGTCCTGCGCCGCGGGAGTCGCATCCACATTGCCATAGCCGTCCCGCGCCCGCACCTCGAGCCGGTGCCGTCCCGGCGCCAGCCCGCCGGAAACGAGGAGGCCGCCGGGCGCGGACACCTCGGTCCACTCGACAAACGGGCTCCACGGGGTCTGGTCGAAACGCCAGGAGTAGCGGCAGGCATCCGGCGGCCCGCCGACGTCGAAGCGGGCCAGGGCGCCCAGTTCGACGCGCAGGTTGCGATCCTGGCGGATCTCCGTGGTTAGCAGACGGAGCGTCGTCTCCGGCGGCACGGTGGCCGGCAGGCGGTGGAACACGCCTTGAGCGGTGCCGATCCAGAGGCCCTTGCGGCGGTCTTCCACCACCGTGCCCGCATAGTCGTCCGTTGGCAGGGGCAGGTACTCGAGCGCCAGGCTGCCCGCTTGGCGGCGCAGGAACACCCCGCCCCGGGCGGAGAGCAAGAAGGTCGACTCGTTCGCTCCGCGCGAGAGCCGGGTGAAGCCACCCCGTACGCGCTGCCACTGCCCGGCCCGCCACAGCGCGCAGCCGGGACCGCCACCGTGGGAGTTCGCGTAGAGAAAAGCCGTGTCCTCCCCCAGGGTGAGGGATTGCATCACATTCGCGTTGGGCAAGGCCGCCACCGGCTGCCAGCTCCCGCCGGGAACCAGCGAACGCTCGAACAGCCCCGAGTAGCCGTGCAACCAGACGCGGCCGCCCGCCGCCGCCACCCCGGGATACGTCAACGGCGGCCGGTTGGTGCCGAAGTCCTGCCAATCCAGTCGCGTCCCGGTCAGGTGGACGAGGCCATACTCCACCGTTCGCGCGGACTGCGTGACCACCCACAGCCCCTGGCGGGCATCCAGGGTCGTGTGCTGCACGGTCTTCCCGTCCAGGCCCGGGTCGGTCAACGTTTCCCAGCGTCCGCCCTCCAGGCGGCCGATCGTCAAAGGCTCGCCCACCCCGGAAGTCCAGGCCCAGAGCACGCCCGCCGCATCCATCCGGGCGTCTTTGACGTGTCCCGCTTGCCAGGCCACCGGCCGGACCTGGCTTGGATCGGCCCCCGAGATTTCCACCAGGGCCCCCTCGTCTTCGCCAAACCCGTAGATTTGCCCCTCGTTGGAGATGCCCACGAATTTCCGCAGCCTCCCGAAGCGGAGATACTGATCGCCTTGCGACACCACGGTATTCGAGTTGCCGGAAAACCACACGTGCCCCCAGCGGTCGCACGCCTGCGGCAGCGGCAGGTCCGGATAGAACTTCCAAGGGCCGGCCCGGCAATTCCAGCGCACGACCACGCCGCTGCCGACACACCAAATGTCCCCGTCAGGGGCCTGGCGAACGGTGTAGAGCTGGCTGCCAGGCGGGTAGGAGACCGTGGCGGAGCGGCGCACAAAGCGCTCGCCGTCCCAGGCGCCGAACCAGAGCAAGCCGCGCTGGCTGTCCCGGCAAACCGCCACTACCTCACCTTCGCGGGTCGTGCAGAGGGCGGCGGTCTCTCGCCCAGCGGCTTCCCACTCGTTTTTGCGCAAGACCAGCAACTGGTTCTCGCCCTGGGCAAACAGCACCCCGCCGGGTCCCTCGGTCATCCCGAGGACGGTGGTTTCCTGGGCGTGCCCCCGCAAGGGAGGCGGTTCCCAGCGGTTCCCCTGCTTCTGCACCCAGCCGCGGGGCGTCATGGCATATTGACGTCCCGCCGAATCCCGGAAGTACTGGAGCACGTAATCGACCGGCAATCCCTGTTCGCGATGGTAGCTCTCCCAGCGGCCCCGCTCCCATCGCGCGAGTCCCCCGCGCCTCACCGAGGTGTCGGGCCACTGGTCGCACGCGAACCACAAGGAACCGTCCGGGTCTTCCATGATGCGGCGGACATACGGCCCCGCCAGCCCTTGGGCGGAACCGCGCGGCTCGTACTTGCCCTCCGACGGATGAAAGACGCCCGCCCCCGCGTCGGAGC
>CAYYMW010000143.1:0-14888 GCA_964472515.1 uncultured Verrucomicrobiota bacterium | reverse complement strand
GGCGGTGGGTGGGTGTTGGTGGCCGTTGGAGATCGTGCCCGAGAGTTTTCGTCGCCTGGCGTACTGTGTGCCGACGGGGTGGGCCTTGAGCGCACTGCATCAGGCAATCACCTTTGGGAACGGCTTGGAGGCGATTCAGGGCCATTTGGCTGTACTCGTGGCCTTTGGAGCGGCCAGCAACCTGATGGCGGCGAGACTCTTCCGCAGCTAGACTTTCGCACGGGACGGCTGCAAGCGCGCTTGCCAACCCGCCTTGTCGCTGGTATGACTGACGACAAGGTATGCCATCATTCAGTTACGTCGCACGAGATTCGGCGAGCGGGCGGGAAACCAAGGGTACCATGGACGCCCCTACGGAGCAGGCGGCCGTCAGCGCGCTCTTGAACCGCAACCAGTTGGTGGTCTCCATCCAAGAAAAGGCCGCCCATCGCGGCAAGGCGGCGGGTGGGAGCGTGCCATTGGCGGACTTGGTGGTGTTCACCCGGCAGTTGGCGACGATGATCGACGCGGGCTTGGCCATCGTCCAATCCCTGCAGGCGCTGGCGGAGCAGACCACGAACAAGATGATGCGGGACGTCATCAAGGACGTGTGCTCGCGGGTGGAAGCGGGGGAGAGTTTCTCGGCGGCGCTGCAGAAGCACCCCAAGGTGTTCACCAAGCTGTACTACTGCATGGTGGACGCGGGGGAGAAAGGCGGTTTGCTGGCGGAGGTCATGGCGCGGTTGGCCACCTACTTGGAGAACACCGCCCGCCTGCGCAAGAAGGTCAAATCCGCCATGATGTACCCCACCGTGGTCACGATCGTGGCGATCGGCATCACGATGTTCCTCATGGTGCGGGTGGTGCCGACCTTCGGCGAGGTGTTCAGCAGTTTCGGCAAGAAACTGCCGGCGCCGACCGAGATGCTGATTCAGACCAGCCACTGGCTGCAGGCGAAGATCGTCTACATCCTGGTGGGCGCGGCGGCGATCATTTACGGCTGGTTCGCCTACATCAAGACCAAGCAAGGCCGGGAGTTCTGGGATCGGACCCGCATCAAGCTGCCGATCTTCGGGGTGATCGCCCACAAGATCGTGCTCGCGCGGTTTACCCGCACGCTGGCTTCGCTGATCCGCAGCGGTGTGCCGATTCTCGAGGTGTTGAACATCGTGGCGAACACCGCCGGCAACGTGGTGGTGGAAAAGGCAATTCGCACCGCGGCCAGCGACATCGAAAAGGGGGAGGGCATCTCCGCCGCCCTGGCCAAGCACCCGGTGTTCCCGAGCATGATCATCCGCATGCTCACGGCGGGTGAGCAGACCGGCAAGATCGATGCGATGCTCGAGCGCGTCGCCGATTTTCTCGACGAGGAAATCGAAACGACGCTCAGCGGCCTCACCTCGTTGATCGAGCCGCTGCTAATTGTCTTCCTGGGCGTGACGATCGGCGGCATCGTGGTGTGCATGTTCCTGCCGATCTTCCAACTGGGCAGTATCGTCTCGGGCAACTAGCCGGTTTCCTCCGCCCTCACGAGGCGGTCCTCGCATGGCCAAAGTTCTGCTGGTAGATGATGAGGTGACCATGGTGCAAATGGTCACGGAGTTGCTGCGCCACGAGGGACACGAGGTGTTTCCCTTCACGAACGGCCCGGCGGCGGTCCAGGCCATGGAGACGATCCACCCCGAGTTGGTGGTGACGGACCTCTACCTCGACAAGACCCAGGCCTACGGGTTCGAGATTCTCAAGAAGGCCCGCGCGCTGAGCCCGCCATCGCTGGTGATCATGATCACCGCCTTCGGCCGCATCGAGACGGCCGTCGAGGCGATGAAGCATGGCGCCTACGACTATCTCGAGAAGCCCTTCAAGCTCGACGCTCTGCGCCTGTGCATTCAACGGGCGCTCTCCTATAGCGACGCGGTCTCCGAGAACGTCTATCTGCGCAAGCAGCTCAAAACGCGCTACCAGTTTAGCCGGATCATCGGCACCTCGGCGTTGATGCAACAGGTGTTCCGCATGATCGAGCGGGTGGCGGATACTGACAGCACGATCTTGATCCGGGGCGAAAGCGGCACCGGGAAGGAGTTGGTGGCGCGGGCGCTGCACTTCAACAGCCGCCGTCAAAACGCGCCCTTTGTACCGCTCAACTGCAGCGCGCTGCCGGAGAATCTGCTGGAATCCGAGTTGTTTGGGCATCGCAAGGGAGCTTTCACCGGCGCGCTGACCGACAAGAAGGGGCTGTTCGAGGAGGCGGATGGAGGCACCATTTTTCTGGATGAGATCGGCTCCATGCCGCCGATGCTCCAGAGCCGCCTGCTGCGGGTGCTCCAGGAGCGCGAGGTGCGGCGGGTGGGGGAGAATATTCCGTTTACGGTTAATGTGCGGGTGCTGGCGGCCACCAACGAACCGCTGGAGAAGCGCCTCAAGGAAGGGACCTTTCGGGAGGACCTCTACTATCGGCTCAACGTCATCTCGATCAACCTGCCGAACCTGCGGGACCGCAAGGAGGACATACCGTTGCTGGTATCCCATTTCCTGCGGCAGCGGCTCAATCCCAAGACCGGCGCACCCGTTCGCATCACGCGCCAGGCGGTGGAGGTCTTTACAGCGCACGAGTGGCCGGGCAACGTGCGCGAACTGGAGAACGCCCTCGAGCGTGCCTGCGCCCTCTGCGAGGACGGCCTCATTCGTGTGAGCGATCTGCCGCCGGCGTTCCAGACTTTCTCACGGACGGGCACGGGGGATACGGTCTTCCAGACCAAGGACGAAGTGCTCGCGCCCGCTCCTTCAGGCGCGCCCGAGAACACCCCCGCGTTGGTTTCACTGGGGCCCGAGCCGACAGGTGGGGGAAGGACCGCGATCCTGCCTTTGAAGAGCTTCCTCCGGGAGCAGGAAGTGGCCTATCTGAACCGCGTGCTGGCCCAGACGAACGGTGACAAGGACAAGGCGGCTGAGCTTCTTGGCATCAGCCTGGCCACGCTCTACCGCAAACTGGCCGAGGACGACCTGTAGGCTCGGGGCGGAGGCCGCAAACCGGGCGCCGTGTCGCCTCGCCTCCGTCGAGTATCGAGGCCTGCGATGGGATGCGGTTGCCTCCTGCCTGAGGTCGGTTTGGTTGGCTTCCTTACCCGACTTGCGCCGTTGCGGCGGGCTTCCGGACGCGGATGCGCGGCAGGCTCTGGACTTGGGACAGATCGTCGTCGGCGCGCGGTTGCCAAAATCGGGCTTGCGCCAAGCCCCGTGATCACTAAGCTACCGAGCACGCGGCGGCGGGGTAGCCAAGTGGTAAGGCTGGGCTCTGCAAAAGCCCCATGCGTCGGTTCGATTCCGACCCTCGCCTCCATTCGTAACTGCGTGTGCAGCAATCGTTTGGGAGGATGGGTAGAGCGAACTGTGCCCGAAACTGTGCCTAGAGTGGCTGCTCGCCACCACTCCTTCACCGCTCACGCGAGCTGGGGTACTGCGCACTGACGGTCACTTTCGGAGTCTGGGATCATGGCGCTCATGATGCGAATCATGAACCAACGATTCCGTATGTATCGCCGCCAAGGCGGGGTGTTCTACCTCTTCGACCGAACCACCAGCAAGCGGCAGAGCCTGGAGACCGACGACGAGGCCACCGCGCTGCGGCTGCTGCACGCTCAGAACGAGGCTCACCAGCAACCCATCATCAACCTCCAGATTGCCCGCGCCTACCTGGCTGTCGGCGATCCCGAGGTTTCGCGGCGCACCTGGCAGGTCGTGATGACCGAAATCGCCAAAGCCAAGCGTGGGGCGACCCAGGAGCGCTGGCTGCGGGCCGCCAAGGACCATGCCTTCGACCTCATCCGGAGCCTGCCGCTCCTGGAGACTCGCGCCGCCCATTTCCTGCGGGTGTTGGAGCTGGGCACCGTGGCGACGAATGTCTTTCTCCGTCGCCTGCACAACTTCGCCCTCGACATGGCCTGGCTGCCTTGGCCGGTCGTGCCCAAGAAGCAATGGCCTGGGGTCGAGTATGGCCAGAAGCGCGCCATCACCAGTGACGAACACCGCAAGATCGTGGAGCGCGAGCAGAACCCCGAGCGCAGACTCTTCTACGAACTCAGCTGGCACCTGGGGGGATCACAGGGCGACGTGGCGAACCTTACCTCCGCCGACATCGACTGGGACAAAAGGGTGATTGCCTACCGGCGGCAGAAGACCAAGACGATGTCGTTGCTGCACTTCGATGAGCGAGTCGAGGCACTGCTTCGGAAGCTGCCTGCTTCCGGACCGCTGTTCCCCTACTTGAGGACCCTCCGTGCCAGCGACCGCGCCACGGAGTTCAAGCAGCGCTGCCGGGGGTTGGGAATTCACGGAGTCACCCTGCATTCCTACCGGTATGCTTGGGCTGAGCGGGCCAAGCAGTGCGGTTACCCGGAGCGGTTCGCGCAGGAAGCCTTGGGGCACAACAGCAAGGCCATTCACCGGGCCTACGCGCGCAATGCTCAAGTGGTGCTGCCCTCGCTGGGGGCCTTCGAGCAAAACGCACACAAGGAGAAGGTGCTTCGGTTCCCCGATGCACCAAGCCCAGAATCGGCGTCCGGAACACAGGCCTAAGAATGGAGCGGAACGGTCTGGTGGTGTCGGCGGCCACCGCGAGCCCGTAATGGCGAGGCTCAACCGGACCTTCCACCGTAAGCGTTGTTGGAACCCCAGGTAGGCACGGTTCCGCGTTTCGTGGTAGAAGGGGCGGGTGAACGAAGCGGCGAAGACGGTGCGGGCCTCAGGCGGCGGGTTTCTGCCACCGGGAGGGGAGCAGTTCTGCCGCCGTGCGGTTGGTGGTGGTGGGCAGCCGGCGGAACACGTCGGTGAGCCACTCCCACGGGTTGATGCCGCGCCGGGTGCAGTTGACGATCAGCGTGTAGAGCACCGCGCTGCGCCAGCCCGCGTCGGGGTGCCCGACGAAGAGCCAGTTCTTCTTGTTATGGAGAGCTTTCCATAACAAGAACTATGCGGAGGTCGGAGTTATGCGGAGTAAGGTTTTGAGGTGCTTGCATTTCACGCTTTCCTTTTCGGCGATGGGGTGTAGGAGGAAGTCTGGAGGCATGGCGAAAACCCACGGGGTTTTCCCTCCTTGCCATGCTCGAACGCCTCTTTCGCCGCGCGTCGGTGCGACGCCGAATGGCCGCCGGCCATCTCGGCATAATCCTGGTGCGGTTCGCGCTCGATTTGCAGCTCCGTGGCTACGCGCGGACGTCCTTGCAGTCGTACGTGCAAATCAGCGAGCACTTCTCGCGTTGGCTGGCTGGCCGGGGACTCACGCCGGGCGACCTTGACGAAGGCGTGATCGAGCGTTTTCTCCGCGGCCATCTGCCCCATTGCCGGTGCCCTTGGCTGGCGGCTGCTCATCCTCGCACGTGTCGCGCTGCCTTGGGATGTCTGCTGCGCTTTATGCGGGAGCACGGCTGGGCTTCGCCCGCGTCACCGCCCGCACCCTCCGCTTCGGAACCCTGGGTGGAGGCCTACGACCAGTATCTGGAGGAAGTTGCGGGCCTGGCTGCGAGCACCCGGCACTATCGGCGTCGATACGCCCGGGATTTGCTTATGACCGTCCGCGGGAGCATGCGCCATGGCGCGGTCAACCTTTCGTCGGCAACGGTCGAACGATACGTCGAGCGGCGCGCCTGCCGGCTGAAGCCCGCCTCAGTGCGGGTCCTGGCTTCGTCGTTGCGCAGTTTTCTGGGTTTTCTGGCTGGCAGAGGCAGGGTCGATGCCCGACTTGCGGCGGCGGTGCCCCATCCGGCGCCTTGGCCGGTCAATCCGCCGCCACAGGTGCTATCCAGAGGGGAACGCCGCGCTTTCCTTGCCTGCTTTGACCGCCGCACGGCGGTGGGCCGCCGAGACGATGCGATGGCCATGCTGATGGCTCAGTTGGGATTACGGTGTCACGAGGTGGCTGCCCTCGCGGTCGAGGATCTGGACGGGCAGCGCGGCGCCCTGCGACTGCGTCAGACCAAGCAGCGGCGGGAACGTGTCGTGCCCTGGACACGGGGGGTCGCCCGGGCCATCGCCGCGTACCTTCGTCACGGGCGACCGTCGACCTCTACATCGGCGCTCTTTGTCCGTCATCGCGCACCGCGAGGAAGCCCTTTCTGCGTTCATCACGTTCGTGGGGCCATGCGGCGGGCCTTCGCCCGGGCCGGGATCAAGTCGGGCAAGATCCACTTGCTGCGTCACACCCTCGCTACGCGGCTGCATTCAGCCGGAGTCGACTTGAAGCGGATCGCCGACCTCCTGGGGCATCAGAGTCTTGACACCACCCTCCGTTATGCCCGCGTCAACCTGCGACAACTGCGCCAGGCGACCCTTCGGTGGCCAGAAGGATCCCGATGAACTCAACCATGCTGGCACGTGTGCGCGCGTACCTGCGTCACCGCCGGGCGATGGGATACCAACTGCGCGTGGAAGGAAGGCTGCTCCTGGGCTTCGCCCGATACGCCGATGAAGCCGGATCTCGCGGACCTCCCACCAAGAGGATCATGCTCGCCTGGGCGAACCTCCCCGTCGGCGGAACTCGCCTCTACAAGGCCCGGCGACTGGAGATCGTGCGCACGTTCGCCCAACACCATCTGGCGGTGGATGCCGCCACCGAAGTGCCCCCACGGCACGTCTTGGGTTCCGCCCACCGCCGAAGTCCGCCTCATCTTTACACCACCGGCCAGATCCGGACACTGATGACCTGCGCCCGGCGGCTTCCGGGCAAGCTGCGGCCCTTCACGTACGCCACGCTGCTCGGGTTGCTTGCCAGCACCGGGTTGCGCCTCTCGGAGGCTCTGAGTCTAAGTGTCGCCGACGTCGATCTCCAGCAGGGGGTGCTCACGATCCGGGAAAGCAAGTATCGCCGTACTCGTTTGGTCCCTGTCCATGCGTCGACGATCTCGGCCCTCAAACGCTATAGCCAACGCCGCCAACGCTACTGGCCCCACGCCGTCTCTTTCTTGGTGTCGGACTGGGGACACCCGCTGACCGGCTCGGCCGTCCGGCAGATCTTTCGTGTCTTGGCGAGGCGGATTACGCCCACCTCGGCTCGCCCCAGCGTCCGCCTCCACGACTTCCGGCATACCTTTGCCTGCCGCGTTCTCCTCCGGTGGGAACGGACCAAGCGGCGGGCGGCGGGACGACTGGCCATCCTCTCGCGATACCTGGGGCACGCCCGCATCGTCGACACCTATTGGTACCTGACCGCGACTCCGGCCCTGCTTGACCGGGCCGCCGGGAACTTCAAGCCGCCAAGCCCATGAAGGCATTCGACCTGGGGAACCTCCTGCCACGCTTCCTGACCGAGCATCTCGTCACGCAGCGAAGCCTGAGCGCCCACACGGTGGCCGCCTATCGCGACACCTTCCGGTTGTTGCTCCGCTTCCTGGCCCACACGCGCCGCACCACGCCCTCCCGGTTGCCCTTGGCCGCGCTGGACGCAGAAAGTGTGCTGGCCTTCCTGGCGCACTTGGAAGCTCACCGACGAAACAGCGCTCGCAGTCGCAACGCCCGGTTGGCCGCCATTCGCAGCTTCCTTCACTACCTGAGCGACCTGCTGGGGCCGGATCTTCCTCAAGCGACCCGGCGCATTCTGACCATTCCCAGCAAGCGATACACGCGCCGCCTGATCGGCTTCCTCAGCCGCTCCGAAGTCACCGCCTTGTTAAGCGCGGCCGGCACTTCCTGGACCGGTCGCCGCAACCATCTCTTGCTCTTGCTCCTCTACAATACTGGTGCTCGGGTGTCGGAAATCACCGCCGTTCGGGTCGGCGACGTTCGCAGCGCCGACTGCCGCCACGTGCTACTCCACGGAAAAGGCCGCAAGGATCGGGCGGTCCCGCTGTGGCGGCAGACGCGACAAGCCCTGCGCCAATGGATCCGCGACAACCGGCTGGCGGACGAGGCTCCGCTGCTTCCCAACCGTTTTGGTCAGCGGCTCACCCGCTCCGGTGTCGCTTGGCAACTGCGCCGCCTGCTTCGACAAGCGCAGCAGCGCGAACCCTCCCTGGCTGGCCGGCGGATCTCACCGCACATCATCCGGCACACGACGGCCATGCACCTCCTCCAGTCCGGTGTCGCCCATGAGTTGATCGCCCTGTGGCTGGGCCACGAGAGTCCTGAGACCACACATCTCTACGTCGAGGCGGACCTTGAGTCCAAACGCCGCACCCTGAAGTCGCTCTTTCCTCCCGCTACGCGCCCAGCTTCGCCCTCCGCAGCTGACCCTCTGATGCGCTTTCTGGAGAACCGCCGATTATGCTGAGCTGTGGAGGCCGCAGCCTCCGTCAGCGACCACGTCGGATAGAGACTCTTTCGCCTCGCCGTCTTGCCACTCCGCATAACTCCGACCTCCGCATAGTTCTTGCCGACACAACTGGGCCGGATCGCGTTCTCCACCAGGTTCTGATCGATCTCGTAGCGGCCGTCGTCCACGTATCCCGCCAGGTATGCCCACTGGCTGTGCGCATACCGCACCGCCTTGCCCAGCGGGCTCTTGGGCAGCAGCCGCGCCCCGGGTCGCTGCGGGTCCAACGCCTCCAGCCGCGTCCGAATCTCCTGCAGCACCGGCACCGCCTCGGTCTGGCGCCGGGTCCGCCGGGCGGCCGCGTCGGCCTGCGCCTCCCGCAGTTCCCGCTCGATCCGGTAGAGCCGCCCGATTTGCACCAGGAACCAGGTGGCCTGCGCGGGATCGTCCCCCAGCGCCTCGTGGAACTTGCGCCGGGCATGCGCCATGCACCCGAGCCGCTTCCACCCGGGGTGCAGGTTGCCCAGGGTCTCGTACACCGCGAACCCGTCGGACTGAAGTGTCCCGTGAAAACCTTTCAGGATTTCCTGTGGTCCCGCCCGGGAGCGTCCCGCCTGGTAGTCGAAGAGCACATCCCCGCCCGGCTGGTGGTACACCCAGAGGTAACCGGTGCCCGCCTTGCCTTTGACTTCGGGGTCCAGCACCCGCACCGGCGTCTCGTCCACCTGCAGGTAGTCCCCTTGGACCAGTTCGTCCCGGATCAGTTTCCAGAGCGGTTGCAGCGCCACGGCGGCCGCCTCCACCGCGTCAGCCAGCACCGTCCGCGAGAGGTTCGCCCCCAGCCGCCGGAACTCCTGCTGCTGCCGGTAGAGCGGCCGGTGCTCCAGATACTTCTGCAGCACCACGTAGGCCACCAACCCGTCCCCGCAGAGCCCCTTGGGCACGATGGCCGGGGGCATCGGCGCCTGCGCCACCCCGTCCTTGCACGCCGGGCAGGCGAGCACCGGCCGGATCGTCCGCCGGCAGATCAGCCGGGCCGGGATCAGGTCGTACTTCTCCGAACGCTCTTACCGGAGCACGCATCGTTCCTGCCCGCAGTGCGGACACACCCGGTCTTGGGGCTCCACCCGTTCCTCGATCACTTCCAAGTGGGTGGCCACCGGCTGGCGCGGGGTCCGCGGGCGCTTGGGTTGGGCCGGGGCCTCGGGCTCGGTCAGGACCTCCGCCACCACGGGCGGCGCCACCGGGGCGAACACCTCTTGGAGCAGGGGCAGTTGGTTGTCCTCCAAAGTGAGCTTCTCGGAGGTGGGGCCGTAGAGCCGGCGGGTGAGCTGGTCCACCTTGAGTTCGAGCAACCGGATGGTGGAGGCCATGGACGCGACCAACTCCAACGCCTCGGCGAGGCTGGCGGGTTGAGCTTTGGCGGTCGTGGCCATGGTGCCTGAAAAGGAAGCAAAAACGATGCCAACTATGCAGTCAACCTGTTGGCCGCCAACCGCTTAGGCCGCTCTCCAGTTCCGTTTCCGGGTCCCCTCCAGATCGATCCCGCCCAGCAGCAGGGTCAACTCCTCGGCCGTCAGTTCGAGGGCGGGTTGGGCGCTCGCCGGCCAGGCAAAGGTGCCCTGCTCCAGCCGCTTGCTGCAGAGCCACCACCCGCTCCGGTCCCAGAAGAGGATCTTGAGCCGGTTGCGGGAGCATGTTTCATAATGCATCTCTCCTACGGAAAGCCGGGGAGCTTTAGTGTTCTTTCTTCCTGCAAAACGCGAAAATTCCGCGGACGACGTTCGATGATTGTTCGCACGCCTATCCGGACAGACTCACTTTCGAGGGCAGCCGCAGGCACTTGCCATGGCGCTGACGGCATGAGTTGCTTCGCTGGGAGGATTCCTTCTCGAATGAGTCGAAGAACCGAGCCCACGCAGATCTGTAACCTGCGCGCCGTTTCGTCGACGCTGATCGTTTTCTCGCGAGACTGAGTCGGATCGAACGGCGCGATTCCCATGCGCTCGCGCAACTCGCGAACGCGGACAGCCGTCCAGGTTCCGCTATCCGTTGAGCGGCATCGCATCCGATTCATGGTCACGGCCAACTCGCGATCAGACCACTGGCCCCCCAGATTGCGGAGGACTTCGACGGAGCTTGGATGCCGATCTTCAGGATACCGGCCTGTGCTGATGCGAGAGACGCGGATTTCGGTGTGACGTCCGCCGGTCCAGTGGATTGTCACTACCACCTCCTTCGCATCCTCCTTCTGATCAATGACGACTTCCTGGAGCAGGATGCGCGCGAGCCGTTGCTTCGTGCGCTCAGTGGTACTCGAAGCATTCCAGGCCGCCGGCAGATCGTAGGCGAGTGCCAATAGAGCGGCACGGTCGACCGGTGGTCGAGTCGCGACGGCGGCATCGATTTGGGAGATCCTCGATTCAATCTCGGCGACGTGAGAGAGAGCCGCGTTCCAGCGCGCCTCCAGTTCACGCGCCACAAGGCGCTTATCGGGATCCACTGCGGCATGTCGACGAGCGGCCAGCGACGCCTCGTAGCGGGCTTGCTCCAGTTCCTTCTCCAACGACATCCGGACGTCGGCATCCGCACGGGTACCTTGCTGAAGCGCCTTGAGTGCTGCCTCCACCGCGTGGCCAGATACCGCCTCCAGGATCTGGCCTGCCACGGCGCGGTCAACGCGCACGCCGCCCACGCCCAGACACATTCCATTGTACTCCGCCTGAGCGTCTCCGCGACATTGATACCGATGGGCATGGCCGGACCTCATGCCGTAAAATACGCGCATCATTCGTCCGCACCGCCCGCACCGCACCAAGCCAGTTAATAGCGCCCGGCCACCCCGAGCAGATTTGCGGGCCGCTCTCTTTTGCATGTGCGCATTCTCGCTCAACATCTTCTGATTGGCGTCGAATTGCTCCCAGGTAATGTAGCCCGAATGGTGCTTGCGAATCAAAACATTCCAGGCCTCCATTGGCTTGTGGTGCCCCATACTTTTTCGGGCTCGTCCGCCGATGACCTCAGTGCGTTGGGTCGTCCGGCCAAACACGTACGCCCCTGCGTACATCGGGTGCTTCAGGACCTGGACCACGGTGTGATACGCGGGCTCCCGCCATTCGATCCCGGAACGAGTGGGACTTTGCCGAAGCACCGGCAGCTTGACTCTTGCTTGTTTGGCCCAGAGGAAGACTTGGCGCGCACTTCCCAGTTCGTGGAACTTGCGGAAGAGAAGACGGATCGCTTCGGAGACGCGCTCGTCGGGATCGATCTCAATCCGACCCAATTCATCCCAACAATAGCCTGGAGGCAAGGCGAAGCGCAGTTCGCCGCGCCGGGCTTTTGCGTCCCTTGCCGCAAGCCCACGCTGACGCAGTAGACTCAGCTCGTACTCGGACATCGTTCCTTTAAGTCCGAGCAACAGCCGATCATTGATCAGCCGGGGGTCGTAAACACCATCGTGATCGACGACCAAAGTATTGACCAGGGCACAGAGGTCGATTAGGTGGTGCCAGTCGCGTCCATTGCGAGCCAGCCGAGAGGCCTCAATGCAAAAGACCGAACCGATGGAGCCAGCACAGACAGCGGCGACTAGTTTCTGAAAGCCCGGGCGCTCGACCAGGCCCGAGCCAGATCGGCCCAAATCATCGTCGATGACGGATACGGTAACAAAGCCCATCTCCCGGGCCGAGTCCGCCAGCGCGTACTGCCGGCGCTTGCTCTCGGTGTGCTCGACCACTTGTCCGATGGTCGATTGACGCACGTAAACAATGGCACCACGGCGGAGGTGCTCAGGCGTGATCTTCGAATTCATCGCTTTCCTCCGCTTGGCTTTGGTGTTCGCCTGATTCTCCCCCGAGCGCCTCCAGCATCAGATCCGCCAGCGCTTTTAGCAGCTCCTCCTTTCTGGCTTCGTCCAGAGATGGGCTTGGCTCTCGGTGAAGGGCCAGAGCGAACTGGCCGCTTGCTGTCGTTGGTGATGGTTTCATCGGCTTTATCATTGCTTTCGCAATCCGATGATTCCAAGAGCGATGACGGTGTCGAGGGTTGCGCTAGGACCGCACGCAACTCATTGAGTGCCGCTACCGAGACCTGTGCCGGTCCTAACGACATCGCCGCGCAAGCCGCTTCGTCGGTCATCCAAGCCGGCAGTTCGCGTGAAGCACCCGGCTGAACCTCTACGTCAATGACCTCGGTCCCTCTCCTTCCCCTTCGCCGGATTACGGGCAACTTTTGTCCGTGCAGGGGATGCCACGGGTACACGATGACGGCGCTGCCGAATCGGTATGTTGAATGTCGTTTGGTGCCGCCGCCGGTTGGTGAAGACAAAGAGATGCCCGGAAACCGGGTCCTGCCCGAGGCTGGCGCGGACCACGCCGGCCAGCGTGTCGAAGGACTTGCGCAGGTCGGTGGCCCCGGCCGCCAGGAACACCCGGGTGGAGGCCAGGAAACTCAACATGCGGCCAACCCCGCCAGCAGGGGGAGCAGTTGGGCGGCAGGCAGGGAGGCGGGCAGTTCGACCCGCCACCCGCGGGGATGGACAAAACGGATGGCTTCCGCTGGCACCTTTCCGGTGAGTCGCACGGGCACCAGCGGGGGCGGGGTGGACTCTGCTTGACGGAGCCACCGATAGACCGTCGCCATGCCCACGTGCTCCTGCTCAGCCCACTGGCGGGGCGATTGCCCGGAACGCCGGAAAGCGGCTACCAAGGAAGCAATCTCCGCCGCCGACCGCCGCCGGCGACGCAACTCAAAGCGCGTCTTGCTCATCACCCCGCTTCTACCACACCCCGCCGCCCACGCCTACCTGTCGTTCAAACACCGTTTACAGTCAATGGCGAACGGCGTGATCCCAGGACGCAGGCCGCGGACGCCGAGTACGGTGATCCTGCCGCTGCCTGCACGAGGTCTAGCCCGGGGTCCGTCCCCACGGCCCGCGCGAGCGGTCATCTCCTTCTGATCCTCATCCCCGTTGCTTCGCGGTTGCCCCTCGTGGTGGCATGGGGCGATCAGATGCCGAAGTGAAGCTTCTTCCGGGATTTGTTGGGGGTTTTTCATTGAGGAAAACTGGCCTGGGGCGTCAGAACACCGCTCCCTCTCCGGGATCGGGGCCGCCAAGAGCGCGTACAGATGGCCCTTGGGCCCTCCTGCTGGGTCGAATAGGCGCAGCCGGGGCCGGAGGCGAGCCTCCAGCTCGCGGCCCCGGCGGCCATCCCAGCAAAACGCCTGATTGTCAGACCGACCACGTAGACCACCCCGATTCCGGCCAGCAGATAATCGCCAACAAATCCCGGAAGAACCGAAGTGAAGGGAGTCCAGAGCCAATGGCATACTGATCGGGCGCGTGTTTGGCGCACACATCGGATTGTGGAAAGCCAATGAACACAGTGTCATGAGTTAGATGGCATGTGATCCATCCTACGGACTGATGAGTATCTTTGCTTCCGGCACGATCACCTCCTCATATTGCAGTGACTCCGCGAGGCCGTATGGGCTTTACGAAACTGATGAGGGACTTGGTCGGTCGCCTGAGAATGGGCGGTGGATGATGTAACCGGAGGTCGCTGGACGGCGCGAGGCCAGCGACACGCGGTTGAACGGTTCGTTCGGAGGGCGTCTCCGCGCTCACGAATAGGGGTGACGCTACTCGCCAAGCCCTGCGCGCAAGCAGAAGCTGGGCGGACGCATCACGACCAGTGCAGATGGGAAGGGTGCCGGAGTGACGCTGTCGCCGAACTTGAGCCGCCCCACCAGCAACCGGATTTGGTGCTTCATGGCGTAACGGTGCCACCAGGCGGTGTCGGTCCGGGCGGGCACTAGGCACACCACCGTGGCTCCTTCCGTGAGCGCAGCGCGGTGCGCCCGAGCCAACCATCGGTCGATTTCGCGGCCATACGGCGGATTCATGAACACCGTTTCGTCTCGCCAGGACTGGGCAAGGCCGTCCTCCTGCCGGGTGAAATGCCGCGCACACTTCGCGTTCTCATGGGTCGAACACGGGTCGAGTGAAAACCTAAACTCCCGATCCAGCGCGTCGAACAGCCATTGGGGTGTCGCCCATTCCGGCGTTTGCGAGGAGAAGTGAACGGCCATCCGTGCCCGCTCGGTTGCATGTGGGGCGCCTGTGTTTGGTCCTACTGACTGCCTAGCGACTGCGCTTTCGTTTGCTCCACTCCGATGAGTCTTGGGCCGGTCGTTCGTTTTCATACGAACTGAGCATAACCGGACCCTGTGCCTCGGTTCAGTGGGTTGTTGTGGTGTCGTAAGGAGCAGTGGGAGGGCAGTGGCTTACGGAGGACTCTACGAAGGACGATTGACATCGAGGTTGAGGGTGGTTTCGCGGCACAATTCCCGACAGCCGTATAACCGTTGGAAGGGCCTCTCTTGACGAGCAACCAGCCAAGCCTTTGACGATCGCTGTCGTTCTGGCTGGCCAGGCGGTCCATCGGGCGTACACCAAGAGGGCGCAAGTGAGCTTGCCCTCCCTCGAATCGTTCGAGCAGCAAGCCTCCAGCACAAAGGTTCTCCCCTTCCCGTCAGGGGCGGTTCCCGAACAACCGCCAGCCTCCACCGGCCACGCCTGAGCCGGGCTCCGCGCCAGCCGACGGCGGTCTTCCGCCCTTGGCTCCGAAACGTCGTTTGGCCCCGTTTGACTAGGGGATTCAAACTG
>CAYYMW010000142.1:0-15166 GCA_964472515.1 uncultured Verrucomicrobiota bacterium | reverse complement strand
TCGCCGAACTCTACGGACCGGATGAAGCCAGCCGCCTGGCGCTGGCCCAGCGGGTGCGCGGCATCTTCCGTGACACGGCCGGAGTGGTGGACGTCGATTGGTACGTCGAGGCGGACCAACCCAAAGTCCGGTTTGTCGTCGACAAGGAAAAGGCCGCCCTCCATGGCATCAGCGCCGAGACCATCGCCCAAACCCTGCGCATCGCCGTCGAGGGTGCGAGCGTCGACTTGGTGCATTTCCCGCGCGAGAAGGAGGACGTGGACCTGGTCGTGGAACTGCCCCGCTCCAAGCGGGTGACCGCCGAGGAGTTGCTGGCCCTGCGCGTCCGCGCGGGTGATGCCAACGCCCTGCCGGAGCCGGGTCCCACGGGCGCGCTGCCGCTGGTCTCGCTGCGGGAGTTGGTGAAACTCGAGCCCACGAACACCGACAAGAGCCGGTACCGCAAGAACCTCATGCCGGTGACCTATGTCATCGGCGACGTCGCGGGCGAAATCGAGAGTCCCGTCTATGCCATCCAGCAGATGAACCGGGCGCTGGGGGCTCTGGACGCGAGGGAGTACGGTGGCACGCAGGCGCGGCTCGCCGTCTTGAACGCCAGCCAGCCGTTCACCGACCACGAACCGGCCCTCAAGTGGGACGGCGAATGGCACATCACCATCGAGGTCTTCCGCGACCTCGGCATGGCGTTTGCCGCGGTGCTGGTGCTGATCTACATCCTCATGGTGGGCTGGTTCCGCTCCTTCCTCACCCCGCTGGTGGTGATGGTGGCCATCCCGTTCTCGCTGGTGGGCATCCTGCCCGCGCATGGGGCCTTGCATGCCTTCTTCACGGCGACGTCGATGATCGGCTTCATGGCGGGGGCCGGCATCGTGGTGCGCAATTCGATCATCCTCGTTGACTTCATCGAACAGCGCCTCCAGGAAGGCATGCCCCTGGCCGAGGCGGTGGTGGATGCCGGCGCGGTGCGGTTCCGGCCGATGCTCCTGACCGCGCTGGCCGTGGTGGTCGGAGCCGGGGTGATCCTGTTCGATCCCATTTTTCAAGGCCTCGCCATCTCGCTCATGGCCGGGGAGGTGGCTTCGCTGCTGATCAGCCGCATGGCGGTGCCCGTGCTCTATTACATGGCGCAAGCACGAGCCGCCCGGCGTTAACCCCGCCGGCCGCGCCGGTTTCACCCGGAATCGCTGATGACAGCGTTCATCGTAGTCAAGATGGACGAAGGCCCAAGGCAGGTGCCAATGCCCCATGGTCCGGGTAGACTGAGTTCCGGTAGACGACGGCGAGATTGACGGGGGACAACGGAGTGCCGTGCATCTGACAGCCGACATTGTGCTTGCCACGCGGGACTCCCCCGCTATCCATTGGGAAGCGGAGCGACGTGCCTGGTTCGCCAGCAGGCCGGCGACCAGTACCGCGCAGTCGCCGACGCGGCACGAGCATTTGCCGCCGTCCACATTGTCATGCCCGAGATCGTTTTAGCCACGCTGAACGCCCGGTACATCCACGCGGCGTTTGGGCTGCGCTATCTGCTGGCAAATCTCGGGCCGTTGCGGGAGCGGACGATGCTGCTGGAGTTCGACCTGCAGCCGCGTCCGCTGGAGATCGTCGAAGCCATCCTGAAACAGCAGCCCCGGATCGTCGGCCTCGGGGTTTATGTCTGGAATGCCGCGCCCACGCGCGAGGTGGTGGCCCTGCTCAAGCGGGCCCGGCCGGAGGTCACGGTCGTCCTGGGCGGACCGGAGGTCTCTTACGAAACCGACGCACAGGAAATCGCCCGGCTCGCCGATTACGTGATCACCGGCGAGGCCGAACTGGCCTTTGCCTCGCTCTGCGCCGAGATCCTCGACGGCCGTGCGCCCGCCGAACGGATCATCGCGGCTCCGCTACCGTCCCTGGACCAGGTGGCGCTGCCGTACGACTTCTATACCGACCATGATCTGGCGCACCGGATCATCTACGTGGAGGCGTCGCGCGGTTGTCCGTTCTCCTGCGAATTCTGCCTATCGTCGCTGGACATCGCGGTGCGCCAGTTTCCGCTGGAGGCGTTTCTCGCCGCGATGGAGCGGCTCTGGCAGCGCGGCGCGCGGCATTTCAAGTTCGTGGACCGCACGTTCAATGTCGACGTGAGGATGGCCCGGAGCATTCTCGAGTTCTTCCTGCCGCGCTGCGACGAGCGCACGCTGCTGCATTTCGAGGTGGTGCCGGACCGCCTGCCGGAATCGTTGAAAGAGCTGCTCCTGCGCTTTCCGGCGGGCACGATCCAGTTCGAGGCCGGGGTGCAGACTTTCAATCCGGAGGTGGCGGCGCGCATCAGTCGCCGGCAGGACTTCGCGAAGACCGAGGCCAATCTGCGCTGGCTGCGGGATTCCGGGCGCATCCACCTGCACACGGACCTGATCGTGGGGCTGCCGGGGGAGTCCCTGGAGAGCTTTGCCGCCGGGTTCGACCGCCTGATCGGCCTGGGCGTGCAGGAGATCCAGGTGGGCATTCTCAAGCGGCTGCGCGGAACCCTGATCGCGCGCCACGACGCCGAGTGGCAGATGGTCTATTCGCCCTTTCCGCCCTACGAAATCCTGCGCAACCGGGACCTGGATTTTGAGACCATGCAGGACCTGCGACGGTTCGCCCGGTTCTGGGATTTATTCGGCAACAGCGGCGATTTCCTGCTCACCACGCCGCGCTTGTGGACCCGCCCGGCGGGCTCTCCGTTCGAGGCCTTCCTGCAGTTTAGCCGCTGGCTTTTTGGTCAACTGAACCGGCAACACTCGGTGGCACTCGATCATCTGGCTGGGCACCTCTTCCGCTATCTGACCGAGGTGGGCGGGCTGCCGGCCACAGAGGTCGCCGAGTCGCTGGCGCAGGACTACGCGCGCACCGGCCGCGGTGAGTTGCCCCCGGCGGTGCGGCCTCATCTGCCGCCAGGTCACGAGCTGGGCACGGTCCGGAACCGTGCGGTAGCAGGCAAACGCCAGCAGAAGCACCGGACTTGAATGTACCCGGCACTCACCACCGAGCAGTGGAACCGGCGGGCACGAGCGAGTCGGCGGCGGGGCTTCCCGGGCCGTAGCGGAGCTTGGCTGACGCTGGCACTCCTGGCCCTCTTGGCGGTAGCCACGGGATGCCGCCGGCAACCGCCCGCCGGGCTGGTGATCGTAAACGGAGCCGAGCCGGAATCCCTCGATCCCCACCTGGTGACCGGCCAGACCGACGGGCGCGTGGCGTTGGCCCTCTTCGAAGGCCTGACCCGGTACGACGAGCATACCGGTTCTCCCGTGCCTGGTTTGGCCGACCGCTGGGAGATCACCGACGGCGGCCGGGAGTACACGTTCCACATCCGGACCAACGCCGCGTGGTCCAACGGCGAGCCGCTGGGCGCACGGGATTTCGCGTGGTCTTGGCAACGGGCGCTGGACCCGGCCACGGCGTGCGAATACGCCGGGGCGCTGTTCTACATCGAGAACGCGGAAAGCTATGCCAAGGGCGCCTTGAAAGACTTCGCCCAAGTAGGCATCCGGGCAGAGGATGAGCGCACGTTGCAGGTCCGGCTCACCTCCCCCACTCCGTTCTTTCTCGACTTGTGCGCCTACACGCCGTTCGTGGCGCTGCCGCGAAAGGCGATCGAGCAGCACGGCGACCGGTGGTTGATGGCCCGGCCCTTCATGGCCAGCGGGGCCTACGAACTGGTCAGTTGGCGGTTGAACGACCGCATCCGGGTTCGACGCAACCCGCACTACTGGGATGCCGGGCACACCCAGACCGAGGTGGTCGATCTGCTGCCGTGCATCTCGCCCAACACGGCGCTGAACCTGTATTTCAGCGGGGCGGCGGACATCGTGTGGGACAAGGAACTGATTCCTCCGGATCTGGTCAGCGATTTGCGCCAGCGCGCCGACTTTCACGTCAGCGAGATGTTGGGCAACTACTTCTACCGGTACAATGTGACCAAGCCGCCCTTCAACGACCCGCGGGTGCGGCGGGCGCTGGCGCTGGTGATCGACCGCCGGCGGATCGTGGAGCACATCACCAAGGGGGGCGAGAAGATCGCCAACGCCATCACGCCGGGCGGAGTGGCCAACGGCCCACTGAAGTACCAGCCGCCCGCCGGGCTGGGGCGCGATCCCGAAGCGGCCCGGCGCCTGCTGGCCGAGGCGGGTTTTCCCGGCGGGAAGGGCTTTCCCCGTTTCACCTACACGTTCAACACGCACGAGGGTCACCGGAAGATCGCGGTGGAACTGCGGGACATGTGGCTGAAGGAACTGGGGATCGAGGCGGAGTTGCGTCAGCTCGAATGGAAAACCTATTTGCGCGCCCAATTCATGCTCGAATACGATCTGGTGCGCAGCAGTTGGATTGGCGATTACGACGATCCGAACACGTTTCTCGACCTGTTCATGAGCGAGAACCCGAACAACCGGACCGGCTGGAAGAACGCGGGGTATGACACGGCGTTGCGCGCAGCCAACGCGGAGGCCGATCCGGCGCGGCGCCAAGTGCTCTTGCACGAGGCGGAGTCGATCCTGGTGGAGAAAGAAGCCCCAGTGGTGCCGCTGTTCTTCTACGTAGGGATGGAGTTGTACGACGAGCAGCGGATCGAGGGAGTCTTCCCGAACATCCGCGCGGAGCATCCGTTGCGGGCGATCCGGCGGGTGCGGCAACCGTGAGACCATGCGCTATCTGCTCAAACGGCTCGCGCTGATGCCGGTCCTGGTCCTGGCGATCAGCCTGGTGGCGTTTGTGCTCGTCCGCTGGGCGCCGGGAGGGCCGTTCGACCGCGAGCGCAAGCCGGCCTCGCCGGAGATCGAACGGGCGCTACAGGCCCGGTACCATCTCGACGAACCGGTCTGGCGTCAGTACCTGCGGTTCCTGGGCGGGCTGGCCCGCGGCGACTTCGGGGCCTCACTGAAGTACCGGACGCACACGGTTTCCGACTTGATCCGGCAGGGGCTGCCAGCCTCGCTGAGCCTCGGGGCGCTGGCGTTTGGCGTGGCCCTGGGCTTGGGCATCCCAGCGGGCTTCTATGCGGCGGTGCGGCGCGGGGCGTGGTCCGAGTACGGCGTTTCGCTGGCGGTGCTGGTGACGATTTGCGTGCCGGCGTTTGTGCTGGGCCCGTTGCTGGTGATGCTGCTGGCGGTCAAGTGGCAGGTTTTTCCGGTGGCGTTTTGGAGCTCGCCCAGCCACGTGGTGCTGCCCACGCTGAGCCTGGGGTTGTTCTTTGCGGGGCGGATCGCGCGGTTGATGCGCGAAGGCATGCTCCAGACGCTGCCGCAACCGTTCCTGCTGACGGCGCGGGCCAAGGGATTATCCGAAACGGCGGTCCTCTGCCGCCATGCGCTGCCGGTGGCGATTCTGCCGGTGGTGTCGTACTCGGGCCCGCTGCTGGCAGACCTGCTCACCGGGTCGTTCGTGGTGGAGAACCTGTTCCAGATCCCCGGCATCGGGGTGTTCATGGTGAACAGCGCCTTGAGCCGCGATTACCCGATGGTGGTGGGCTTGGTGATGCTCTACGCGGCGGTGCTGCTCCTCCTCAATCTCACGGTGGACTTCGCTTACCTGTGCTTGAACCCCAAGGTGCGGCTGGAGAGCCGCTAGCCGGGGCTCAAGGGCTCTGGTGCAGCGCGCCGTAGACAGCCTCCGCCAGCACCGCCATGGTGATGGGCTTCATCACCACATCGTAGATACCGAGGCTGCGGACCATCTCGGGAGTAAAGGCCCCGCTGTAACCGGTGGCCAGCAGGACGGGCAATCCCGGCCGGAGAGCCATGATCTCGGTGGCGAGGTCGACCCCGTTCATTTTGGGCATGGTGAGGTCGGTGATCAACAGATCGAAGGCCTGGGGCTGGGCGCGGAACAGATCCAACGCCTTCTCCGGAGAGTTGGAAGCCTCCGGGCGATAGCCTAGGCGGGTGAGCATCTTGGGCACGGCGCGGCAGAGGGAATCCTCGTCATCGACGTAGAGAATCCGCTCGCCATGCCCGCGGTGGGTCTGGGCGCTGACGGTCTGGCTCTCGGTCACCTCCGTGCTGAGGGCCGGGAAATAGATGCGGAAGGCACTGCCCCGGCCCGGAGTGCTGGCAACCTCGATCACGCCTTCGTGTTCCCTGACGATGCCATGTACCACCGCCAAGCCGAGCCCGGTGCCCTCCTCGGCCGCCTTGGTCGTGAAGAAGGGGTCGAAAATGCGTTTGACGGTGCCTTCGTCCATGCCGTGGCCGGTATCGCTGACCGTCAGCCGGGCGTACATCTGCCGGGGTGCGGTGGCGTGGCGCTCGGCAAAGTGCTCGTCCGCTTGCCAGGGCTCCAGGTCGACCTCAAGTTTGCCCGGCCGTCCGCGCATGGCATGCGCGGCGTTGGCGCACAGATTCATGAGAATCTGATGCACCTGGGTCGGTTCGGCCAGCACCCGGGGAGCGTCCTCCCGGATGTTGGTCGCGATCTCAATGGTGGCCGGCAGGATCGAACGCAGCAGGCGTAGCGCCTCACGTAGAACCGGCTGGAGTTCCACCGGTTTGCGTTCCTGTCGCTGGTGGCGGCTGAAAGTCAGGATTTGGGCGATGAGTTCACGGGCCCGCCCCGCGGCCCGGATGACGTGCCCCAGGTTTTCCTGAGCCTCAGGGCGGTCCGTCGTATCGATGCGAGCCAATTCGGCAAAGGCGGCGATGGCGCCGAGAATGTTGTTGAAATCGTGGGCAATCCCACCGGCCAGGGTGCCAATCGCCTCCATCTTCTGAGCCTGGCGCAGTTGCGCTTCGAGCCGGACCTTCGTTTCCTCGGCGTGAATGCGATCGGTAATGTCCCGGGCAAAGCCGGCAATGCCGTGGATCTGCCCCTGGGGATTGCGCAGGGGCACCAGCACGGTTTGGAGCCACTTGCGGGTACCCTCCAAGGGGACGCTCGTTTCGTGAAGGGTGGACTCCCCAGCCTCCAGGCAGGCGTGGAAGTCCTTCACGAGCAGGTCGGCCACGGAGGCGGGCAGCAGCTCATGCGGGGTGCGGTCGCGCACCTCCCGGCCGCGCAGTCCGAGGTCCTCTTCGGCGGCGGGGTTGAGTTCGGTGAAGCGGATGGTGCCGTCGGCCTCGACGCGGACGAAGAAGATGCCGTCGCTGCTGTTCAGGAAGACGTCACGGAAGCGGCTTTCCCGTTCGCGCAGCAGTTCCTGGTCCTGACGATGGGCACGGTCGGCCTGCGCCTGTCGCAACGCGCGGCGGATCACGGGCACCAGTCGCTCCATCTCGGACTTGAGCACGAAATCCGTCGCGCCCAACTTGAGGGTTTCCACCGCCTGGCCCAACTCGAGCGTGCCGGCCAGGAAGATAAACGGAATGTCCGGCGCGTGATGCCGTGCGAGGGCCAGGGCCTCGTCCCCCAGGAAGCCGGGGACGGTGTAGTCGGCCAGGATGAAGTCCCAGCGTTCGGCGACCAGGGCGGCGATGAAGGCCTCGCGGTCTTCGAGGCGATGGCATTCGCAGCGCAGGCCGCCTTGCTGAAGGATGCACTTGGCGACCTGGAAATCCCGGGGATTGTCCTCCAAGTGCAGGACGCGCAGCGCTGGCTGCGGTTCAGGTTGACTCGGATGGCTGGCGGCGGTCATAAACCGTGGCCCGGTGGGCAAGTCATACCATAGCCGATGGGGAGGAAAACGAGAAGGGGCAATTTGCGGTTGGCGGCGGCGCCCGGGGCGAGGTCAGCGCAGCGCCCGCCGGCGGGCGCGGTCGCGCTGCAGTTGCAGGCGCATCACCAGGGGGTCCAGGCGGGCGAGCAGGAAGTGGGCCCAGCCTTCCCGCAGACGCTGCCAGAAGGTCCGGGACGCGCGCCAGGCGGCGGCCTCAACCCGGCGGGAGTGTTCGAGGTGCTCGGCAAAGATGGCGCGGGCTTCGCGGACCGCCGGCGCATGGGTCAGCCGCAGCATCAACTCGTAGTTGATGTAAAGACTGCGCGCGTCCAGATTCGAGGAGCCCACATAGCAGGCATGGTCGATCACGAGTAATTTCGAGTGCAGCACCTGGGGCTGATACTCGTAAACCTCGACCCCGGCCCGGAGGAGTTGCGGGTAGTAGACGTGGCTGGCCAGTTGGGCGAGCGGAACATCCGATTTCGCGGGGAGGATCAACTGCACCCTGCCGCCGTGGCGGGCGGCCCGAACCATCGCCCGGCGCAGGCGGCGGGTGGGCACGAAGTAGGCGGCGGCAATCCGAATATCTTGCGCGCGCGAGAGATCCTGGGTGAGGGCGCGTTTGATGGTATTGCGCCCGCGGCCGGGGCCGCTGAGCAGAATATCCGCGAAGGGCGCGGTGATCGCCTGGCGGGTCGGAGAGCGGCGAAACCGGGTGAACGCCTGATGCTGGAAATCGGCCCGGCTGAACAGCAGATCGAAGGACTGGGTCAGTTCGGCCGCCAGTCCTCCTGTGACGGAGAGCCCCACGTCGCGCCAACCGCGATGGACGCCATCGCCTTCGTATTCCGGGGCGAGGTTGAACCCGCCCACGAACGCCACCCGGTCGTCGCAGACGAGCAGCTTGCGGTGATCCCGAAACGTCAACCGCTTGAGGTTAAGGGGATTGAACCAGCGAAACTGCCCCCCGGCGGCCCGCAGCGGCTCCCAAAAGGCGTCGGGAAGGTTCAGCGAGCCCAAGGCATCCACCAGGATCTTGACCTCGACGCCGCGCTGGCGCGCGCGCACGGCCGCAGCGCGGAAGCGTTCGCCGAGGCTCCCAGGCGCGTAGGTGTAGGTTTCGAGCCGAATGGACTTGCGGGCGTTCTCCATGGCGTCGAGCATCGCCGCATAAGCGGCGTCGCCCGTGCGGAACCACTGGAACGGGTTGGATTCCATCGACTCCCTTCATATGGGCAGATTCCGCCCTTTTCGCCAAGCGCGAAGGTGGGGAGCGCGAAGGAAAAGCTACCGTCGGCCGTCGTACCAAATGGGACAGGCGTCGCGGGAGCGGGCGGTTCGCCAGGGGGCGCGCAGGTATTGCCAGAAGAACTGGAGGTGCTCGAAGCGCGAATACAGGCGGAGCTTGCGAGGCGAGGTCACCAACGGATGGCGGTCCAGGATCCTGATTTGGCGACCTTGCCGCCGGGCCAACCGCTTCATCCGGCGGCTGAAGTCGATCTCCTCCGAGACAAACAGTTCCTCGGAAAAGCCTCCAAGTTCGGCAAACGCCGCCCGCTCGCAGAAGAGGAAACCGCCCGGAGCCCAGGCGGCTACCCGGCTGAGCCGGTTCCACACCCCGACCCAGAAGCGCACCGAACGCGGGCAATCCTCCATGAAGACCGTTGCCCCCCCGCCCAAGACGCGGCCCGAGGCCAGGGCGGCGGCCAGGTCGGCCAGCAACGGCGGAGAGACCAGCGAGTCGGCATCGAGGAACAGCAGCCACCGGCCGGAGGCGGCGCGGGCGCCGCAGTTGCGGGCACGCGCGATCTGGTTGATGGGCTCGTGAACGACGCGCGCCCCATGGGCGCGAGCCACCTCCGCCGTGCGATCCGTCGAGTGGTTGTCGCACACGATGGTTTCCACCGCCCCGGCCGGTTCCGGCCAGGCCGCGGCGGATTCCCTGACCGAGCTGAGACACCTGGGGAGCAGGCGTTCCTCGTTATAGGCAGGTATGACGACCGAAAGCTGCAACATGGCTGGGTCTCGTGCGCCAGGCCGGCATGCGCCTGGCCAACCATTAGACCGGGCTGCCCCGGTTCAAGCATGGGGGCGCGGTTCCTTGCCCGCCAGCACGCGGCCGACCATGTCGGTCGCCTCGCGGACATTGTAAGGCTTGTAGAGAATGCCGTCGCCCACCTCCGCCTCGATCCGGCGCGTTTCCTCTTCTTCGAGATAGCCTGAAGCCAGGAGGCATCTGATTTGCGGCCAGCGGGTGCGAACCTCGCGGATGAGGTCGATGCCGCTGCGCCCGGGCATGTTGTAATCGGTCAGGATGAGGTCGGGGCGTTTCTCCTCGCGCTCCAGGAGCGCCAAGGCCTCTTCGGTGCAAGTGGCCGAGAGCACCTGGTAACCGGCCGCCGAGAGGAAGGCCTGGGTGAACTCGAGGATGAAATCCATGTCGTCCACGACCAGAATCCGGCCGTGGCCCCTGACCAAGGAGGGTTCCTCGGGTTCAAGCACCTGGGGCGCCTCGGCCGACACCAAGGGGAGGTAGATGAGAAAGGCGGTGCCCTGGCCCAGGCGAGACTCGACCTCCAGGATGCCGCCCGCCCGGGCAACGACGTTGTGGACGATGGACAAGCCCAGCCCGGTGCCCTTGCCCTGGGCCTTGGTGGTGAAGAAAGGATCGAAAATGCGCGGCAGGACCTCCGGCGGGATGCCCGTGCCGGTATCCTTGACGGTGCAACGGAGGAAGAGCTTGCCGGGAGCGCACTTGGCGCGCTCCGCCTGGGCCACGTTGAGGGGGACGATGTCGTTGCGAATCGAAAGGCTGCCGCCGTTGGGCATGGCATCCGCCGCATTCACGGCGAGGTTGAGCAACAACTGGTTGGCCCGGGTGGCGTCGATCTTGACGCAGGCGGCCGAAGCGGCGAGATCCACGATAATCTCGACCCGGTTCTTCAGCGTGCGCCGGGCCAGTTGCGTGGCTTCCTGCACCACTTGGTTGAAGTCCAGCAAGACTTCCTTTTCCTCGGACGAGCGGCTGAAGGAGAGGAGCTGCTGGGTGATCTCGGCCGCCCGCGAGGCGGCGTGGTCGATCTGCCCCAACCGGCCCCGCACGTTGTCTTCCAGCGCCGGATCCAACTGCAGCAACGTGACGTTTCCGCGGATGGCCAGCAGCAGGTTGTTGAAGTCGTGCGCCACTCCGGCGGCCAAGGCCCCGATGGTCTCCATCTTCTGGGCCTGGAACAACTGGGTCTGCAATTGGCAGAACTTGGTCTGATCGACCACGACGTAATTGAGGCCCAGGACCCGCCCCTCGTGCATCCAGGGCGTCACCTTGACCAGCCATTCCTGCCCTGCCCCCGAGGTGCCGCGAAACTCCTGCGCCTCGCCCGACACGAGGACCTTCTGCAGCAAGGAGCGCAACTGCTCGCGCCGCAGCGCGTCCGGAACGAAGTCCAGGAGGCAGCTGCCGGTCTGCGGCTCGCGCTCGAAAACCAATTCGCCGTGCCCGGGGGGCAGGCTGCGCCAATGCCGGTTGACGTAGCGGAGATGCAGGTCGTGATCCACCGAGTAGACCGCCGCATCGACGGAGTCGATGATGCTGTGGACGTAGTCGCGCTCGACCTCGAGCTCCGCCTGGAGCTGCTTCTGCGTGGAAATGTCCCGCTCGAACGCCACGCAGCCGAGGATCAAACCGTTCTTGTCGTAAATGGGAGAGACGGCGGCCTCGACGGGATAGGTGGTGTCATCGCGCCGGATTTTGAGCATTTCGCCGCGCCAGTCTTCGCCGCGCTGAATCGCCG
Organism: uncultured Verrucomicrobiota bacterium; assembly: GCA_964472515.1. GTDB lineage: Bacteria > Verrucomicrobiota > Verrucomicrobiia > Limisphaerales > J093 > CAYYMW01. The sequence goes on along the minus strand of CAYYMW010000142.1, from coordinate 3,766 downwards.
CGCAACAAGCCTGGTGCTTCGGACGGTCGCCGGGGGCGCAAAGCGACTCGGCGAACATGCCCAAGGCCTCTTCGATCGTGTGGCCGGTGACGTGCTGGAAGGCCGCGTTGACGAAGGTCAGCTTGAAGTCGGCATCGGTCAGGTAGATGACGTCCGAGGTGGCGTTGACCGCGGAGATGAGCCGCTGGACGTGGGATTCCAGCCGCCAGCGGCGGCTGGCGTCTTTGATGACCACCAAGGCGCAGCCCTCGCCCAGCGGCGTCACGAGCAAATCGGCCACGAGGCTCAACTGGCCGTGGCTCATCACGGAAACCGCCGCCAGAGTCTCGGGCTTGCCCTCGGCCCGGGCGAGCAACTCCGCCAGCTTCGCCGCCGTGCCGGGGGTGAGGAAGGAATTGAGCAGAAAGGCGGGCAGAGCCAGCGTGCCGCGCAGGCCCAGGAGTTGGTGGGCGCGGCGGTTCGCTTCGATCACCGCGCCATCGGTCTGACACACCAACTGCGCGTCCTCCGAGGCCTCGAAGAGGCAACGCCACCACTGGTCGCGCGCGACCACGGCTGCGGAAGGAGTGGACGGGGTCTCGAGCATAGATCAGCAGTACACCAGCAGGGATTGCGTTATGGGGCTGATGCGGTTGTGATTACGGAGCTTGTCGATAAACGGTTCGCTGAGCGTCTGCCCCTGGGGGGCCAGCAGCAGGCCGTTGGCGGTGTAGATGCCCTTCGCCAGCACCATGCCGGGCCGCAGTTCCGCCAGCAGCACCTCCCGCTCGCGCGGCGGAACGCTCGCCCGCGGCAGGGTCCGCAGGAACGCCCGGACGGCGTCGGGATCGTACTGGCTTCCGCTGGCCAGTTTGACCGCCTCGACACTCTGGCGGTACTCGAAATTGCTTTCGGCAAAGCCGACCGCCACCGCCAGCAAGCGCCCCAGCCAGGGAATCGCCTCGCCTTGCAGGTGGTCCGGGTAGCCGCTGCCGTCAAAGCACTCGTGGTGGGATCGGATGGTCGGGCCCACGCCTTCGAGCTGCTTGACGAACTGGGTCAGCTCCTGCCCGAGCACCGGGTGCTGTTCGATGAGCGCCCGCTCGGCCTCGCTGAGCGTCTGGGGATCGCGGTGCCAGCGGCGGATCAGGCTGCGCGGCACGCCCACCAGGCCGACATCGTAAAGCAGGGAGCAGATTTCCAGCGTCTGCCGCTCGCCCGGAGGCAGATTCAGCCCCTGGGCCATCGCCCGGCAGATTTCGTTCACCCGGCGCGCCTGCGTGCCCAGGGTCGGGTAGAACGTCTCCATGATCTTTAGGCACAACTGGACCGACTGGTCCAGGTTCAGGGCCAGCGCCTGGTTGAGCCCCTCCAACTGGGTGTTCTGCTCCGCCACCCGGCGCACCTGCTCCTCCAGCGTCTGGTTGAGCTTGGTGAGCTTCTCGTTCATGGCCAGGGTGGTCGCCTGGAGCACCGCGTTGCGGCAGATCAGGTCGTAGCGCTGCACCGCATTGCGCACCGTGGCGAGCAACTCCTCGCGCAGCCAGGGCTTGACGATGAACCGGTAGATTTCGCCCTTGTTGATGGCGTCGATCACCGTGTTGAGGCTGAGCACCGCCGTGATCAAGATCCGCGTGGCGTCAGGCTGGATTTGCTTGACCTGCGCCAGGAACTCCAGCCCGGTCAGGTGCGGCATCTGCTGGTCGGTGAGGATCACCGAGAAGGTCCCTTGTTTGAGCAGCTCCAGCCCTTGCAGCGCGTTGAGCGCGGTGACGACCTGGTACCCTTCGCGCCGCAGGGTCTCCCGCAGGGCGACCAGCACGATCTCCTCGTCATCGACAATCAGGATGCGGTGCAGGGCGGGGTCGGTCAGAATGGGATCGTGGCGGCTCATAAGGCGGGCGGGGGCTCGTACGCTGGCAGGGGCAGGCCCTGGTCCAGCCGGCGAAGGATATCCGTCTCGGAGAGATCCGGCAGAATGAGAATGTCGGCCCGCCGCATCAGGTCGGTCTCCACCTCGTCGGCGGAGCAGCCCACCAATTGCAGGACGGTCTTGAGCGGCGGTTTGCGCCGTTGGGCCTCGGCGAGCAACGCGGTCAACCCGGCCTCCTTGGGGTCCGCGAGCACCATCAGGCCCACGAACTGGTAATCGGCGGACTCCAGCAGTTCGCGCGCGTCGGCTTCCGCGGTGGCCACCACCACGTGGTAGCCGTGGCACCGGAGGAACTCGGCGGTGGTTTCCACCGGCCCATCCGCCCGGCCGGCCACGAGCAGGCTGCGGCGGTGCCCCACGCCTTCGACCGTGAGGCGCTCCTCTTCGGAAAAATCGGCGCACGGCAGCCAGAGGTGGAAGGTGGTCCCCCGCCCCTCGCGGGTTTCCACCGAGACCGCTCCCTGGTGTTTCTCGACAAAGAGCCGCGTGTTGTAAAGCCCCAGGCCGGACCCTTTGTTCATCGGCTTGGTGGTGTAGAACGGATCGAAAATCGAGGTCAGATGCCGCGCCTTGATGCCGCAGCCGGAATCCTCCATGGAGAAGCACACCGCTGGCAGCCGGGGGAGCGCGCCGCGCATCACCGCCAAGTCGGGCAGCTTTTCGTGCAGGCTCGTCCGCAAGACCAACCGCCCGGTGTGAGGCATGGCGTCGGCGGCGTTGAGCGCCAGGTTGATCACCACCTGTCGGAATTCCACCGGGTCCAGGTACAAGGGCATGTCGAGCTTGCCCAACTCGGTCACCACCTCGATGCGGCGGGGCAGGATCTTGCGGATCAAGTCCACCAAGTCCTGCACCTGGGCGTTCAAATCGCAGTACTGGCTGGTGCCGGTCTTCCCGTGGTGCAGGTTGATGATCCGATGGACCAATTGGTGGGCCTGCAGGGAGTTGTGTTTGATCAGCCCCAACCCCTCGCGGAACGGATGGTCGGGTTCGACCTGGGAAAGGAACGACTCGCTCAGCGAGAGAATCCCCGCCATGATATTGCTGAAATCGTGCGCCAGCCCCATGGTGATCACCGCCAGTGTCTCTTTCCACGCAGCAGACGTCAGGCGCTTTTCCGCGATGACCTGGCGGGTCACGTCCAGCCAGACTCCTTCGTACCCCAGCACAACCCCGTTGCCCGCCACCAACGCCTTGCGGTGTTCGAGCACGTAGGCCACCCGGCCGGTTCGCGCGTGGCGGATGCGGAAGGTCATGGACAGGCTGCGCTGCGCCTGCACGCAACGCTTGAGGTGCTGCTGCAACTCGTCGCCGTCCGCTTCATGGACCACCTGCCAGAAGCGCTGCGGCTGGCTGCGCCACTCGGCGGGCGGCACGCCCGTCAGTTCCTCGATCCGCGGGCTGACAAAGTGAAACGAGAAATCCGATCGTTGAGTGAAGATCACTCCCGGCCAGCGGTAGATGAGATTGTCCAGTTGGGCCTCCGCCCGCAGCAAACGCATGAACAGGTCCCGGCGCGCCCCTGGATGGCGCAGGTACTCGCTCCACCCCGCCTCGCCCATTTCCGTGGGCGGGGGCAGGACCGAGACCAAACGCACGAACCAACCGCTCGCGTTGGCAGCCAACTGCAGTTGGTACTTGTCCTCCCCTTCCTGAGTCGGGCCGCCCAATTCCACGGTCGCCCATGGCTGGCGGGCCTCGAGCAGCGGCCGAAGCTCCGCTTCCCAGGCGGGCGCCATCTGCCAAAGGCGCGGCCAGAACGGCTTGCCCTCCAATGCCTTGGCCGCCTCCCCAAACCACTTTGCGAACCCGTCGTTCAGCGAAAGCACCAATCCTGCCGCATCGACGACCGCC
>CAYYMW010000141.1:0-15346 GCA_964472515.1 uncultured Verrucomicrobiota bacterium | reverse complement strand
GAGCAAGGGGGCGCCCGCGAGGGCACCGGCGAGCAGGGACGCCAGGAGGAGTTGCTTAAACAGGGTCTTCATGCGCGGTCAATGGGCCGAACAGGTTATGGCAGTGTCAGCGAGGCCACTCCGGAGGGGTTGCTCCGGAAAGGCTTGCAAGAGGTACAGACTCATAAGCGAGGCCGCTTTTCAAGCGGCAAGTGTGAGCCATGGGGGAAGCGGGGCAGGGCAGGCCGGCTTGGCGGGCGGTATTGAGATGGGCATGGGGTGGGAATGGCGTTGACGCCCCGGCCCGGTTTTCCCATGATCGCTTGGCTGTGAAGGGGCCGGGCGCTGCCCGGCGTTGGCGCGGCCAACCGGACGGACAACCTGAAACTGATTATGAATCTGGATACCTTGTATTCGGAATTGACCATCAAGACCAACGCCAAGATCGCTCTCGTGGTGCTCGACGGCGTCGGCGACATCGCCACCAAGGAGAACAACTACCTCACGCCGCTGGAGGCGGCGCGCACGCCCAACCTCGACGCCCTCAGCAAGGACGCCGCCCAGGGCCGCATGACACCCATCGCTCCGGGCATCACCCCGGGCAGTGGTCCGGGGCACCTCGCGCTGTTCGGCTACGACCCCATCGAATTCCAGGTCGGCCGGGGCGTCATCGAAGCCCTCGGACTGGGCATTGACCTGAAGGCCGGCGACGTCGCCGCCCGCGCGAATTTCTGCACGCTCGATCCCAAGGGGATTGTGACGGATCGTCGCGCCGGCCGCATCGACACCTCGGTTTGCGAGGAGCTGTGCGCGCTCATGGCCGCCAAGATCAAGAAGATCGGCGACACCGAGGTGATCATCAAGGCCGGCAAGGGCCATCGCTTCGTCGTGGTGTTCCGTGGCAAGGGGCTGGAAGGCCCGCTCACGGATGCCGACCCGCACCGCGAAGGCCTCCCCATCTCGGAGGCCAAGCCGGTGGACGAGAAGTCCGCCAAGGCCAAGAAGACCGCCAAGCTGGTGGCCGAGTTTTACAAGCTCGCGCTGCCGATCATCAAGGACAAGCGCCCGGCCAACGGCTTCCTGATGCGCGGCATCGCCCATCAGCCGGAGATCCCGCTGTTCAAGGACCGCTTCAACCTGAAGCCCGCCTGCATCGCGGTCTACCCGATGTACAAGGGGCTCGCCCAGCTTGTCGGCATGACCAAGCTGGAAGGCTGCCAGACCATCGCGGACGAGTTCGAGCGCTACCTGGCCGAATACGACAACTACGACTTCTTCTTCATCCACTTCAAGTACACCGACATGTACGGCGAAGACGGCAACTTCGAGAAGAAGAAGCAGGCCATCGAGGAGTTTGACGCGGCGCTGCCGATCCTGCTCAAGAAGATGCCCGACGTGCTGGTCTTCACGGGCGATCACTCGACCCCGTGTCCCGCCAAGGGCCATTCGTGGCACCCGCAGCCGGTGATGTTGCTCTCTTCGCTGAGCGGCAGCGACAAGCTGGACCGTTTCACCGAGACCGGGGCGAACCTGGGCTCGATGGGCCTCTTCGAAGCCAAGTACCTCATGCGGTACATCCAGGCCAACGCCAAGATGCTCGACAAGTTCGGGGCCTAGGCCAATCCGCCGGCCTCCGCCGTGGCGGACCGGTTCGCATTTCATGAGGGCGGCGCTTCGGCGCCGCCCTCGCTTTGACCACCAATCACGATGAAAGCCGTCATTCTGGCCGCGGGCAAGGGCACCCGCATGCGCGAACTCACCAACGAGCTGCCCAAACCCATGCTCCCGGTGCAGGGCAAACCGATCCTCGAACATATCCTCGCCGGCATCCTCTCCACCGGGATCCGGGACTTCTGCATCGTCACCGGCTGGAAGGCCGAGGTCATTGAGGGGCATTTTGGCGACGGTTCGCGATGGGGCGCGCGCGTCACTTACGCCCGGCAGGTCGTGCAGGACGGCACCGGCAAGGCCGCCGAACCGGCCAAGGCCTTCGTGGGCCAGGACGACTTTCTGCTCACCTACGGCGACATCCTGGTGAAGCCCGAGACTTACCACCACATGCTCAAGCGCTGGAACGAAGGCGGCTTTGGTGGGCTCCTCACCGTCACGCGCGGAGAAGACGTTACCAAGGGCGCCATCAACTTTTTCGACAGCCAGTTCTGCCTGACTCGGCTGGTGGAGAAGCCGAGCCTCGCCCAAGTGGAGCAACTGCGTGCGGAAGGCTGGCTCAAGCCCGGTGACCCCGCCTGGTACAACGCCGGGATCTACATCTTCCAGCCGCTCGCCTACGAGTTCATGGCGCGTTTGAAGAAGTCCCCCCGGGGCGAATTCGAACTGACCGACGCCATCATGGATATGGTGGCCGCCCGCCATCGCATCGCCGGCGTCGAGATCGCGGGTCGCTGGGTGGACGTGCGCGATCCGGAAGTGCTTGCCTCGCTGGAGAAGGAAGCGGGGCAGTAGCGCACAAGAGCAGACGTCTCGCGCTGCATGGTGTAGCGTCCGTCCGCCATTAAGCGCTTCGTCTTCACGTTGAGCCGTTGCGGCGGCCGCGCCGTCCTCAGGCTATCCTATTCGCCGGCAAAGACCCGCCAGATCTGCCGTGCCACGAAGACGTACGCGTTGCCCCACGCTTCCTCACGGAAGAACTGCACGGCGAGGTGCGGTTGTCCGATGAAGGGGCGCAGTACCCAGGCCATCTGAATGCCGACGAAGACGTAGATGCCGAGCCAGGTGCGCAGCAATGTCCGGTGGCGGGGATTTCTGGCGAACAGCGGTTGGTAGCGGCGGCGGAGGAAGAGTTGAGCGGCGCCGCTGGCGACGGCGAACATCAGCCCGTTGAAAAGCACCGCCTGATCGTAATCGCCAAAAGAGACGTACCAAAGCGCGGTGTAGGGCGACAATGCCACGAGGATCAGGGTGAGTACTGCCTGGGAGCTGGCCAGCGCCTCGAGCACTTCGGGGAAATCGGGCCGGACTCCCAGGAGGGTGTTGAGCACAAAGAAGCTCGGCAGGCTGATCACAAAGGTGGCTGTGAGCAGCAGCGGAACCTTGGCCGCCGAATAGGCGACTTGGAGCAGTCGGCCCTCGCCCAGGCCGCTGTAGGACCCCATGACGGCACCGTAGGCGACCCCGCAGGCAAGGAGGCAAGCCGCCAGCCATCCGAGGCGCCGGAGGGGCGAGGGGACAGATTCCTCCATCGCCCGGCCCCGCAAGAGGGCGTCGGCCCATGATGCCAGCTCGCGCATGGCTCGCTTACTGAAACAGGCTCAGGAAGTGTTGCCAGACCGCCTCGAAGAAGCTGGACCCCCGGGGCCGCAGCCAGGTGAACTCCTGGGAGGGTTGCCCCAGAAACGGCCGCAAGACCCACCCCATCTGCGAGCCGACCAGGGCGAAGACCACCAGCCAGCAACGGAAGACCAGTTTCTCGTGCGCCCCAAGCACCCGGCCGTCTAGCTTGTCCAGCGCACCGGTCTTGTCGCCACCGGCACTCGGAGCGGAGGGAGGCGTGGGTTGCACTTGGGCGGCCGCACTGGGAAGCGCCGGAGGCGTCTCCTCTCTGGCGACGGTCAGGCGATGGAGGGTCTGGAGCAGGAAGAGGAAGCCCAGCACGCCGGCGACCGCAAACACCGCCACGTTGAGCAGGACCATGAACGGATAGCTGATGGTGCTGGCGGCAAAGAACGCCACGATGGGGCCCAGCGAGGCCAGCACCGTCAGGTTTACCGCCAGCGCAGCCACGAGCAACCGCCAGACCGATGGGAGGTTCAACCGCGAACCGACCAGCGCGTTGAAGACATACAGCGAGGGGAACGTGACGCACAGGGTCAGCAGAAACAGGGCCGGCACTTTGAGGGTGGCCGCGAGGAACTGCCAGCCCGCGGACCCCTTGCCCTGGAACAGGGCGTAACTCCCCATGCACATCCCGTACAGGAACCCCAGGACGATCAGCACCGCCGCCAGCCTGCGCGCAGGGAGTTCGATCTGGCCGCCTCTCAGTGCCGCCAGGGTTGTCAGTTCACCTCTCAGCAGACCGTCGAGATCCTTGAGCCACTTCCTCATAAGCAGGTTTCCGAATGCCAAACGCTGGAGCGACACCGTACGCAAGTGATCCGGTCTCCATGAGGCATTTCAAGGTTTGACCAAGCTGAGGGAATAACGTTCAGGCTCCGAGTCTGCTTGTCCGCAACTTCCCGGGCCCGTGGAACGATTCTCCCGGGGCGAATTCGAGTTGACCGACGCCATCATGGATATGGTGGCCGCCCGCCACCGCCTCGCGGGCGTCGAGATCGCCGGCCGCTGGGTGGATGTGCGCGACCCGGAAGTGCTCGCTCCGCTGGAGAAGGAAGCAGGCATGTAGGCCACAGGTTTGGCCGGAGGACCCGCCAAATCAAGAAACGATCCGCATCGGGTCGAAGCCCACCACGTACCACTGGCCTTGGATCTTCTTCAAGAGGACTTTCTCCCAACCAGCGGCCATCTTGCCTTCCCAGTCGCCGACTGAGGCCGCTGCGCTCTCACCGGTGATCGTGGCTCCCCAGGTTACCCAGTAGTGGGCCTGTTGGCTGGTGGCGCTTGACCCCTGATTCTTGCTCTTCCGATACAGCACCACGCCGGGGTACCCCCAGAGTTGGACCCGTCGGGTGCCTCGTGAAGAAGTGAACTTGTCGTCCAGGTCCACCGCCAGCAGCTCGCGTGACCCGGACATGCCGAAAGTGGCGAAGAAGGCCCGTTGGAGGATTTGCACCTCCTCATCCTGATCCTCGGACGCTGGCGGGGCATAGTCCGGCGTTACGTCCGCCCCATCGGGAATGCCATCTCCGTCGGTGTCGGCCTTGCGGGGGTCCAATCCAAGCTGGAGTTCCTCCAAGTCGGTCCAACCGTCCCCGTCCGTGTCTGCCATGACCTCGGACAGTTGGATGCGGGCCTTGCTGTATCTGAGTGAGGTCTTGTGCCGTATTTCCAGCGTGTTCGGGTCCAAGCTGGCGAGCGTGGTTTGCCCTTCAGTTCCGGAATAGGAAAACGGCAGTAGCCGCCCTCGTTCCCAACGCGTTGCATGTCCCTCACTGGCCGTGAGCAGCAACGGTTGGGGAACCCCGAAGCGACCGCCTTGAACTACGGCGTACCAACGTCCATCCAGATGCTTCGACTTCCCCAGCGGCACGCGTTTGTGAGCGGCGAAGTGGAAGGTGGGGTTGGGTGCCCAGTCCATCCGTTCGTCTCCGAACGCTGGCTTGGTGGCGCGGGCCGCCGCCTCGACGCGGCCGATAGCAGCCAGACTCTCCGGGGTGGCCAGTTCCCCTAATCGCGCGTAGGCACTACCCCTTAGCTCTCGCACATCCCCGTCACGGTGATAGACGTTCGTGACGTACGCCGCCGCCGCGTCCCATCGCGACGCAACCGACTCCAGCCATTCAACCTGATTGGATTTGGAGGGGTTGGGCAGATACTCGCGTGGGCTCCCACGGCATTCGCGGGCACAGGCCGCCGCTATAGCCATCAAGAGCGGCAGCCGCAGACAATCCATAAACTCAGACAATATCGTCTTCGCTTCTTGGTTGGCCATGACCAGACACTAAAATACCGCCGCCTCGACCCGCAAGCACATCTGTGTTTGGTGATCCAGAAGCGGCGGACTTGGGCGGAGCGTCGTGGCCAACGCGTGTCCGGTGGGACCGCACCTCGACTCCTGCAAACCAATTCGCTGCTCCGTCCAGTTTCACGGGGTAACGGATGTGATCTCACGCTTCGGCTCCGTGCGGTCGAATCCGCAGGGTGCCGTGAGGAATTGCCTGTTCCTCGGTCGTAATGGATGCCTGCAGGCGAACAGCCGACGTGTTGGACGGAATGGCACGGTTCATCTCGACCCTTCGCCGTCAGGGTTGGTACGCTCTTCCACGCGTCAGCTATGTGGAAATGGATCAGGAAAAGGACCGTCACCCTCGGCATTCTTCTGGCGGTCGTCCAATCCACCGCCTGGGCTTCTCTTCGTACGCTTGGCACGATGGGTGAAGTTGGCCTGCTGGATTCCAATGCGCTTCACGTGGCCATCGTTCTGACCAATTGCGAGTGGCATGGCGTGGTAAGCCGCGACGGGGGGCATAGCTGGCAGACCGCTCCACCGGCACAGATTCCTGAGGGGCTCGCGCCCTTGCCTGTGGACGGTCCCACGCGGTACTTGGTTGTAGGCCATGATGTGCTATGCCGATCCGACGACAGTGGCGCAACCTGGAGCGATGCCTCTCCTTGGTCCTCGCTGAGGCGCAAGATCAATGAGGATGTTCAAGCCGAACAGCAGGCCTTCCAAGTGCGGTATCGGCGCTGGCTTCCAGATGATCACGACTGGTGGTTAGTGTTCGGATCGACTGCCGTGCTGCTCAGCGGGTTCGGTGCCTGGCGCGCGCGAAAGACCCATCCGGGCTGGCTTGCGCCGACGGCGCTGTCGCTGGCGGCCTACTGCCTGATGGGTGTGGGGTTATTTGCGGCGCATGGTCATGCGATCAGACACCTTTGCCAAGCCCAATGGACTTACCTTCTCGGTCACTGGGATGGCGGGGTGAATCGGCCACTGTGGCCGCTCGGGTGGTTCCTGCACCTGACGGGAAACGTCTGGTTGGCCCCGATCACGGCAGTTGCCTGTCTGCCCATGACCGCCCTGTGGAACTGCGTTGGCGCGGGTTCATCGGGTAGTGTTTATCGGAGGCTTCGTTTGGCTGGCACCATCCTTGCCTGCGCCTTGACGGTCCTGTTGATCCTGTCGTTCGTCCCTGGGATTGGCCGCGGGTGGTCAAACGATCTACCGGCGTTCGGGGAGGACCCAGCGGCGACCGCCACGAACCCGCCGTCCGCGATCCTGCCGCCAAGTTCGGGAGGCGTAGCCAATCCTCCTCGGTGAGGTCCGGGCCGCCGGTGGGACGCCCGAGATCCTAACGTGCTCGCCTCGCGTCAATTCGTTCACCGGGAGGGCATGGCAGGCTTCTCCTGAAGGGAGAGCTTGGGTGCAGGCAGCCGAAACGTGCAAAATATGCGATCAAATCGCATATTTTGTATTACCAAGACACAATCTGTTGCACCGTAAAATGTTACGATTGTGGAATCCTGCGTCAACAGCCGCCTTCCGACCGCGGATGGAATGACTCACCGTGCCACCGAGGCGAGACTCGCCGACACCGGCTGGCCACCGTACCCGAAGAGTCGGCGCTCCTTGATGATGCGGGCAACTTGCTCGGGAACCATGCCGACCCAACTGGAATCCCCAGCCATAATCCGCGCCCGGACCTCGGCCGAGGTGACCGGCAGGCAATCCTCATGGATGTTGCGGAGGGGGCGGATAAACTGGTTCTGCATCAGGTAGGCGTACAGGTGGGTCAGGTGCGGGGCGACGTTGAGGTTGTCCGCCGTGATGAGTTGGCCGGTGACGGGGTCTTTGCGAGGATAGGCATAGAGCCGCACCGAGTGCTTGAAGAGGCGTCCGAACGACTCGAGAATGCCGCCGTCCAGGTGGGTATAGTACTTTTCGTCGAAGATCTCCCGCAGGGTGGGGACGCCGAGCGCCAGCCCGATCGGTTGGCGCGAATGGCGGGACAGGTGGGCGGCGAGGCGGTAGAACTCGCCGAAGTTGGAGATCAGCACCATATGTCCCAGAGAGCCTGCCATGTCCACCCGGTCCAGAAAATCGCGATGGTCGATGCCGCCGCCTTCGGCCAGGTTCTTCAAGGTCATCTCCATGAGGACCACCGGGTCGTCTCCGGCCCCGGCCGCCTCGAGGGCAAACTGGGTGCGGGCGCATTCGAGCATGTCGGCGGTGGCGCGGGTCACCGGCCGGAAGCTGCCGCGCTCGACCAGGAGCGGCTTCTTGTAGAGCACCTCGGAGGCTTGGACGACCTCGCCCTTGGTGGTGAACATGGCGGCGTCGGTCAATCCCTGTTGCACCAACTGCAAAGCCATCAACCGATTGTCCACCTTGGCAAAGTCCGGGCCGGAGAACTTGATCATGTCCACCTCGGCGCGTCCCGGGGCGAGGTTGTCCATGAGGACGTGGATCAGCGCGTCGAGTTGCCGGTAAAGGTAGAAAGCGGCGTAGACCAGGTTGACGCCGATGATGCCAAGGGCCTCCTGCTGTTGGACGTTCTCTTCGTCGTGCAGGCGGACATGGATGATGATGTCCGAGGGGGGGGCGTAGGGGGCGGTTTGGAACCGGATGCCCATCCAGCCGCTGCCCTCCTCGGCGCGTTTGTAGCTGGTGGCGGCGACGGTATTGGCGAAGACGAAGAAGCGGGTGGTGTCGCCCCGCTTGGCGTGGAGTCGCTCGTACTGCAGGTCATACTCGTGAGCGAGCATGGTCTGCAGGCGCTGGCGGCTGACATAGCGCTCGCAGGGGCCGTAGATGGCATCGCTGACGGTCATGTCGTAAGCCGACATGGTCTTGGAAATGGTCCCCGCCGCGCCGCCGACGCGGAAGAACCAGCGGGCCACCTCCTGGCCGGCGCCGATTTCGGCAAACGCCCCATACTTGGTGGGGTCCAAGTTGATCTGGAGCGCCTTTTCGTGCGTACTGAGAGTGTCCCGCGCCATATTGCTTGGTAATTCTAGCGCGTGCCGGGGGCTCCTCCAAATCCCCGGGGTTAGGCGGGACGTCGCCGCCCGAACCGTCGGCGCGGGTCAGGCCTTGCTGGTGACGGAGGGCCAGGAAACGCCCCGGGAGGCGGCGTAGGTGGCAAAGGCTTTCTCGTGCTGGATAAGGACCGCCCGCACGACGCTCGAATCGTCCGCCCGGCCCAAGTCGCCCTTGTGATCGGGAATCAGATCCTCTTTGCGGTGCGCGTAGATCAGGGCAAACACGGCCCCGGCGAACGCGGCGTAGGGGAGTTCTTTGTAGGCGCCTTCGGCGACGTCCTCCACCGCCTCGGTCAGGAATTCCAACTGGCGCACCAAGTGGGGGTACTTGGGGGTGTTGAGCTGGCTGAACTCCGCTTTCCAGAGGGGGAGCTTGCGCAGGGTCTTTTCCACGAGAGCCGGTGTGACCAGCGCGGCCCCGTGATTCACGTATTCAACGATTTCCGGCATGGCGAGAGCTTACCAGATTGGGCGGCGGTGTAAACCGCAAACCGGCGGCCGGCCGCACACGGGGGAAGCTGGTGTTGGCGGGGCAGGGGTCATTTCAGGAGAAGTGATTGTGGCGCCGGGCGCAGCGTTGGGAGAAGGCGCTCGGTCTGCTTGGGATCAACAGGTTAGGCGAGCGGTTCCCAGGCGGCGGGCAGGGATGAGCAGCATCCTGGGCGGGAATGGCGGCGAGGCCCAAGAGTATCCTTGACCTTGGGCCGGGCAAGGAGGCTATCTTAGGCGGCGTTGGCGGAAGGTGAGGGAGGAGAAGCGAAGGAAAAGGGCGAGCGATGGGCGGGCGGTTGGCAGGGGTAAGAATTTCGGAAAAACCTGCAAGAAGATCGAACATTTCTGTTTGACAAGTGTCTGCAACAGACGTAGAACGAAGCCACTTTCGAGCAAGATTAGTACATGGGCGAGTTTGCCGAATTAAGGAAACAACGATTCGTTTATGAAAAAATTACTGACCTGTGCCGGTTTAGCCGCGGTAGGGGCTGCGAGCATGCACGCCCAGTATTTGGGGGATGCCCAGTTCACCAAGCCATGGATGGTCTCGGCCAAGCTCCGGGGCTTCTATGACGACAACTATGCTACCACCCAGTATCCCGCGAAGCGGGGTAGTTATGGCTTCAGCGTTGCACCGACAGCGGGCTATACCTACAGTTCGGACCTGACCTCGGTCACCCTCCAAGCCGGCTACGAAGGCCGGTATTTCGAGGATCGCACGCGCGGTTCCATGGATCACGCCTTTCTGGCGGATCTGAAGGTGGCGCATACGTTTAGCGAGCGCTACAAGATGGATCTGGGCGACCAGTTCCGTCTGGCCCAAGAGCCGTTCTTGGTGGAGCCCGGCGCCGTGCAGGCGTCGTTCATCCGCACTCAAGGCGATAACCTGCGCAACACGGCCATGGTCAGCAACTCGGCCAGCCTGACCGAGAAGCTCAGCGCCAAGTTCTCCTTCGATCACAGCTTCTACGACTACGAGGCGAAGGGATCTGGCAGTTGGTCCGCTCTGTTGGATCGTCAGACGTTCACCCCGGCCCTCGACCTGCGCTGGCAATTCCAGCCGGAGACCACCGGCATCCTTGGGTATCAGTTCGAAGCGACCGACTTCGCCGGGAAGTACCCTCTGATGCCTGGCGCCGAGAATCTACCTGCTGGGAATATCCGTAAGACTATGACGGGTGACGTGCGCGATTCGCGTTCGCATTTCATGACCCTCGGCTTGGACCACTCGTTCAACACGGCGTTGAGCTTCCAGGTGCGTGGCGGCGCGGAATACACGCAATATCCCAACGCCCAACAGGCTGACGAGAAATGGTCGCCTTACGCGGATGCGAAGATCAACTACGCCTACGCTGAAGGCAGCAAGATCACGATCGGTGCCAAGCACACGCGCTATGCGACTGACGTGGCCCTGCTACAGATTGTGGGGGGTGCTGATGCCGGCACCGCTTACGACAAGGAATCGACGGTCGCCTACGCGCAGATCAACCACAAGATCACGGCACGCCTGATGGCGATTGCTAGGGCATCGTGGCAGATCGATCAGCTGAATTCCTCCGCTCCCGATGTCGACGGACGGCTTGACAACTACTACAGCCTTGGTGCTGAGTTGAGCTTCGAGATCAACAAGTTCCTGTTTGCGGAAGCAGGTTACTCGTATGACCGTCTGAGTTCCGAGTTGGACAATCTGCCCAACGGCCAAGGTGTTGGTCGCAGCTTTACGCGCAACATTATTTATCTGGGCCTGCGCGCGACTTACTGAGCCGCTACGCCTGATTTAATCGCTTACTGCCAATGTTCGGGAGGCTGGAAGCTCAACTCTAGCCTCCTTTTTTTTACCCTCTATGGACACGATCAAGAGCCCGTCCTCCGGCACGGATAATCAACTCCACTTCCTCGACTACTGGCGCATCATCCGCATCCGCAAAACCGTCATTCTGGCGGTGTTCCTGCTCGTCGTCCTTACCACCACGGCGGTGACCTTCGTGCTCAAGGAGACCTACATGAGCACGGTTCGCATTTCGATCGACAAGGACAATACCGACATCGATCCCCTGGGTCGTCCGCAGACCACCTCGCAATTCGACCCCTACTTCATTCAGACGGAGTTCGAGATCATCCAGTCCAAATCCGTCCTCTATCCGGTGATTCAGGACTTGGGGTTGGCGCGCGAGTGGGCCAAGCGTTTCAACGAGACCACCGATCTGCAGCCGCCGGAGGTCTACAACATGTTGCGCAAGAACCTGGATGTGCGGCAGTCGCGCAATACCAGCTTGATCGAGATTCGCGTCTACAGCGAAGACAAGGAGGAGGCCGCGCGCATCGCCAACAAGATCGCCGATGTCTATTCCAAGTCCCGCGTCCGTTTGAAACAAGATCAGGCTGAGAAGGGCATCAAAGTGCTCGATGAGCGCCTGACCGAGCAGAGCGAGAAGGTGCGCGTCCTGCAAAACGAGGTCGACGAACTGCGCACTCAGCTCAAGATTCCGGACACGGTGGCGGACGCCTCGACCTTCCAATCTTCCATTGAGCGCGAGGCCGTCAGCACGCTCGAACAGGATCGCATCCGGTCCGAGTCCGAGTTGGTCTACTTCGAGACGCGCCTGAATGGACTCAAGAAGCTGAACCGCAAGGAACTGCGCAAAGCCGTGCTGACGGCGGTGCCGGGCGAGACCCAGCTCCCTCAGCTCTACGACGAGGTGACGAAGACCGAACAACGTCTAGCCGTCCTTTCCAAGGATTACTCGGTTGAACACCCGGATGTGGTGCGCGCGGTCGCGCTGCAGCAGCGCATCGAGCAGCAGATCGAGGAGCGGCTCGATGGGATTCTGGCCGGGCTCGAGAATCAGGTGGAAGCGTTGCGCGCCCGCTGCAAGTTGGTCGAACAGAAGGTGGTGACCGCCAAAGACCAGGCCGCTGCCGCCGCCCGGGATTCGCGGCCGTACTTTCAGAAGAAACGCGACTTGGAAAACCAGCAGCGCATCCGGGACGCCATCCTGCTGCGCAGCCTCCAGGAACGGGTGGACGCCACACTGCCCAAGACGGGGTTCTTCCGGATTGTGGACCCTGCCGAGGTGGCCAACCGCGCAGCCCGGCCCAACATCCCGCTCAACATCGCGTTGGGGGTGGTCGTGGGCTTGGTGATGGGCGTTGGGCTCGCCTTCTTCATCGAATACTTGGACACCAGCGTCAAGACCATCGACGACGTCGAGCGCAGCCTGCAGGCGCCGGTCTTGGGGGTGATTCCGCAGAATGTCGGTCTGCTCATGGACGAAGGTCCGGACAGCCCGCACGCCGAGGCCTATCGCGTGTTGCGCACCAACGTGCTTTTCTCGCGCAAGAACCCCAACGGCAACAGCTTGACGGTGGTCAGTGGCGGCGCCGGCGAAGGCAAGTCCACCACCATCTTCAATCTGGCGACTGTATTTGCGCAGAACGGACAGCGGGTGCTGGTGGTTGACTCCGACCTCCGCCGTCCCAGCCTGCACAAGTTCCTCAACGTGACGAACTCGCTGGGCTTGACCAACTATCTGCTCAAACAGAACACGCTGGAGGAAGTGGTGCAGACCTCGAAGGTCCCCACGCTCGACTTCCTGCCCAGCGGCAAGCTGCCCAGCAGCTCCCTCGGCATTCTGAACTCCGCGCGCATGAAGGAGTTCATCAAGGAAGTCAAGGCCCGCTACGATTTCGTGTTTTTCGATTCTCCGCCCATCATGGGCGTCAGCGACGCGTCGGTGCTCGCGAGCGAAGTGGATCTGGCCCTGCTCGTGGTGCAATACCGCAAGTATCCGCAGGCGATGACGGTGCGCGCCAAGCAGATGGTCGAGAAGGTGGGCGGCACCCTGCTGGGCGTGGTGCTGAACAACATCAACATCTCGCAGGACTCGTACTACTATTACTACAGCGGCTACTACTACGACTACTACTCGAAGCACGACGACAAGGAGAAGGACTCCGATCAGGACAAGCCGGCCAAGAAGAATGGGGACGGTGCTTCGAAGCCGGCGGTCGACCGCGCCGCCAGCGTGGACATCAAGCCCAAATATTGATTGCCAGCGCAGCCGCAAGCAACTAACACTTCGCCAGCATGAAAGTCGCAATGGAACAAGTGAAGGGATACGTGTGGGCCCTGGTCTTGGGAGTCATGGCTCTGGGGTTCGCCGGGTGCGATACGGCCGGCGCTTCCGGAGGGGCTGGTGCCAGTCCGCGTATAACGCAACCCGGTAGCACCAACCTGGTTGCGGTGCCGGGCCGCGAGACGCTGCAGATCGGGGACCGGTTGCTCATCGGCTTCAGCGAGAGCCCCAATCCGCCGACCTCGCAGGACGCACGCATCCGGGAGGACGGCACCATCAGCCTGCCGTTCGATATCACGGTCACCGCGGTCGGCAAGCGCGCGGCGGACCTCGAGACTGAGATCAAGAACATTTACGTTCCGAAGTACTTCGTCCGCCTGACGGTTACGGTCAGAGCCGCCGACCAGTTCATCTACGTTGGGGGTTACGTGAAGGCGGCCAACCGCTATGTCTATGCGGGCGACATGACCGTGCTCAAAGCCATCCGGGTGGCGGGCGATTTCACGGAGTACGGGAATCGCAAGAACGTGCTCTTGCGGCGGGCGGACGGTACCCAGCACACGATCAACTGCGACAAGGCACTGAAGAATCCCAAGCTGGATTTGCCCGTGTTCCCCGGTGACAGCATTCACGTGTTCCAGCGGCATATCTGATGATCCTCCTTCGGATTGTCTCCGGGAAGATGGCGGGCACCGAGACGGTGATCCGCCATTTTCCTTTTCGGGTGGGACGCGCGCCGGGTTCCCAACTGCGGTTGGAGGAGCCGGGCGTGTGGGATCAGCACTTTGTGTTGGAGCGCAAGACGGACGAAGGTTGGTCCATCCAATCGCAACCGGCGGCCATGACGCTTCTAAACGGCGAACGCGTGCAGCGGCAGCGGTTGCGCAATGGCGACTTGATCGAGGCGGGGGCGGTGAAACTGCGCTTCTGGCTGGCCCCGGCGCCCCAGCTTGCCCTGGGTTGGCGCGAGGCGTTGACGTGGGTGGCCTTGGCGGTGCTGGTGGCGGTGGAGGTGGCCGTCATGCTGGTCCTGACCCGCTAAGACGAGCCCCCCACCGCGGGAGGCGCGCAAGGCGGCGGCGGCTCCCGCCTGGAGGATCCCCGCTGCGAGCGCGGTCCGCCGGCGTTACCGGCCCTTCGCGGGCACGGGCAGGTCCAGCATCAAGGCCCGCACGAACGGGATGGGCGGCGAGCCGTAGGAGAGCAGTTGGTCGTGGTACTTCTGGAGGGAGAAGCGGGAGCCTTGCGCCTTTTCCACTTCGCGACGCAGCGCGATATGCTCCTGGAACCCCACGAAATAGGTGGATAGCTGCGTCGAGGTCAGTTGTGCCCGGGTCCATTTGCCGGCCGCCTCGCGCTCCTCCTGGAAGGTGCCTTCGACCATGAACCGCATGGCCTCGTCCCGGGTCATGCCCTCGCAGTGGATGCGTTGATCGAGGATCGCGTTGCCCACGGCGCGCAGATACCATTTCAAGTTGATCAGGCGCAGCAGGGGATCGCGTTCGAGGTAGCCCTCCTTGACCATCATTTGCTCGGCGTAGACGGCCCAACCCTCGATGAAGGTGCCCGAGGCGAGCACCGCGCGGAGGCGTGAGGGGTAGCGATTCGCGTGGGCGATCTGCAGGTAGTGTCCCGGCATGGCCTCGTGCATGGTGAGGTCCTGCATCGAGTAAAGGTTGTACTCGCGCAGGAAGGAGCGGACCTGCTCGGGGGTCCAGTCCGCCGGGGTGGGGGAGACCGCGTAGAAGGTCTTCTGTCCCGCGTCGAGGGCACCGGGGGAATCGCAGTACGCAAAGGCGACGCCGCGCTGGAATTCAGGCATCAGGATGACCTCGACGGGATCGGGAGGCAGGGTGACCAGTTGATGCGAGCGGACGAACGCCGTGGCCTGGTCCAACTGTTGGCGGGCGACCTTGTCCAACTCCTCCTGCTTGGGGAGCTGCTGACAGGCCACTTCGATGGCGGCACGGATGACCGCCTGCCGGAAAGCCTCGCTTGGCTTGGACTCGAACTGCGTCATCGGGTACTGCTTCCGGTAGATCTCGCGCGAGACATCGAACATCTCGTCCCGCACGCGGCGATATTCGCGCTCAGCGGCTTTGCGGACGTCCGCCCGGGACATGGGCGTGTGGAGCGAGAAAGCCAGCCGTTGATCGAAGAGCTTGGAGCCGATGCGGAAATCC
>CAYYMW010000140.1:0-15358 GCA_964472515.1 uncultured Verrucomicrobiota bacterium | reverse complement strand
GAGGCGTAGCAGGCCTGCAGCAAGGCACTGGCTTTTCGGCGAGGCCGTGCCGTAAACTCCGCCCCATGAAGCTCAGGTGTCTCTTCGCGGCTTTGGCGGTCGTGTCCCCGGCTTGGGCGGCAGGGCCCGCTCCGGAGCCGCTCGCGCTCAAAGCGGAGGCGTTTCGCCACTACGCGGAGGGCTTCAACCAGGGCGATGAGGAGTTGTACCGCCAGTTCGTGCCGAACGCCGGCGCCTGGGACTGGATGCGGCACAACGTGCCCCTGTTCGAATGCCCGGACGCGGCCCTCGAGCGCACCTATTACTTCCGCTGGTGGACCTTTCGCAAGCACCTCCGCCAGACTCCGGACGGGTTCGTGATCACCGAGTTCCTCCCCAACGTCCCGTGGGCGGGCAAGCACAATACCATCCCTTGCGCGGCGGGCCATCACCTCTACGAGGGCCGGTGGCTCGCCGATCCGCAGTATCTCGAGGACTACGCCACCTTCTGGTTTCGCAAGGGGGGCGAGCCGCGGCGCTACAGCTTCTGGGCGGCCAACGCGTTGCTGGCGCATCATGCGGTGCACCCGAACGCGCCCCTGCTGACGAACCTGCTCCCCGACCTGGTGGCGAATTTCGCGGGCTGGGAACGCGAGCGGCGCGACGCGACGGGTCTCTTCTGGCAGAACGACGGCGAGGACGGCATGGAGGTGTCCGTGGCCGGCAGCGGTTACCGCGCCACGATCAACAGCTACATGTTCGGCGAGGCGCGGGCCGTCGCGACCATCGCCGACCTGGCAGGCCGGAAAGACGTCGCGGAGCGCTTCCGCGGCGAGGCCGCGCGCCTCAAGGCGCTGGTGCAGGAGAAGCTCTGGGACGAACGGGCGCAGTTCTTCAAGGTCTTGCCGCGCGGGACCAACACCTCCCTCGCCGACGTGCGCGAACTCCATGGCCTCACGCCCTGGTACTTCAACCTGCCGGACCCGCGCTTCGCCGTGGCTTGGAAGCAACTGATGGACCCCCAGGGCTTTTTCGCCCCCTTCGGGCCGACCACCACGGAGCAGCGCCATCCCGGTTTCAAGGTGGCGTACGCGGGGCACGAGTGCCAGTGGAACGGCCCCAGTTGGCCGTACTCGACGGCAGTCACGCTGGTGGGGCTGGCGAACCTCCTCAACGGCCCCGAGCCGGCCGGGCTGACCCGCGCGGACTACCTCACCGTGCTGCGGAACTACGCGCTGAGCCACCAACTCAAGCATCCGGACGGCCGGGTCACCCCATGGATCGACGAGAACCTGAATCCCTTCACCGGCGACTGGATCGCCCGCACGCTCCTCGTTCAACGGGGTCGGCAGATTCCCGAACGCGGGAAGGACTACAACCACTCGACGTTCTGCGACCTCGTTATCAGCGGCCTCGTTGGCCTGCGTGCGCGAGGTGACGACACCGTCGAGGTCAATCCCCTGGCGCCCGAGGCGTGGGACTACTTCTGCCTCGACCAGGTCCGCTACCACGGTCATTGGCTTACCATTCTGTGGGACAAGACCGGGGCCCGCTACGGCCGGGGCCAGGGACTGCGCGTCTTCGCCGATGGCAAAGAGTTGGCCGCCTCCCCTTCCCTGCGCCGTGTGACGGCAACGCTCGCGTCCGCCGCAGCGAGCCAGCCCGCCGCGTCCACCTCGGCCGGGTGGACCAAGTTTGGCGGGAACCCGGTCATCGGCGGCACGAACGGCACCTGTTTCGACATTGCCGTGCTCCGCGAAAACGATCGTTACCGCATGTGGCTCTCGTGGCGGCCCCGGCAAAGCCTGGCGTTGGTGGAGAGCGCCGACGGCCTCCACTGGGAGGGCCCGCTCAAGATCGTGCTCGGCCCGCGCAAGGAGACCGGCTGGGAGGACGACATCAACCGGCCCGGCGTGGTCCACCGCGCCGACGGTTATCATCTCTGGTACACCGGCCAGGCGCACGACCGCTCGTGGATCGGCTACGCCACGAGCCCGGACGGCGTCACTTGGAAACGCATGAGCGACCGGCCCGTCTTGTCGCCGGAGCAGTCGTGGGAAGGGGTGGCGGTGATGTGCCCGCATGTGTTGTGGGATGAGGCTACCCGACAATTCCGCATGTGGTACTCCGGCGGCGAACAGAACGAGCCCAACGCCATCGGGTACGCCACCAGTCCCGACGGCCTGCGCTGGACCAGGCACGCCGCCAACCCCATCCTCGTCGCCGACCCGCACAGCGACTGGGAGAAGCACAAGGTCACCGCCTGCCAGGTGCTTCGTCAGGGCGATTGGCATGTCATGTTTTACATCGGGTTCCGCGATGAGCCGCACGCCCAGATCGGCCTCGCCCGCTCGCGCGACGGCATCACCGGCTGGCAGCGCCACCCCGCCAACCCCATTATCTGGCCGGGCGAGAACCAGTGGGACCACGACGCCTGCTACAAGCCCTACGCGATCTTCGACGGCGTCCAGTGGCTGCTCTGGTACAACGGCCGCCACGGCGGCAGCGAACAGATCGGCGTGGCCCTCCACCCGGGCGAGGACCTGGGCTTCGGGGCGAAGTGAGGCCCTCCTACCGTTCGCCCGTCTTGGTCCGGGGGTAGCGTTGGATCAAGGTCCAGGCGGCTTGGTCGCAGGCGCGCTCGCCGTCGTCTCCGGCCGCGTTGCAGGCGGCGAACACCGCAAAATCGACGTCCGGCGCCAGCGTCAGGCAGGCAAACCAGCGGCCGTTGGAGCCGGAGTGGTAGAGCCACCGCCCCTTGGCCCAATCCCGGGTCGAGACCATCCAGTCCATCCCCCAGGCATCCGCCATGGGCGTGTGGAGCCGGCGGAAGCTCTTGACCGAGAGCAGCCCGGGCCGGCCCAGTTCGCCGGACAGATGCGCGCTGGCGAAGCGGGCGACATCCTGCAGGGAGGCATGGAGCACGCCGGCCGGATTCACCGAGGGGGGATTGTCGGCAAAGCGATCGCCGGGATCGAGCGGATGCAGGACGGCCCCGGGGGAGTCACCCTGCTGCCAGTGTCCCCATGGCTGCTCGCGCCTGCCGGGAACTCCCGGCGGCCCAAAGCCCGTCGCGCTCATGCCCAGCGGAACGAGCAACTCTTCCTCGAAGAGCTTCTCGAAGCTTTTCCGCGCGGCCTTCTCCAGCATCAGCCCGGCAATCATCACCCCGGCGTTGGAATAGTCGCTTTTTCCACGGGGACCCATGGGCGGCAGGGCCAGCACCGCCGCAGCCGCCTTGAGCCGGTTGTCGAGCACCGAGAGCTTCGCATCGTAATCCTGCAGAAAATAGTCGGGCATGCCCTCGGACAGCCGCCGCCGGGCGGTTTCGGATTGCTGCGCCTCCATGGGCACATCCCGCGGCAGGCCGCTCTCGTGCCGCAGCAGTTGGTCCAGCGTGACCTGCCGATACTCACTGCGCATGGTGCCCGCCAACTCAGGCACCGCCTGGGCAATGGTGGTCTCCCACGTGATGCGGCCTTTTTCCACCAGGCGGGCGGCGACGGTCGCGGTCATGGGCTTGGTGATGGAGCCCAGGTGCCACTGGTCGTTGGTGGTCACCCGTTCCCGGAAGCCCATGGCCCGCACGCCGGTGGCGGCCAGTTCCACCATCCCGGTGGAGGTTATCGACACCGCCGCCAGGGCCGGCAGGTGGTGCTCCTGCCGCACGCGTTCGAGGACCTTCGCCAGCCGGCCGTCATGAACGACGCCAAATTGAAAGTCCGCCGGAAAATCCCACGGCTCCGCCGCCTGGCCGGTCAGGAGCGCCAAGCAGAGGCAGGCGAGACTACGGGTGAACGCGTGCCGTGTCATGTGGACGTTCAGATGCGGCTTCTGGCGTCCAGCGTCAAGGTGGCTCTCAAGGCTGTGAGGGAGCGAGGTGGTTGCATGGTGTCACGCGTCGCGCGGCCCGCCGCCGCTCCGCTACTTCACGGTGGATGGCAGACGCTTGATCCGGATGCCCCGGTAGCGGACGAATTGTTTCGTCAAGTCGCCGCCGCCGTGGACTTGCAGGGCAATGCCGCCCTTGGCCGGGTGGCGTTTCTGCGTCTCGGTCCACTCCATGAACTTCACGCCGTTGATCCAGGTGGTGATGGTGGGCGGATCGTTGACGATCCGGGCGCGCAGGACGTTCCATTGGCCGTGGCGCCAGAACTTGGGCCAGTCCGGCACCAGCACGGGCAGCGGGGTGGGAGCGTCCACCGACTTGATCGCGTCGGGCGTGGAGAGGAATCGGAAGTTGAGGAGCGAGGGCTTGGCGTCGAGCCCCTCGCCATAGAGGCCCATGAGGTTGCCGCCCTCGTGATAGTCGATCATGGCCTGGTACGCCTTGCCGTCCTCGGTGCTGCGCAGGAAGAGGCCGCTGTCCGGGCCGAAGTCGTTGTTCATCTCGACGACAACCTCGAAGTCGCCGAACTGCTCGTCAGTGATGATAATGCCACCGTTGCCGGGGAGGTCCTGCGAGCCGGTGATCGCGCCATCGACAACCTCCCACTTGCCGCCGGTCTGGTGCTTGCTGGCGGCGCTGTGGCCGGTCTTGGCGCTGACATGCCAGCCTTTGAGGCTCCGGCCATCGAAGAGCGGCTCGAAACCCGGCTCGATTTCGGCGGCCGGCGCCGCCGGAGCGACCGCGAGCAGGATGGCCAGACCGAACAGGGACCAACTGGAGTGTGCGTTCATCCGGTTAGGATAGCGGGGCGGGCGTGGTTGGCCAGCCTGAACGGCGTGGGGCGCCGGACGGCCCGCGACAACGGCTTGCCAGGGGCGGCGGGCTTCCCGCATGCTTGCCGCCAGCAGAACAATGATGAAGCCACTACTTTTTTCCGTTGGACGAGGGTGCGGTGTCGTTGCCTTCCTCTGCCTGGCCGCGTTGTCGCTCGCCCAAGCCGGCAATCCGCCGCCTTCGAAGGCGGGGATCGTGGTGGGGGCCAAAGCCACGTGGACCTCCGAGAACACGTATGTCCTCAACGACAAGGATGGCGATGGCAAGCCCTATCGGTGCGATTACGCCTATCACGAAACCGCCTCGGTCAACGGCGAAGCGCGCTACGAACCAGAGGACGGAGGGTGGACCAAGGTCAGCGACAGCAGCACGGCCACGGTTTCAGGCAGTGTCTCCGCCGGCTGTTCGAATGGCGAGTCGGGGTCGGCAAACGCCGTCAAAGGCGCCGATCCCGAAGGGGGGTACATCACCTTGACGGAGCTGGATCTCGAAGAGGGATTCGCCGAGGTGCGCGTGGCCACGCCGGTTTCGGAGAGTTCGGGCGAGTGCTTGGTTTGCGGCTTCATGGCGATCTACGCCGCCGCCAACTGTTGGGCCAATCTCGACACCAACACCCCGCCCCTGCCGGACAAGTTCCGTTTCCCGATCCCCACCAACGGCCAGCCCTTCAACGTATCGTTCAGCACCAACTGGTCGTCGGCGAGCGGGCCGTGCATCAGCACCTTCACCGCCAGCTTCACCGTCTCCTATAACCCGGGCGATTGGGAGGCCGTGATCCTCCCCATCCCCAAAGAGTGGATCCCCATGGCCGGCAACGACGAAAACACCCCGGGCAGCACCCTGGACGTGCAGGTCCAATTGCGCCGCAAAGGCGAGAAGGTGCCCACCACCGAGATGACGGCCACTTGGGAGGTTGAACTCGAAAGTTCCAAAGAGCCGGGCCTCTGCATGAACCACCCCCTCAAGGACGCCGACAAGGAAAACGACCTGCGCCTGGTGACCACCGACGCGTTCTACGCCGACAATGACCTCGAGGGCTCCTCCCAAGACTCCACCAGCGAACTGTCCATCACCCTCGAATGCTACGACTACGGCGCCTACGGCAAGCTCCGCGTCCGCGCCAAGACCGCCAGCGGCGTCAACCTCCAGGCCTATGTCGAGGACTCTCCCGGCGAACTCTACCTGACCATCCCCGAGGACAAGGACGACAACCATGTCGCCGACCAATGGCAGGAGGATAACGAGCTCGCCTCGGGCCTGCCGGCGGACTGGGACAAATCGCCCGAGCCCAAGGACCAAAAGGAGCCGGGCGATGGCATTTCGCTCTACGAGAAGTACCGGGGCTTCATCTTTCAGGACGTCCACGAACGGCTCGACCCGAATTGGAAGCATGTCTTTATCCACGATCCCGATGGCTGGGTGCAGGAGACCATCCGGGATGCCGATTCCGGCTCGAACATCGAAGCCGCCTCGCAGTGCCGCATTCGGTTTGTGGATGCCGAGAGCTGGACCGGCAGTGGGGCCGCCGGCTCGGGCAAGCGCATGGTCAACTTCAACTACTCGAAGGACAGCCACGCCACCGACCAGCATGCGCTGGACGTCAAGTTCGAGTGCGCCGACAACCCGGCAGTGCCCGCCTCGTTCAACGCGGTTTACTCCAAGCTGTTTGGGTCGAACTACGTGGACGATTTGCGCGAGACGTTCGGCGTGACCTGGAAGGATCTCACCTGGAAAGGAGTCAGTCCCGGCGGCCGCCAGTTGGTGACCATCTACCCCTTCTACCACAACGAGTACATCCACCAGTTGGTCGAGTATCACACCCGGGGTCTTTCCGCCGCGTGGACCGGGTGGGACGCCCTCGCCGCCGGCCCGGCCAAAGACCAAATGGCGAAGGACATCACGGCGGCCGTCGACAAGTACATCGCGGACCATCCGACCGAACACTCGAAACGCATCTGGCGCGAGTTGGCGGCAACCGTGACCCACGAACTGGGCCACGGCATCAGCATCGCCGACCTCGCCCCACCCAATTCCGGCGGCCCCAAGGAGTGTCTCATCCGGTACATGGGGGTGGCCGAATACCCCCGCGACCCGAACGACCGCTTCGAGTTCAAGGCCCGGCAACCCTGGCCGAGCACTTTCTGCGATAGCGCGGTCGGGACCGTGGGCGGCGTCTCCTGTTGGCGCCAGATCAAGGTGACGGATCGCCAGACGGCCGCCGCCGCGCCGGCGTCTGCCCGAGATGAGGTCCACACATCGAGCGACCGGGGTCGGCGCGCCGGCCTCCAGTCGGTCTCGTCATCTGGCGTCGCCATGCCCGCGGCGGCCATCGTGCAGCCCTCCACCAATCTGCCCGCCCTCAAGCTCGCCACCACCCTGCTGTGGGACGATCCCTTCGCGGGCGACCCGCTGCGCGTGCAGGTGCGGATGTCCTTCCCCCAGGTGGAGCAAGCCGCGCGCCTGGCCAGATTGGGCATCACCAACGACCCGCCCGTGCCGCAGCCCGTGGTGGCCACCAACTGGCAGGAGGGCATCGAACTCTATCTCTATCGCTACGACGGCGACGGCAAGTCCCAGCCGGTGTTCACCAACGCCCAGTGGACCGCCACCTTGCGCCCGCTGGTGTTCGACCCTGCGGCCCTGGGCTGGAAAGCCACCGCCCGTTCGCGCGAGTTCCTCGTCCCGCCTTCGGCCCTGAATTTGGAGCCCGGCGAATACCAGCTCGTCATGTGGTATTATGGCTATCGCTTCGTGGACGAGGCCACGATGGACCAGGACCACAACCAGACCTTCAACTACTTCAACTTCGAGGTCACCGCCCCCACCAACGACGTCCAACAGGCGCGGCACCTGCAGCGCGTGGCCTTTCAAGAATTCGTCAGCGGCCAGTACGAGGCTGCCCGCGGCCATGCACTCCAGGCCCGGCAGCTCCGCCCTGACGGCACTGACGTCGACGACCACCAGAACGCCTTGCTGCTCCTCAACGCCGGGCTGGCGCTGGAAGACTACCGGGCCACGGCCGGCCAATTGCAGGCACTGCTTCCTGCCGGGGGCAACCCGAACCTGGGCGACGGCGAACTGCTCGGCCGCTTTGAGCGCTATCAAGCGGCTTTGCTGCCTTCGCTCCGCTGGGATCGCGGCGCCAGCGCGCCGCCCGGCACGCTGTTGCTGACCGGCCTGACGGGGCAACGCTACACCGTCCAGACCTCCGCCGACCTCGCCACCTGGAGCGATTTGCGAACGGTCACGCCGGATGCGGCCGAAGTGCCCATCCCCTTGGGCGACACCCCAAATCCGCGCACCGCCTACTACCGCGTCGTTTGGCTGCCCTGAGCCAAACGATGCAGGCTGCGGACGGTGTGGGCGCCACCGCGATGCAGCAGCGTAGCATCCTCAGCGACCCGGCATCGAGTCGGGCTGCATCGCGGGTTTCCATCCCGGGCATTGCTTTACGGATCAGCGCGACATCTCCCCTTGAGCCAGATCATTGCCAGCGCCGTGGCTCCCAGCATAGCCAGCCCAGAACCGGCTTCGGGGACAGGTGCGATCCGTTTCGCAATGGACTCCGGAGCGAACCAGACTGTGAAGGGCGAGTTCTGTTTCCATCCTGCCAACATGACCACGGGATGATCGGGGAAGTCAGCGGCTGTGAAGTTCTCCGGCAGGCGGTCGTCTGTCAGGACCCACGGCGGGCTGGTGCGGTACAGGACGAACGAGTAGGTCGGGAAGTCAACGTGATCGCTGCCCACGCTGATCCCCGGGGTGTATGATGAGCCAGCGTTGAGCACCTCGACCCCCGCGCCTGGATCATGGCCGACTTCCACAACCCAATTGCGCGTCGGGTCGGTCGCCACGCTCATCTGGCCCACCGACAACACCACCCCGTTCGCGCCCAAGGGAGCCAGATGGATGTAATCCCCCAGCCGGGGGTCAGGAGTGTAGTCCGGTGTCGCCAGATCGTAAGTGAGGCTGCCGGAGAACGGATCGCCCGCCGCCACTCCGGTTACGCCGCCCGGATCGGCGATACGATTGACTCTGCCGAGGACGTCGAACGTGATTGAAACACCCAGCACCGGCTGGGTCGCACCCATGCAACACGCGGCTGCAAAAGCCGAAATGGCATTGAGCTTCATAGGCCAACCTCTACCCGTTTGGCGGGCTTGTCAAACCGACGGTAAGCTTGGAACCAGAGGGCCTTCCGGTGGAGTTCGCCATGACTGGCCTTCACGTCAAGTCGCCACGCCGAATTCACCGGCCGCCTACCACCGCGTCGGTTGGCAGCCCTGACCGAGGGGGGCTGCCCCGCCCGCTGCCCGCAGGCGCAGTTGGGCGGAATCCTTGCGCGCCGCTGGCGACGGGCCGTCGCTGGAAACCCAACGCCGGCCTACTTCGGCGGCGACGGAAGAGTCCAGCTACGACCGTTCCCGATCCGCTCGGCGAAACGGGTGGCTTGCCGGCGGGCCTGCCAGTCGCAGATGTCGGCGAGGTCCGCCACGGGCGTCTGCGTGTAGGGCAGGGTGTGCAGGTACGGCACCGGACCAAACTCGGGGGTGAGGGTGCTGACCGTCAGACCGCGCTGTTGCTGCGAAGCCCAGAAGATGTCCCACCAGTTTTCGTGGGCGGCGAGGTGGCGAGCCCATTCCGGCGCGCGGGGATCGGAGACCTGCGGCCCCTCCTCGTAGCCGACGCGGGCGTGGAGATGATGCCCATGGCGCGCGGCCAGTTCGATGATGGGGCCGCAGTCTTCCAGCAGACGCTCCGCCACGCAGACCCAGTGGCTGAAATCGCAAGTCAGCTTGAGATCCGGAAAGCGTTCGAGGATGGCCCGCGTGGTCCAGGGATTTCCGAAACAGCGCAGGCGGTGGGTTTCGTGGGCGAGGGTGAGGCCGAGCCGGCGTTCCAGCTCGAGCAAGGCACCGTAGAAATCCTCCGCCTCGGTCAGGCTCCAGGTGTCGGAGCCGCTGTGGGCGTTGATGAAGAGCGGATCGTGCGGCAGGCAATCCTCGATCTGACGTCGCAGCGAATCGAGATGCTCGCGCACGGTGCCGCCGGGGGTGAAGTCGCGGCTGAAGACCTGCGGAATCCAGCGCCAGCCGCTGTGCTTGAGGAAGGCCAGGAGCGCGTCGCGGTTGGGGGAGAAGTGGAAGGCCGATTCGATCACTTCGTAGCCGGCCTCGCGCCAGCGTGGCAGGTAGTGGTTCAGGCCGTGCGTGTGATCCACGCCCCAGAGATGACGGACAAGGGTGAGTTTCATGTGGCAGTTCAGCAAAGCGTCTATTGAGCGGAGGCGGAGGGCTCCGTTGATCCGTCCTCGTTCCCCGCCCCACCGGCGGCCAGTTGGAGGAAGATCTTCCCGTCATGTTCGCGGACCCGGTAGGTCTTGAGCGCTACGCACACGGGCCGGCGTTGCGGCGAGCCGTCCAGGATGTTGAACCGCCCGTTGTGCTTGGGGCACTCGATGAGCCGGCCCTTGACGAGGCCGCCGGCGAGATGCGCGTTGCCATGGGTGCAAATGCCATCGGTGGCGTGGAGCGAACCGTCCGCCAGGCGGTAAACCGCGTAAGTCTTCTGCTCGTGATCGAAGCGGAGGACCTCCCCCGGTTTGAGGAAGGCGCTCGCGCCGAGTTCGATCCAGCCCTCCACCGCCCTGCCCTTGGCCGTGAGGGTGCGGTAGGTGGCCACGGCCAGCGCGCCCCTCTTGGGCGCGGGGACGGTGCGCTCGACGAAGTAGGCCGGGTCCTTCCGCTGGCGCAGGACGGCGGGGATGATCTCGCGCCAGGCCTGCCACAACCCACGGTACGGCGCGGGCATGTCGGGCTTCACGACCTCGTGCAGCCTGGGCAGTTGATGGTACGGCACCAGCGGGAACATGTGGTGCTCGATGTGGTAATTCATGTTCCAGTAGAGGAACCGGTGGACGCAATTCAGGTAGACCGTCCGGCAGTTCAGCCGGTGGTCCAACACATTCTCGGCCAGGCCGGCGTGTTGCGTGTAGCCGTAGACCGGCATCAGCCAAGAGCCGTAGAGGGTCGGCAGGCCGATGAACATGAGGGGCAGCAGGCTCCGTTGCCAGACGGCCAGAGCGAGCACCCCCGCGTAAATGAGCAGATAGATCCGGGCGCGCAGGAACACCTTGCCGTACTCGGATTCCGGGATGAACGTCGTTTCTTCCGGCCGCATTCGGCCCACGGCATGAAGCGCCACAGCGCGGAAATACCTGGGAATGACCGGGAGCGCAAAGAAGCTGAGCAGGAGATTGACGAGGCTCGGTGGGCGGGGAACCGCAATCTCCGGATCGCGTCCCACGACAATCGTGTCGCTGTGATGGCGCGTGTGACTCCAACGCCAGACGGTGGCTTCGCGCATGACCATGAAGGACGCAATTTCGTAAAGCGCGTTGTTTAACCAGTCCGTCTTGAAGGCCGTTCCGTGACTGGACTCGTGCCAGCGCGAGTCCGAAGTGGAGGCATATAGCACGCCGTAAATCATGAAGGGTAGAACGGCCCAAGCGCTGCCTGCCTGCCAGAGCTTCAGGCCCGCCCAACCGGAGCCGAGGATCAACGCGAACCACAGCAACGTGTCGCGCACTGCCGGCCCATCGCGGCGGGTGAGCAGTTCACGCATGGTCGCCTCGGGCACGGGGGAGGCATACCAACTGGCTTCGGCCAACCCCTTCTCAACGGCCAGCGCGGCATTCCTGCCAGTCAGGCTGTAGTCATTGACGGGAATGGCTGGCGCGGCAGGCATGGGGGCGATGTTCAGTTGATGCGGGGTGGAAGATATGGGCCAGTGCTATTATTTCAGCGCGCGGCCAGCCTCACTTTCAACGCTTCAAACCCGTTCGGACGGTCGTAGCGGGCTTCGTGTTCGACGTGTTCCCTGGCCTCAAGCACGGTGATGCCCGCCACGCGTTGGGTCAACGCCAGCAGCAGGCTGCGGACGATCAGGCGCGCGTGGGCCGCGCCGAGGCAGAGGTGCGCGCCGAAGCCGAACGACAGGTGCGGGTTGGGCTTGCGGTCCAGGCGGACTTCCGTCGGCGCGTCGAAGACTGTTTCATCCAGATTCGCCGGGGCCCAGCCAAGGGAAACCCGCCCGCCCGCCTTGACCGGCACGCCGCGCACCTCGGTCTCCACCGGGCAGACGCGGCCAATGTGTGTCAGCGGCATGAACACGCGGAAGAACTCCTCGCCGGCGTGGACGATCCGCTTCGGGTCCTGCCGCAGGTACTTCAGGGCCTCCGGATGCCGGCCGCAGTAGGCGATGATGGAAGAGATGCTGTGGATGATAGTGTCGCGTCCCCCGGCGAAGGTGAGGTTGCCAAATCCCATCATCTCCTCGCGGGTGAGTGCCCGGCCCTGGTAGGTGGCCTGGGTCAGTGCGCTAAAGAAATCGTCCCCCGGATGCACCGTCGCGCGGTCGAACTGCGCGTGCAGGTACTCCTCCAGCACATTGCCCTTCTTGAAGCCGCCGGTGGTCGCCTTGAAGACGTGGATGCCCCAGCCGATCCACGTGTCCGCCTCCGTTTCCGGCACGTTCAGCAGGTAGGTGAGCGCGCGCGACTGCACGGGCAGGGCAAAGTCGTTCACGATCTCGACGGATTCGCGTCCAAGCGCCTCGGAGAGCTTCTCCGCGATCAGGGCCTCCACCCGCGCGATCACCTCCGGCTGCTTGGCCCGCTGGAAGAATGGCTCCACGATGGCGCGGTACTCCGTGTGTTCCGGCGGATTCGTCTCGATGGGCAACTGCCGCATCGTCCGCACCGCCTCCTCGGAGGGAATGGGCACGCGAAAGGGGGCGTCCGAGCTGAACGTGCGCCAGTCCTTCGCCGCCTCGCGCACATCCGCGTGCCGCAGCAACATGGGGATCGTCTCGCCCTGGAAAGGGCATGCCAGCACACCTTCCCGCTGGCGGGCCTCGCGAAATGGATCGGGGATCGGGCTCATGGGAAACGAGTGGCCTGACGCTCAACGGTGCATGCAGAATGGCTACGGTTGCTTAGCTGATTCAACGGCTAATATAGGCCAGCCTGACGAACCCGCAAGCGACGGGAGGTGGCCGGCCCGGTGCAGCGGGAACGCCGTGCCTCGCATGGGTCCCCTGCCCAATGCAGGGTTACCTTTTCGCTGGACACCGTGCGGCGGCGGGGCTGACATGGAGCCATGACAGACATGCATTCGCGCCGCCGGTTTTTGTGGACCCTCGGCCTGGCTTCCACCGCGCTGGGCCTCGCGCCCCACTACGCCTCGGTGGCCCGCGCCGCCGCCAACAGCAAGCTGAATGTCGGTTTTGTGGGGGTGGCCAACGGCGCCGGGACCAACCTCGCCGAGGTGGCCAGGGAAACCCAGCTCGCCAATGTCGCCGCGCTGTGCGACGTAGACGCCAATTTCCTCGCCGATGCCGCCAAGCGCCATCCGCTGGCCAAGACGTACAACGATTTCCGCCGGATGCTCGAGCAGAAGGACCTGGACGCCGTGGTCGTGAGCACGCCTGACCATACGCACGCCGTGGCGGCCTGCGCCGCCCTCAAGCGCGGTCTGCACGTGTATTGCGAGAAGCCGCTGGCGCGCACGGTCTCCGAAGTGCGGCGCATCACCGAGTTGGCCCGCAAACACAAGCGCGCGACGCAACTGGGCACCCAGATCCACGCCGAAAAGAACTACCGCCGCGTGGTGGAGTTGGTGCGGGCCGACGCCATCGGGGCGATCCGCGAGGTGCACGTCTGGGCCGGGGCGGTCTATGGCGGCAAGAACAAGCCGACCACCCGCCCTCCTGTGCCCGCCGGTCTCGATTGGGACCTCTGGCTCGGGCCGGTGGAGCCCGTGCCCTACCACCCCGATTACGCCCCGTTCGCCTGGCGCAATTGGTGGGCCTT
Source organism: uncultured Verrucomicrobiota bacterium (assembly GCA_964472515.1). Classification (GTDB taxonomy): domain Bacteria; phylum Verrucomicrobiota; class Verrucomicrobiia; order Limisphaerales; family J093; genus CAYYMW01. Next base: position 1,784 of record CAYYMW010000140.1, on the reverse strand, counting down.
CGGCGGCGGCACGCTGGCCGACTTCGGCTGCCACTTCATGGATCTGCCCTTCTGGGCCATGGAGCTCAAGTACCCCACCAGCGTGGAGCCGGTGGACGGCCCGCCGGTCCACCCGGACTCGCCGCCCCCGTGGGCCATCGTGCGCTACGAGCACCCCAGCCGGCCACGCACCGGCTCGGCCACCCCGTGGCCGGCGGTGACGCTGACCTGGTACCACGGCGGCAAGCAACCCGCGCTGCTGACCGCCGAACAGGCGCAGTATTTCAAGAGCGGCGTGCTCTTTGTGGGCGAGAAGGGCAACCTGCTGGCGGATTACACCCGCCGCCAACTGCTGCCCGAGGAGAAGTTCACCGGCTTCCAGGCGCCGCCCCCCAGCATCCTGGATTCCGTGGGGCATCACCGCGAATGGCTGCTGGCCTGCCGCGGCGAGGGCACCACGACCTGCAACTTCGACTACTCCGGCCCCTTGAGCGAAGCCGCCCAATTGGGCAACGTGGCCTACCGCGTGAACCGCAAGCTCGTCTGGAACGCGGCCAAGCTCCGCGCCGAGGGCGTCAAGGAAGCGGAACAGTACATCCAGCACCACTACCGCAAGGGGTGGTCGTTGTAGGGCGGCCGGGGCCGCGACCCCGTGTGGGGTTGGACCAGTGGCGGATGGGCGAATCCATGGTAACCGCGCGGACGCGGCGACCATGGAGCTCAAATCATCAAGCCCGATGGGCTTGGTGCAGCGACCCCGCTCACGCACAGGCTGCGCAGGCATGCGCCAATGGCGTCCACCGAGTCCACGGACACCTCCCGCCGCCGGCTTCCCGTACCTACGCTGGTGCCATGGAAGCTGAATCCTCAAAGCTCAGCCTGACTGCCCGCAGGGCGTTGTTCCCCGCTCGGCATCGATTCCGGTGGATCCACAACGCCTTTCCCCCTCGTCCGCACGACCGCCGTGCGCAGCACCGTCCGCCGCAATATCGCCTTGCGCAGCACCCCAATAGCGCTGAAGGCGCGTCATAGGATAGCCCTGGGCAAAGGCCCGCCATCCCGCCCGCCGCAGGCGGGCACCCGAAGCGGGCCGGACGCCCAGGGTACCGTGGCCCCTGATGAATCCTCCCTCTCCCATCCGATGGGAGAGGGTGCCCGCAGGGCGGGTGAGGGTCACCGATTCGGCATCAACCACCACGGGCTCGGAGACCATTCCATTCAACCGGAACCTCGCCGCCTATCGTCCCCGCCTGCCGCAATATCGCCCACCGCAGGTGCGCTCACCGCAGGTGCAAATCCCCGCAAATATCCGCAAACCACCCCTATGGACTGCGGTGGCAAGGGCGGCGTGGGCCGCTCGCGAGGCCGCTTTTGCCCTCCTACTGCGCGCACGCGCCGGTGCAAGGAGGTGCAACCACCCGCAAACCCCGCAAACCCCAATCCGCGCTCGCCCATGTCTGATCTCGCGTCATCCTTCGCGTTTGTCCGGATCTCCGCGCCCCGCCGGGGCGCGGGGTTCACATTAGGCTGGCCCTCAACCGGTGGGCGCACTTCGTTTCCCACCGGCTACCAGCCTTCGATCCCTTCGGGATATTGTGATGGGGCACGCGCGCCTGCGGCGGAGCCCGGAGCACGGCAGCCCTCCCTGCCCTTTGTCTCATGCCATCCGCCGATAACTGCAAATAGCCGCAAACAGCCGCAAACCACCCCTGTGGAGTGCGGCGGCAAGGGCGGTCTGGCCGCCCGCGACGCCGCTTTTGCCCTCCTACTGCGCGCACGCGCCGGTGCAAGGAGGTGCAACCACC
>CAYYMW010000139.1:0-15378 GCA_964472515.1 uncultured Verrucomicrobiota bacterium | reverse complement strand
GCGTTGGCCAGCCGGATGAAGAGGGCGCTCGCCGGGCTCACCACGTGAGCCTTGATCGCGCCGGCGGCCACGCCGCTCATGCACTCGCCCGAACCGGTGGCCAGGAGGCGGACGACAATCCGCTGACCGCCAAGCGTTTTGCTGCCTGCGGCGTTGAACTTGGCGGTGACTTCCTTGATCCACTCTTCTTTTTCGGAACCGTAGGCAAAGAGGATTTCCAAGTCACCCCGAGCATGAACCGTCGGTTGAACAAGGAGCAAGATCCCGAGGGTGCCTGCCAGGCCCAACCAATTTGATTGCATGAACATAGAATGATTCCATTTCATCGGCCTCGCCCGTTCATTTCAGGCTTTTCCCCGGCCGATCCCGTCATCCTAGAGTACCCCGACCGGAGCGGGAGGTTCGTTACGCACTCGTCACAACAGCAGGTGCCGGAGGGCTATTTGGACATCTGCTTGGCCAGCACCGCTGCCCCGGTGATCCCAGCCTTGTCCCCCAGCAGCGAGGCACGAATTTCCACGCCGTCAAGCGCTCCCACCATGGCATGGTGATGGGCGGCATCGATGATCGTGCCCAGCATCTCTTCGCTCAGAGCCTCCATCACGCCACCCCCCAGGACGATGACTTCCGGGTTGAGGACGTTCGCCAGACTGGCCACGCCTCGGCCAATGCACACGGCCGCGTCGTCCAGGACGGATCTGACCAACTTGTCCCCGCGCCGGAGCGCCTTGCGCAGGTCCCCGCTCCGCATGTCCTCCAGATGGTCCACCAAGTCCGTCAGCAGGGACTTCTCTCCTGCCTGGATCGCATCTTTCAGCCGCTGGAAGATGGCAGTGCGGCTGGCCAGCGCCTCGAAACAGCCGTTGCTGCCGCAGGCACACTTGGGCCCGTTGAGGTCCATGACCATGTGGCCGATCTCGCCCGCAGTATGCGAGAAGCCGGGGTACAACTCGCCGTGCAGCACCACCCCCCCACCGATGCCGGTGCCGATGAAGACGCCCAACATGCTGGAGGGAGCCGACTTGAGCTCAACCACGTAGACGCCCAAAGCCGCCACGTTGCAGTCATTCTCCACGAATACCGGCATTCCCAGTTCGTTTTCCAACAACTCCTTGAACCGGACATCATGCCAGTCGAGATTGGGCGCGAAGAGCACATGTCCGTCCCCGCCGCGCACGGCCCCGGGCACACCGACGCCGACCGCGCGAATGTCTTTGAGGGAAATGTCGGCCTCGTCCGCCGCATCGCGCACGCAACGCGCTGTGCGCTCGATGACCGATTCAGGTCCGCGCCGCGCCTTGGTGCTGAACTTGATGGTGGCCTTGAGTTCGAGCGAAGTGCTGAAGACCCCGCCCAAGATCTTGGTGCCACCGAGATCGACCCCGATCAGGTGGTTGGCTTTGCCTGGTGCTTCCGGCATGGGTGGCAATTAGTTCGAGGTGGGAGGGCGATCATTTTGCCTCGACATCCGAGTTGGCTGCACCGGGCGGTTCAAGTCTACTGAGTCTCAACCAGGACGTGGTAGATGGCGTCCCCGGTCTCAACGCACTGGCTCACAATAGCCTCCAATGTACGTGTCAGATCCCAAAGGACGGCCGCTACCGGGAATGCGAGGGTTCCGGAAGAGACCAGAGCGAAGCGGTCTGTGGCAAGACATGCTGCGGCGTCTTGGCAGGATTCGAAGCGCACGAGCACCTTGCGGCCAGCGGCCAGGTCCGACATGCCATGCAGCAACGCGATCATCTCGGCTACGAGGAAGGTGGTCTCCCGCATCAACTCCAAGTCCCGCTGCCGCTCTTTCGGCATGACAGCGGGTCCAATTCGGTTGCTCAACGCTTCATACTTGGCCATCTCCCGGGCGATGCGGCGGAGATCACTGAGCAGCGCGTCGATGATCTCCGGCCGGAAACCGGTTCTCGGCGCCGAGTGAACCCGTCGGTTGATCTCCTTGGCTAGGAGCAGGAAGCGATCATCGACTGGCAACTTCTCTCCGGTGGCGGTCTCAGCAACCTCAATGGGCAGGTGCAAACCACAGGCGTGCTGGTGCAACTGGCGGGCAGTCGCTTCCAGTAGAGCCACATACTGATCGTCGAAGAGCTTTGCGATGGCCTGCATGAAATACTAATCCACTCCCTCCCCGGGGAAGGGCAAGACCTTTGGCGGCGCAATGGGGCGATTTAACATGTCTGTAACACTTGGTATGCGAACTCGCAGCCTGCCCCCCAAATGCCCCGGCTCTATCTTCGCGGGACACGGGGCGCAACGTTGCCAGACGTGTGTCGGAATCGACAACCTCAATGGGAGATGGCTGAGCGGCGCTGGAGGACGTTCTGTGCCAAGACCATGAATATGAAGCTCACCGTGTCCTAACCCTGAAATGCCAAGTCCGATGCGCATGGGCGCGACCGCGTCGTCCCAGTTAGGGTAAACGCGCTTGATCGCCACCTCCTGACATCAAGTGATCGGCGCGGTATCAGCCGGTCTCTGACGGCAACTCTTGAAGCCCGTGTTGGGGCACAACGCAGGCAGCTGCGGTGGTGTGTCGCTAACGGCACAAACTGCCCCCTCGCGAAGGTGGCAGAGGCATCGGGAACGACCTGGTCGTTTGCCAGGCAGGCCGACGGCGACCGTCACCCGGTCTTGACGATGCCGAAATGTGAACGCCACCCGGCCTTGATAACCCCATAGGCGCGATCGATGACAGAACAGGCCCATTTGGCAGTTGTGGAGCGAAGGCTCTATCCCGGAGCGGTCTGGCCCGTGCCGACTGAACACTGGGTGGCGCTCCAATTGTGCGAGGGGATCGCCTATGTTCTCACGCATAGCATTAAGAGGGAAATGGCGCCGGGCATGGTGTCGGTGACTCCTCCCGGGACGGCGATCAGCGTTCTGGCCAGCACCTTGGGGGAAGCGTTACTAAGATTGACGATGGTGCGGGTATCCTCGCTATGCGGCGTGTTGACGTGGTGGGAACGCCGATGTCTGGAGACGCAAGCGGCCCGTCAGTTAGCCCCGTTCGCCCTGTTGCCGGCGACCCACGCCCTCGCCAGCGGCTTGTCCCAACTGCGCCAGGGCGACCCGGCAACCGCGCTGGCCCGTCGGTTCGCATTTCTCCAGGCGTTCGCTGAACTGGCCGCTCCCTGCTTGGCGCCGGAGCGCCCAAAGCCCGAAAGCGAAGACCCGAAAGCAAGGCTCAAACAGCTGATGAATCGCGCCCCCGAATCCGAGTTGGCCAGCCTCACGATCAGCCAGGTAGCCGAACAATTGCGGTGTTGCGAGCGACACGCCAGCCGGCTCTTTCGGGAGCTGTGCGGTTGCAGTTTCCGCGCCTACGTCTCGGAGTTGCGATTGCAGAGGGCCTGCGAGCTTCTCTCCCAGGGAAACCACAAAATCATCGATGTCGCCTTCGAGAGCGGGCATGGCTCGCTCGCCCTGTTCAACTACGTGTTCAAGAAGCGGTTTGGCATGACCCCGACGGAGTGGCGCCAGCATCGCCCCCGGCCTGACCACCGCCCCCGGAACAAGGGGCGAACCGTGGCTGTTCTGATAGCCTGCCTGACGGCCTGGGCCGCCGACTGTCCCCAAATCGTCGGGGCTGAAGCGCCCGCCGCCTCGCCGGCAGGTCAGGAAGCCCCGGCCTCCGAACCACCCTCGCCCGCCTTCGAAATTAAGCAATACGTCTTGAGCGGCAACACGCTGGTTTCCACGGCGCGGGCAGAGAGACTCTTGAGCCAATTCACCGGTCCGAAAGTTGACCTGGAGACCGTTACTAAGGCGCAAGCGGCGCTGCAATCCGAGTATTTGGACCGGGGCTACGTCACCGTGGTTGTGAGCGTGCCGCCCCAGCAGATAACCAACGGAGTGATCCGCATGCAGGTAACCGAGGGGTTGCTGGCGGACATCAAGGTGCTGAACCAGCGCCATTTCAGTTCGAATAACGTCATGCGCGCCCTGCCCGGGCTGCGCACGAACCAGGTGCTGAACGCGAAGCTGTTTCAAGCGGAATTGGACCGCGCCAACGCGAATGCCGACCGCCAAATCTACCCTGAGGTCCGCCCCGGGCCGGAACCGGGGACCAGCGCGCTGATGCTCGAGGTGAAGGACCGGTTCCCCCTGCATGGCCGGGCAGAGGTCAACAATCACAACACCCCGGGCACGCCCGACCTGCGGACCACCGCCAACGTGGCCTACAACAACCTGTGGCAACGGGAACACGCCTTGGGCCTGCAGTATGGAGTGTCTCCAGAAAGGACCAAGGGGGAGGACATCAAGGGGTTGCCGCTCACTCCGCTGGACGTCCCCGAGATTGCCTACTACAGCGCCTTCTATCGGGCACCACTTTCGGAGCCGGACTCCATGGAGGAGGAGATCGCGCGCGATCCGGTGCGATTTGGCTACAATGAAACGACCCGGCAGTACGTCCTGCCACCAGCCTACGGAAGAACGGAGTTGAATGTGTATGCCACCCGCACCACCGCCGACTCCCTGCAGGCGGGTCCGCGGGTGACGACACTCGAGGTGCCGCTGCAGAAGATCGAGACGCAGCAGACTGCGCGGAGTCTCAGCCGCGATCACCAACTGGGCTTGCGCCTTGGCGTTCCGCTTCCCGTAGCGGCCTTTCCCAAACTGCAGTCTTCGGTGAGCGTGGGTTTCGACTTCAAGGACCATTTCGTGATCACGCAACCGGCCAACGTCTTCTACAATACGACCACGTATACCAACGAGGTGGGGGCAGTGGTGCAGAAGGAGGTTCCCACTGTCATTCCCGGAACCGAGGTGCGACAACAGCAAGTCTACATCCCTTTCAGCCTGGGCTGGAATGGGGCAGGCTCTGATCCTTGGGGACGCACGAGTGGAGGGCTGTCGCTGGTGGCTTCGGTGCGGCCGTATTCCAAGGCGGAGGAGTTCAGTTCTTATGTCTCTCCAGACGCGGACGGGCGCTTCGCGACGTTCCGGGGCCGCCTGCTTCGCGAGCAGCCAATCTACAAGCAGTGGACGGTCGCTTTAGGCGTCGAGGGTCAGGTTGCCACGCAGCCTTTGGTTTCTCTCGAACAGTTCGCGCTCGGAGGCAATGGCAGCGTCCGGGGCTACGAAGAAGGCGATGTGTACGGCGACAACGGCTGGTACACGCAAGTCGAACTGCGCGCCCCCACCTTGTGGCGTCGCGAGACCTTCAACGGCCGCCCGCTGAATCTGGGGGTGAGCACGTTCGCATTCACCGACTACGGGCAGACTTACCTGATCGATCCGCGGGGGCGTCAGGGGAGTACCGCCCTTTGGGGAGCTGGCTTGGGCGCGACGCTGTTCGTCGGCACTCACTGGGAAGGGAGAATCACCTTTGGATTTCCGCTGTTGGAGAGCGCCCAACGTGGCGTGGGGGATCTCCGCTTCACCTTCGCGGTCAGCGGCCAGTTCTAACGCCCGCTGCCACGCCAGCCTTGGAACCGCACCATTTCCAACCTTGCTCCGATACGTGAAGAACCCTCTCCCTCACAACACAAGCCCCTGGCCATGGCCAGTCGGCTCGGTCCGCCCCTCCGTTTCCGCTCGCACGTGGCGGTGGAGATGCCGTCACGAGGTCCGTTGGCGACGCGCGCTGCAAACGCTGATGCTCTGGTTGGCCAGCACGGACAGTTGGGCCAATCCGGAAGGCATGACCGTGGTGAGCGGTGCCGCCCAAGCCACCCAGCAGGGCACGCAACTGCGCGTCACGGCCTCCGACGGGGCGTTTCTTAACTGGGCCAGCTTCAATATCGGAGCGGGAGAATCCACGTGGTTCCAGCAGCCTTCGGCCTCCTCCATTGTCTGGAACCGCATTGGCGACGCCAACCCCTCGCAGATCTACGGCAGCTTGCAGGCAAACGGCCTCGTGGTCCTCTCCAACCCGTCCGGCTTCTACTTCGGCCCCAACGCATTCGTGAGGGCCGCCGGGTTGATCGTCACCACCTGCCCGATCGCGCCGCAACAAGTGGGCGCAGGCATGGATTGGTCCTTCAGCGGCCCGCCGCCGTCGATCCCCATTGTCAACCATGGACGCATCGAAACCGACGCTGGCGGCTCGCTGTTCCTGATCGCGCGGCAGATCGAGAACCACGGCCGGTTGGAGGCACCGGGTGGAACGGTGGGGCTGGTGGCAGGGGAGGAGGTCACGGTGTCCACCCGTCCCAACGGGCTTGGGCTCAGCGCGCGAGCGCGCCTGCCCCAGGGGGCGGTCAACAACCAAGGCCAAGTGGTGGCCGATGCGGGCCGGATTCTGCTGCAAGGCGAGACGGTCAACCAAGGCGGCTTGGTGCGTGCCAACTCGCTCCGGGAGCGGAACGGGGTGATCGAACTGGTGGCCTCCGACACCGTCGAACTGGGAACCGGGTCTTTGATTCAAGCGGTGGGTGGGGAAGAAGGAATCAGCGCGGGAGGCGAGATCTCAGTGAGCAGTGCCAAGGCCTTGCGCGACACCGAAGGGTCAAGGATTGACGCCTCGGGTGGACGCCAGGGTGGCCACGGAGGCAATATTGCCCTTTCTGCGCCGGAGATCAAGACGATCAAGTCCAGCCTCGAAGCGCCAGGAGGAGCGGCGTCGGCTGGGGGGAGTCTTGCCATTGCCTCCAAGAACATTGCGCTGGTGGGAACAGCAGGGGCTCAGACTTTGGTGGATACGCTCCAGATCGGGAAGGACAGCGCATTCAGCGGTTTTGCCAGCATGCGGCTCGAAGCGGAAGGGGGAATCACCCTGAAGAAGGACGTGGCTTGGAACCCCGCCGAGGTTACCCAGAGCGACGAAACTGGGAACACCCTGACTCTGCGCGCTGGGAAGGACCTTAAACTCGAAACCGGCGCCAAGCTTCTGGCGGGCGACCACTGGTCACTATCCTTGGTTGCCGGAGCGGAACCGAGCGCAACTGCGGCACCGGAGAGCAGCCAGAGCGCACCTGGAAGTCAGACGGTGGCAGGAGTGGGGAGTGTGAATCTGGCCGGCACGGCGGTCATCGAGACGGGGGAGGGCGACATCGAGATCGCCGCAGGCAAGAACGTGACGGTGGCAACGGGTGCAATCCGAACGGCAGGGGGTGGGAGCATCCGGATTGAGGCGGAGGCTGGCAACGTCGATTGCGGTACCAACCCCAACGGGTTTGAGTTTTCGCGGTTCATCCTGGGCTACGAGGTAAGCCGTGATCTGGGCGGAGTCAGCACCATGCGGGGAGGAGACGTGTTCATTCAGGCGGGGGGGAATATTCAAGCTTTTCTCCCGCCGCAGAGCGGCAACGGGAGCACCACAGATGCGGGCACCGGAGCCTTCGGTGCCGAGCCCGGGAATGTCACCCTCAAGGCCGGCGGAAACGTCAGCGGGCATTACGTTCTGCGCAACGGCAACGGGGTAATTGGCGCCAACGGCGACGCCGGCACCGCGAGTCGGCCCCTGGCATTGAGTCTCGTCAAGGGTGGTTGGAACGTGGAGAAGGCCACCCGCATCCTCTTGCAGGAGGTCCGGAATCCGAATGGGATGTTCAACGCCTCCCGCTATTACGGCACCGGCTCGCCTCCGGAAGCGAATCCGATGCTGTTTCTCTTCGATTACGACCCCAAGGCCTCGGTGCGCTTGGTGGCGGATGCGGGAATTGTGCTCGCGGGCGGCAGCCTGCCCCGGGCTTCGTCCGGAAACCAGGGCCTGATCTTCCCGCCTCAACTCTTCCTGTCCGCCGGCAACGAGGGGGTGAAACTGGGGGCAAACGTAGTGCTGTTCCCTTCACCGCAGGGAGCCCTGGAAATACGAACGACGTCCGGCGGCAATCTGGGGAGCAGCAGTCCGGGAACCGGGCGCACCATCATGATGTCCGACAGCGATGCGCGGCAATGGGCCAATGCTTCAAGCTTCTCCACGCACGATTTCGGGCAAACCCTGCTCCACGCGGACAATCCGACCCCCGTGTTGGTTCAGGTCGACGGGTCGGTGTCCGACCTCACCCTCATCCTGCCCAAGCGTCTGGAAATGACGGTGGCCAAGGACATCAGCAATACCAGCATCATTGCTCAGAACTTGAAGGTGAGTGACCACACTTTGATTCAGGCGGGCGGCCAGATCGGATATCGCAGCTACTACACCTTCCTCAAGCTGGCGGACGGGGAGGCTGAGCCGCAACTCAACCTCTTCGAATGGGCGATTGACATGTCGCAACTCGATCAACTCCCCGTCTGGTCGCCAGACCCGGTGTTGCGGGTGGTCGCCAAGAAGATCACCTACAATCCCGTTACCCGCCGTCTCGGCTATGCCGGGCGCATGACCAACGAGGAGCGCGACGCCTTGCTGAGCATGCGCGTCCTCCGTCCGGACGGCTCCATCGAAGCGGCCATGTTCGCTTCACCCGAGGTGATAGCGCAACTCCACGCCCAGAGCCAGGACGTGCCCACCGCGCCAGGAGGGGGAATTGAGATTCGCGGACCGGGCACGTTGGATATCCGGGCCGCCTCAATGGACTTGGGCGTCTCCCTTGGACTGGCCTCTCTGGGCATCAGCCCCAGCGGCTACCAGAGTGAACCAAACCGCGCGTTGATCGCAGCCATGCAAGGACTCAAGGGTGCCGCGATCAATCTGGAGCTTGCAGGCGACCTGGACCTCTTTTCAACCACGATCCTGTCGCAATACGGCGGTGATATCACGATTCGCAACTGCGGGAACCTGAATGTCGGCTCGCAGGATCGGTTGACCGGCAGTGATCTGCCGCGCGGGATCGTCACGCTCTGGAATGGCAACATCACGATCGAGACCTGCGGCAACGTGGAGGTCAATGGATCGCGTATCGCCTCCTATGATGGAGGTAGCGTGCGCATTACATCGCTGCACGGATATGTGGATGCCGGAGCCGGCGGCAATGGCTTCGTCAGGGTATACAAGCCCTACATCGATCCTGAAACCGGGGAATACCGCACGGTGGGAGTGACTATTCCTGGCAGCGGCGTTCTGACCGCCAGCTACCCCGTCGTCATCCCCGGCCAGACGGAGGCTCCGCTGGGCAATATCAGCATCGAGACCCCCGAAGGCGACATACGAGCGGGCGTGGGCGGCATCGTGCAACTGGCCTTGGCGGACAACACCTCGCGCGATGCGGAGATCTACTTGCATGCGGGGAGCACGACGCCGGACGGCACGGTGCACCGGGGCAACATCGTGGCGGTGGGATCCGGAATCATCGGCAATCGGGTTCGGTTGGAGGCGAACGGCGACATCAGCGGGCTGGTCATCGCCCAGGGAGCCATCGACATCCAGGCGCAGCAGAACGTCAACGTCACTGCGATTGGCCAGAGTACAGTCAACGTGAGCGCGGCGGGAAGCGTCTCGGGGACCATTGTTGGCGTGAGCAGCGTGAACGTTGCGGGTCAGAGCATCGGCGCGACCATGATCTCGGCGGCAGTCAACGCTTCCGGGGCCGTGTCCGCCACGCCCGGCGGCACACAGGCGGCTGCGCCCGCCGCGAGCACGGCCGGACAGGCGGCCACCCAATCCGCGCAGGAAGCGGTGGCGGATGCAACCGCCTCCCAGGAGAACTCCGGAACCGAGGAAGAGGAGGAGAAGCGAAAGAAGGGGAGAGCTGTACTGGCAGAGTATGTCGGGCGAGTCACCGTGATCTTGCCCGGTCAGTAGCGCCCCATGGTAAGCCATCGGAACACCGGCCTGCGCACGTTCTGTCTGCTCTGGCGCCTGACGCTGGTAAGCGTCGGGTTCTGGCTTTGGCTTTGGATCTGGCTGGGCGAGGAGGTCCATGAACGGCAGACCATTCAGCGCTACTTGCTCTACAACGAGTTTCTGCTGGTCGGGGTGATCCTGGGTGCCGGGGATCGCACGGAACCGCGCGGTCCCCACAAGGATTGGATTCAGGCGGCTCGCAAAAGTGTCAGGCAGTGTTTGTCGGCCATCGCATCCGTAACGATGGTAGCGTTCATCACGCACGATAACGCCGTGTCCCGGTCCTTCTTCCTGAGTTACGTCCCGTTGCTGTCAGTCATCCTCCTCTGCTCGCATTACTGGCTGCCCAAGTTCCTGGGACAATGGGCCTTCTCGGGTGATCGGGAGGAGCGGGTCGCGTTGGTAGGCACTGTGGACAAGGCGCGAGACTTGCAGCCTTGGCTGGAACGGAAGCGCCACCTTGGGCTGCGGACGGTAGGGTTGGTGTCGACGTCGGGCACGAGCACGGGGCAGCCCCCCTTCCCCATGCTAGGCACCATGGAGGATCTGGGAGACATCCTCCGGCACTGCTCAATCACGCAGTTGGTGGTGCTGGATCTTTCGCTGGGCAGCGAGTGGATGCGGCGCGTCACCCAACTCTGCGAAGACCGGGCAGTTCGCCTGCTGGCTCTTCAAGATCTGGACGACTACTTCGGTCATGCAACCGCGACCTTCGAAGATGACGGAGTTCACTTCGTGAGTCTCCGCGAGGAGCCGCTGGAGAGCCCGGTGAGCCGGTTTGTGAAGCGCGCCATGGACTTGGTGGTCGCCCTGCCGGTCGTACTCTTGGTGCTTCCTCCTGTAACCGCCTTGGTGTGGGCCGTACAGCGAGTCCAGTCTCCAGGTCCGGTTTTCTTCCGGCAACAGCGCGCGGGCATGATGGGGCGTCCCTTCAGCATGCTCAAGTACCGCAGCATGCACGTGACTCTGGCGGACGAAGCGCGGCAAGCCGTGCAGGGAGATCCACGAACCTACCCGCTGGGGCGTTGGCTGCGGCGGCTGAGCATCGATGAACTCCCGCAGTTCATTAACGTGTTGCGCGGCGATATGAGTGTCGTGGGGCCTCGGCCACACCTGTTGCAGCATGACGATGTGTTTGCCTGCATGATGCAAAAGTACCTCATCCGCAAGTTCATCCGGCCAGGCATCACCGGTTGGGCGCAGGTGAATGGGTATCGGGGCGAGATACGCTCTGATCGCGACATCCAGCAGCGAGTCGAGGCCGACATCAAGTACTTGGAGAACTGGTCGTTCAGCCTCGACTGCCTGATCATTCTGCGCACCCTGAAACACTGCGTCGCACCTCCGAAGACCGCTTATTGATGCAAGGCTGGGTGGTGACAGAAATGTGACGTTGCTGCCATCCACGTGCGACGCCCTCAATCCATATTGCGTGTCGCTGACATCGGGTTGGCTGGGCCGCTACGGTCGCCGCCCGACCAACTCCAGCCCGCGGACCCGTGTCCCGGCTGATTGAATGCCGGCGCCAGAAAGGTTGTGCGAGCACCCCAACGCTCACAACCAAGGGCGGCAGCTTGCCCGCGGCAGTCAGCCGGCGCGCGGATGGGAGTGTCTGCGCCCGTTGACGATGTGCCCACTATCCGATCTTGTGCTAGAGAGAACCCTGCATTTGCCACCCCACCCCGCCGCGAACGGACACGACGCCAATTATCGTGTGACCGTGCTGGCGCCCAAACGCCAGTTCTGGACCTATCTGGTCCATCGCTGGTGGGTGGCGCTGGCCTGTCTGGTGCTCACCCTCGGCGCCGTGTTGGTTTACGAGACGGTCCGCTCTCCCCGCTTCGAGTCCTTCGCGCAGCTCTACCTCTCGGCTGAGGTCCAACCGAACCCCAACAGTCTGGTTCCCGAGGAATCCCCCAACTACTTCGGCACTCAGATCGAACTGCTTAAGAGCCCCCGCCTCCAGGGGGCCGCCTATGAAAAGGTGGGGATCACCCTGGTGCCCGACGAGGACCCTCCTGTGAAGTTCGAGGTCGTGCAACCGCTGAAGACCTCCATCCTCCAACTGCAAGCCTCCGCCATTGATCCGACGCAGTCCCAGCAGTACCTGCAAGCCCTCATCGCCGAGTACCTCGCCTACAAGAGCGATACCCGCCGCTCCAGCATGGAGGATATGGTCATCTCCCTGACCGACCAAGTAGGGCGACGCGAGAAGGCGCTTAAGCTGGTGCAAGACCGTTGGGTCGAGTTCCAACGCACCAACAACCTGGCCGTCCTGGAGGAGGAGGGACGGAGCGCGGGCCTCTACCTCACCGAACTCAACCTGCAACTGGCCAAACTCAAGCTCGAACTCGAACTGCTGCGGCAAGGGCTCGCCCCGGCTTCGGCGGGCGGGACCAACGCTGCCGCCCCGCCAGCCACGACCACGCCGGCACAGGTGCCCGCCGACGTCGCGTTGCGCAGCGCCAGGCTGGAACTGGCTTTGCTCCTCGGCGAGCGCGAGGAACGAGCCCGCACCTTGGGCGACCTCCACCCCACGGTCAAGAAGCTGCTTCAGGATGCCGGTCGCTTGGAGAAGACGGTCGCGATCCTCGAGGAGCAGCACCAAAGCCAGCGGAGGCAGGACTTGGAGGATCTGGAAGAGCGCGTTGCCTCGATGGAAGCCGCCATTCCCGCCTGGGAAACCAAGCTCCGGGACGTCAACGAACGCCTCTCCGAGAGCCAGCGGTTCAAGAATGACATCCAGCGGGAACAAAACCACTACGACCACTTGTCTGCCACCCTGCGCGGGATCGATCTCAACAAGAGCCTGCAGCAGGAACGCCTTTCCGTGCTGCAGCCCGCCACCACCGCCCGGCCCGAGAAACGCCATCTGCCTCTGCGCTTGGCGGTGGCCGCGTTCGCGGGCCTTCTTCTCACCCTGGGGATCGTGTTTGCATGGCATCTGGCCGACGACCGCTTTGTCTCCCTGCAGGATCTTGAGGACCACTTTGGCGGCTTGGTGCTGGGCCTGATGCCCAAGGCGCGGCGGCGGGAGCGGTGGGGTGGACTCCTCCTCGCGGTCGAAGACAGGCGCTGTGCCTTTCTGGAGGCGTTCCGGCACCTCCGCTCCGCGCTGTTGCTCTCGCATACCGGGGAAATCCGGCCTCGCGTGCTGCTGATGACCGGCACCGGACCTTGCGAGGGCAGAAGCACTATTGCGGCGAACCTCGCGCGTGTCCTGGCCCAAAGCGGTTTCCGCGTCCTCCTCGTGGACGCCGACCCGGGCGCCACCGGGTTGTCCCAAGTCCCCCATGGCGATGCCCGCCCCGGACTCCTGGACTACCTTGACGGCAAAGGGGAGGCGCTCGCCCTCCTTCGGCCCACCGAAGTGCCCGGTCTCATGCTCGTCGCGTGCGGCGGAGGGGAGAGGGTCGGGGAAGCGCTGTTCCTGCGGCCGAAGCTCACTGAACTCATGGCCGCCTGGCGCCGGGAGCACGACTTCGTGATCGTGGACGCCCCTCCGCTCCTGGCGGACGACAATGCCGCCCTGTTGGTGCCGCACGCCGACTTGGTGCTGGTCGTCGTCAGGCCGTTTCTGAGCCGGGCTGGCGTCGCGCACCGGACGGTCGATATGCTCTACCAGCGCCAGGCCAAGGCAGTCGGTTTCGTGTTGAACCACGCCTCGAAGGACGACCTTGCCGCTTATGCTGGAAAGAACCGGACCACGCCCGGCCGCAGGAAGAACACCTCCAAGTCGCCTGCGGCCAGTCAGCCAGCGCCCCAGCCCCATGCCATGCCAGTCCCGCCGGGGGAGGGCGTGGCGCGCCGTCCATCGATTTCCGCCTCGGAAGAGTGAGCATGCCAAATCCCGAGCAACGGAGAAGAAACCTGCAGCTGCCGCCGCGCGGGCGGAGACACCACCCCGCCTGGGCCTGGCTGCTGGGCTGGCTGGCGCTTTGTTCCTCCGCCACTGCGGCGCAGAAATACGTCTTCGCTCATTACATGGTCTGCTTCGCGGCCTACGGCGAGAGCCTGGCCGGCTACCAGCAGGAAATCCGCGAGGCCCAGGCGGCGGGATTGGATGGCTTTGCCTTGAACGTGGGGGCATGGAGCGGACCCGACACCTACTACAAACGTCGCGTCCAACTGCTGTATGAAGCGGCGGAGGGATTGGAGACCGGTTTCAAGCTCTTCTTCTCCATCGATCTCAGCAATACCAACGACATCATTGACATGGTGCGCACCTACGGTCCCCGTTCCGCCAGCCTGCAACATCAGGGGCGGATCGTGCTGTCCACTTTTGGGCAGAACGATGTGCCTGCCCGGAACCAACCCGGCGTGGACTGGCGGAACGTTGTGCTACCAGTCCTCCGCAGCCAAGGGTTGGAGTGCTTCTTCGTTCCTCACTTCTGGCCCGACCCGATCAGCGAACTCCCGCGGTTGGATGATGGTCGACGGTTGCTTCAGAAGTACGGGAGCTTGCTTGACGGGTTGTTCCTCTTCGGAGCGGCGGGGCTTCCCGGCCAACTTGCCCGCAGCAACGCTGAGTATGTACAGGCCTGCCGCGAAGCGGGGAAACTGTGCATGGCGAGTCTCACCCCGCACTATTGGGGCATGGCACAGAACACCGCCGGCCGCCGCTACTATGAATTCGACGGCGGCGAGGGACTTGCGGAGCAATGGATGTCCATTATTGCCGCGAAACCCGATTGGGTGGAAATCGTCACGTGGAACGATTTCAACGAGAGCACGTATCTCGCTCCGCTCGAGGACGTCGCCGCCCACGCAACCCACCTGGCCACCCCTTGGCGGCACACCCACAAAGGCTACGGCGAGCTGTCGAAGCGGTTCATCGCTTGGTTCAAGACCGGCCGAGAACCGGCCCTGGAACGGGATGTCTTGTACTTCTTCTATCGCACGCACAAGGTGGAGGCGGTGAGCAGCGATCCGAAGGATCAGCCCGTGACGCGTCGGATTGGAGAGGTCAGAGACACCCTCTACGTGACGACTTGGCTGCTGGCACCGGCCCAGATGGAGGTCCATTCTGGCGGGGTGCGCGCTACTCGCGAACTGTCGGCCGGGCTCGCGCACCTGCGCCTCCCGTTCGTCCCCGGACCCCAGAAGTTCACTCTGCGGCGAGGCAGCGAGGAAGTGCTGTCGGTGCAGGGAACGGAGATCGTGACGAACGTCTCCGCCTACAACTTCATTCCCACCAGCGGCTTTGCATACGGCAGGCTATCCCGGCCAACGGCCCCGGCTAACCTCCGTACTGTGGCACCTTAGCCGCCTGCGCGGGAATCGTGCCCAGCGTCGGTCATGGAGGTAGGATGATGCCTCCATGGCAGGCTTCAATGATCCGGACGCACCTCAGACCCTGCATCGCGTTGGACTATCCACCTGCCCGGACTTTCCCCGCATGATGGCCGGCCGCGTACAGCATTGGATTTTGACCGCACTGCCCGCTCCCGCGCGGCCGTGGGTGGAGGGTTTGGGCTCCTCGTCGCTGGGGGGGCGCTTGGCGCGGGGGATGTGCTGGACGGTTGGCGGCGCGGTGATTTCCCGCGTACTCGGCTTGCTCGGCGCGATCGCTCTGGCGAGGGTGTTGGGCAAGGCAACCTTCGGTGAGCTGGGCATCATCCAAAGCACCGTTGGCATGTTCGGCTCTTTCGCCGGCCTGGGGATTGGCATCACTGCCACAAAATATGTGGCCGAGTTTCGGG
>CAYYMW010000138.1:0-15400 GCA_964472515.1 uncultured Verrucomicrobiota bacterium | reverse complement strand
AGTCTGACGGTCATTGGCTCGCGCCTTTCAATCCGTCGGCTCCGGCCTACTCTACGATATGATCCTCTCGGGAGAACGCAACTTGACCCTGAACGGCGCGGAGACGATGCCAGGGATCGTTAGTCTGACCGACGGGCAGACACTTTCGTGGGATCGCAGATTGCATCGAGCCCGCGGACATTTCCTTTACGTGGACGGATCGGTCGCGTGGGTCACGAATCTCCTCATCGACTCTTCCGATTCCGGCGTAGTCCATCTCACCAACCGCCTTGCCGTGCCTTGAGGCTGTTAGCCGTCCGTCCGGCTATCGGCGAACCGCCTGCCGGAGGCAGTGCAAGATATTAGCCGGTGGCAAACGCAGCGCGGCCACCGGTTCACGCCGCACCCGTAACTCTCCCGCGCCCCGGAGGAGGCGCGGAGATCATCGCGAGTGCGGCGATTGACGTGCGTGCCTCCTTGACCAACAGCGGTTTCGTCCGTATCCCCCTCCCTTTCGGTTTGTGATTCGCCTCTAGTCGGGTTAGAAGAAGCGCATGAAGCAAGCGGTGGATTCCGCACTTGGAGTGCTCGTGATTGCGGGCACCCCGGCGGCCGTGGTGCTCGCGGCGGCGCTCCTTGTGCCGCGGGTTCTCCTGCTGCAAGAGAGGCCTTGGCTGGGTGCCTTGGTGTTGTTCGGGTTCGTCGCGCTACCGTTTGTCAGCCTGATCAGGGCCTGCTTCTGGCGGATGCGCCACCGACGAGCCCCTGAGGCTTGGCTTCCGATGGAGGTTGTGCTCGGGGTCATTGGCGGCCTGACCTTGTCAATCGCTACGCTCGTCGTTGTTGCTGCCAGAAGCGAAGGTTGCCAGGCACCGCCGCCACCGGGCGAGCCCTCCGTTTCCGTTTGTGCTTCAGCGCCAGCCGGGTTAGAAGAGGCGCATGAAGCGACGCTTTTGTAGTGGAGCCGTGCTTATGGCCGCCTGGTTGGCCGCCGCCACGGCGTGGGCTGGCTTGAAACCGGTGGAACTGCGCTGCGAGTACCTGAAGGACCCGCTGGGCATCGATGTCCCGAATCCGGCGCTCGCGTGGCAATTGCAGGGCAAGGCGTCCGCACGGGGGCAGGCCCAGACCGCCTACCAGGTGCTGGTGGCCAGCTCCGAGGAGCGGCTGAGCCGCGACGAGGGTGATCTCTGGGACAGCGGCAAGGTGATGTCCGACCGTTCCATTCAAGTGGCCTACGACGGGCGGTTGCTGGCCACCCACCAGCGCTATTTCTGGAAGGTCCGCGCGTGGGATCAGGATGGAAACGTGACTCCGTGGAGCAAGGCTGCCTGCTGGAGCATGGGCTTGCTGACGCCGAACGATTGGAAGGGGAAATGGATCGGGTTGGATGAGGTGGAAACCGCTCCCTCCAAGCCGCCCGGCAACTGGATCTGGTTCCCGGAGGGGGAGCCCGCGCAAGCCGCCCCGGCGGGCACGCGCTATTTCCGCGTCACCGTCACCGTGCCCGAGGGCCAGAAGGTAACGAAAGGGCAACTCGCGGTGACCGCCGACAACGAATTCACGGCGTGGCTCAACGGGAAGCGATTGGGATCGGGCGGGGACTTCCACGCGTTGACGGTCTTCCCGATTGGCGAAGCGCTGACCGCCGGCGCCAACGCCCTCGCCTTCGAGGTGAAGAACGCGGGCGACAACCCCAACCCCGCCGGCTTGTTCGGTTCCGTGACCGTGGAACTCGCCAATGGCCAACGGATCGAGTTGGTGGCTGACACCTCTTGGAAGTGCGCGCAGCAGGCCTCCGGCGACTGGCAGGCCAAGGGCTTCGACGATTCGGGCTGGAGCGCCGCCAAGGTGCTCGGCGCGGCGGGAATCGCGCCCTGGGGACCGCTGGGACAACCGGAGGAGAACAAGCTGCCCGCGCGGCAACTCCGCCGCGAGTTCACGGTGGAGAAGAAGGTGGCCCGCGCCACGGCGTACATCTCCGGCCTGGGTTTGTCCGAGCTCTATCTCAACGGCAAGAAGGTGGGGGACGACGTGCTTTCGCCCGCGCTTTCCGAGTATCCCAAGCGGGTTTTCTACGTGACGCACGACGTCACCGACCTGGTGAGCCGCGGCGCGAATGCCGTGGGGGTCTGGCTGGGCAACGGCCGTTACTTCGCGCCGCGCGCCAAACAGCCCACGAGCACGGTTTCCTACGGCTATCCCAAGGTGTTGCTGCAACTCCGCCTGGACTACGCGGACGGCAGTTCGGAGAACATCGTCAGCGACGAGGCCTGGCGGTTGAGCACGAGCGGCCCCATCCAAGCCAACAACGAGTACGACGGCGAGGATTACGATGCCCGGCGGGAGATGCCGGGCTGGGCCAAGGCCGGGTTCGATGACCGCACGTGGTTGCGGGCGCAGATCGTGGCGGCGCCCGCGGGCCGGTTGCGGGCGCAGACCATGCCACCAATCCGCGTCACCGAGCGGCTCAAGGCCAAGACGATTTCCCAGCCGCAAGCCGGAGTCTTTATCGTCGACATGGGCCAGAACCTGGTGGGCTGGTGCCGGTTGAAGGTCAAAGGGGCCAAGGGCACCGTGGTCACACTGCGGCACGCTGAGGTGCTCAAGCCGGACGGGACGCTCTACCTGGACAACATCCGTTCCGCCAAGGTCACGGACCGTTACACCCTCAAGGGCCAGGGCACGGAAACGTACGAGCCGCGCTTCACCTACCACGGGTTCCGTTATGTGGAGATCACGGGTTACCCGGGCACCCCGACGTTGGATACGCTGGAAGGCTGCGTGGTGCATGACGATCTCGAGCTCGCCGGCACTTGGGAGTGCTCGAATCCGCTGTTGAACCGCATCTATGGCAACGTGCGCTGGGGCGTGCGCGGGAACTACCGCAGCATCTCGACCGATTGCCCGCAGCGTGACGAGCGCCAAGGCTGGTTGGGCGACCGCTCCTCGGAATCCAAGGGCGAGACCTTCCTCTACCAGACCGTGCCGCTCTACCGCAAATGGGTGGAGGATATGGGCGACTCGCAGAAAGAGAACGGCAGCGTGCCCGATGTCTGCCCGCCCTATTGGCCCATCTACTCGGACAATATCACGTGGCCGAGCAGCACGGTCATCATTCCCGGCCACCTGTATGAGCAGTACGGTGAGGTGGGGCTCATCCGCCGCCATTACCCGAGCATGCGGAAGTGGATCGATTTCATGACCACGTTCCTCAAGGACGACCTGATGCCGCGCGACACGTACGGCGACTGGTGCGTGCCGCCGGAGGATCCGAAGCTGATCCACTCGCAGGATCCGATGCGCAAGACCCATCCCACCATCATGGGCACGACCTATTACTACCACTGCCTGACGCTGATGGAGCGCTACGCCGGGATGGTCGGCGAAGCGCAAGACGCCCAGCGTTACCGGCAGTTGGCCGAGCGGGTGAAGACGGCGTTCAACCGGCAGTTCCTCAAGCCGGACGGCAGCCAGTACGACAATGGCTCGCAAACCTCGTGCATCCTGCCGCTGGCCTTCGGCATGGTGCCGCCGGAGCACGAAGCCAAGATCGTGGCGCACCTGATCGAGAAGATCCGGAACGAGAGCAAGGAGCACGTGGGCACGGGGCTCATCGGCGGGCAGTACCTGATGCGGATGCTCACCGAGCACGGCTATGCGGAGTTGGCCGCCACCCTGGCCACCCAGAAGACGTATCCCAGCTGGGGTTACATGGTCGAGAAAGGCGCCACGACTATCTGGGAGCTGTGGAACGGGGATACCGCCGATCCGGCCATGAACTCCGGCAACCACGTCATGCTCGTGGGCGACCTGATCATCTGGCTCAACGAATCCATCGCCGGGATCAAGGCCGACCCGGCCTGCCCCGGCTTCAAACACATCGTCATGCGGCCCCATGCGGTGCCGCAGTTGGATCACGTCCGCGCCACCCACCGCTCGCCGCACGGGCTCATCGCCAGCGAGTGGCAGCGGGAGAAGGGGCAGTTCCATTGGCAGATCACCGTCCCGGTCAACACGACGGCGACGGTTTATGTTCCGGCGGCTTCTGTCGATAAAGTGACAGAGCACGGAAAGCCGGCCATGCAGGCACGCGGCCTGAGCTTCCTCCGACAGGAGGGAGGGTACGCGGTGTTTACTGCGGGATCCGGCAAGTACGAGTTCTGCAGCGAGGACCAGCCTTAGCCGGAGCCAGGGGTGACGGCTTGGAGTAACCAGCCGCCGCCCTTTCAGAGCAGGCAGGTTCCCGTGACATGGCAGAACGGCGCTTTCATGGAGAACATGGGCCGAGAGCATCGGGGGAACAACCCCGCTCCCATTGGGAGTCGGGGCTGGGTCGATGCTGCGCGCCTGGGCGGCGAACTCAGAAGCGAGGAGCAGGACGCCATTCGTCCGCTCCTGGCGGCTGGGGCCTCGCGAAGCGAAGGAGTGAATGCGAATGAACCAGGAGGAACCACTGGGTGGACATTGGGAGGAGCCTGATTTTCTCTCAACGCCGGCGTTGCCCAATCAAGTCTTCGCCGCTTCCGGCGGGGAGGGACCGCCACCCGGCCGTGCGTTGTGGGACAAGCTCGACCGTTGGTGCGACCGGTTGGCGGCCGTCTTGCCGGATGACCTCGTGGCGGTGACCGTCTTCGGCAGCGCCGCCAAGGGGGATCATCATCCGGACACCTCGGTGGTCAGCCTGCTGGTGGTGCTGCGCCGGGTCGAATTGGATCGGCTCGAAGCCCTCGCCGTCCTCGCCCATGAGCAGAACCACGACTTGCGCCTCGAATTGACCGTGGCCACCGAGGACGATCTGCGGCGTTCCACGGACGTCTTTCCCGCCCGCCTGCGCAAGATGCAGCACTGTCACGCGGTGCTCCGCGGGGACGACGTACTGGCGAATCTGCCGCTGTCGTCGGAGGGCTTGCGGCTCGATTGCGAGCGGACCGCCAAGCAGTTGCTGGTGGAACTTCGGCAATGCTATCTCCAGCGCCCGCTGAGACCGGAAGGATTGGGCTCGCGGTTGACGGGGACGATCATTCCGTTTCTGGACAGCCTTTCCTTTCTGATCGAGCTGGAGACGGGGCAATGGCCTTCGGATTGCCTGGCGGTCATCAACTCAGCTGACTTGCTTGGACTTGACGCGCGGGTGCTTCACGACGTTTACGCACTCAAGTTCGGCGGTCTGCAACCGGATCTGGCCGAACTGAAGCGCTTGTTTGCCGCGTACATGGTCAACGTTGAGAAAGCGGTCGCACGGCTGAACCGCCTAAAGGCCGGCGGTTTCTCAGGCGGTCCGGAGCTCGCGTCTTCGATTCAAACAGCTTCTGATGCCAACGGAGTGGAAGGACCATCGCTGCCCGCGGCGGAGGAGGAAGATGCGGGGCTGGGGTGAAATGGGGAGTACGCTGGCCTCGGGCGGTTCTGCCGGATCGCTGCCGGTGATCTGCCTGCGCCCGGTCATGACCCCCCGCGCCGGTTCCTGGCAGCGCGTACGCGATTGCCCGTCGAAGGCCGGTCCCGCCGGCGCGGCAGCCGTTACCCTGTGAAGTCGTTGGTCAGCACTACGCGATAGCGGGCTTTGCCGGCGCGCAGGTGGTCGAGGGCGGTGTTGGCGTCACTCATCTTGAAGGTCTCGGTAACCGGCGCGATGCCGTGGCGCGCACAGAACTCGAGCATGGCCGCTGTGGTGGCGGGGCTGCCCAGGGGCGACCCACCGAGGCTGCGCTGAGCCGCGATCAGCGGGAAGGCGTGCGTCGCCACCGGGGCGGGTGGCACGCCCACGAAGTGCAGGCGGCCCTTGGGTCCAAGGAGATTCACGTAGGCCGCCCAATCGAGATCGGAGGCCACGGTGGAGAGGATGAAGTCGAAGGTGCCGGCCGCCCGTTTCAAGGCCGCGGCGTCGCGGGTGTTCAGCACCTCACGCGCGCCCAACCTCGCCGCCTCGGCGGCCTTGGCGTCGCTGGTGGTGAACGCGGTCACATGACACCCCCACTTGGCCAGAAACTGCAGCGCCAAGTGGCCCAAACCGCCGATGCCGATGACGCCCACGCGATGGACGGGGAGAACCCCGCACTGGATGATCGGATTGAAGACCGTGATCCCGCCGCAGAAGAGCGGCCCGGCCGAGCCGGCCTCGAGTCCGGCAGGCAGCGGGGTCGCCCAGAGCCAATGACAGCGCACCCGGTCCGCAAACCCCCCGTGGCGGCCCACGATGGTCTGTTCGTTGGCGGCACAGAGGTTGTGATTGCCCGAGAGGCACTGCGGGCAACTCATGCATGAGCCGGAGTACCAGCCCAACCCCACAGTGTCGCCCACCTTGACGCGCTTCACCCCCGCGCCCGCGGCGATGACCGTGCCCACCACCTCATGGCCGGGCACAAAGGGGTATTGGGTCAGGTGCCACTCGTTGTCGAGCATGGATAGGTCCGAGTGGCAGATGCCGCAGGCTAACACCGCGATTTCGACCTGCTCATTGCCCAACGGACCGACCGGGAACTCAAAGGACTCGAGGCGTCCGCCCGGCGTGCGGGCGGCCAAGGCGTGAACGATGGATGCATCCGACATAATGTCTTGCGGGATTGTTGCATGGCTTTCAGATCAGTCGCGCCAATGCTGGTCAAAATACCGCGAATTCGTCGCCGGTCAAACCGCCGGACCCTTGAGGCTGGTGATCGCGGCGTGGCTTTGAACCTTTCCTCGCCTGCCGCATTCCACTCGGTAAGAATGCGGGCTGTGAGCAACGCGGAACAGCTGCCCGTGGCGGAAGCCCGCCGCGGGGAGGCCTCGGCATGGGAGGCCCTGTTCCGGCGCTACCAACTCCCGCTCCACTCGTATGTGTGCGAACTACTGGGCGATCGGGAGACGGCGTTGGACGTGGTCCAGGAGACGTTCGTCAACGCGGTGCGCCATCTGGCCAGTCTCCGGGAGGATAACCGGTTCGGCTCGTGGCTCTTCGGCATCGCGCATCAGAAGTGCATCCAGCGCTGGCGCCGGAGCGGACGGGAAGTGGTTTGGGAAGCGGAGGCGCTGGACGGCCGATCGGCCCCCGAACCCGATCCTCGGGAATGGGCGATTCGCCGCGAACAGGAAGCCGCCTTTCACGAGGCGCTGGCGGGACTTGAACCGCCCCACCGGGCCGTCTTGCTGCTCCATTTCCTTGAGGATTTCCCGCTGGAGGAGATCGCCCGCATCACCGGGGTGCCCATGGGCACCGTCAAGTCGCGCCTGCACTACGCCAAACGCGCTCTGCGCGAGCGACTCCAGGCCACACCTATAACCACACCTTCCCCAACCCGCCAACCGTTATGAAAACTCCGCGTGAACTGCTGCTGGCCCGCCATGAGGCGGACGCTTCCAAATTGGATGCCATCCGCGCCTCGGTGCTGCGCGTCGAACTGGCTGCACCGGCCGCGCCTGCCCCAACTCCACTCTCCCTGCTTCGCGGCTTCGCTGTCCGGGCGTGGCAGGAGTTGTTCTGGGCGAACCGGCGGGCTTTCGCCGGATTGGCGGCCGTGTGGGTGACCATCCTAGCCGTCAACTGGCAACTGGCTGAGCCAGGCGGCGCGACGCTGGCCGCCCAGGATCTCCGTGCCCCGGCGTTCTTCCTCTGGACCCAGGAGAATGCCCGCCTGCTGGCGGAAATGCCGGACTTGGCGTCACCGCCACCGGCGCCCCGGTCGGACGCCACTCGTCCGCAGAGCCAAGTCACCCCCTCCACCCTCCGCTTTTATGTCTGAACCCACTCTGATCCAGTCGAGTCCCCCAACCCCGCCGCGCCGCCGTTGGTGGCGGGTCGCGCGCCTCGTGCTACTCAGCTTAGCCGCCTTGGTGACTCTCGCCGCCTTGGCGGTCACCTTCGAGAACGTGCGCGGCAAGGGCGCTTGGGAGCGCTACAAGGCCGAATGGGAGGCCAAGGGAGAGCACTTTGACCTGGCGTATTACATGCCCAAGCCCGTGCCGCCGGAACAGAACTTCTGTGCGCTCCCGTACTTTCAGGAAGTGGCCGCAGCTCCCGCCGACAGCCCGGCTTACCGGCGCTTTGCCCTAAACCTCGAGCAGAGCGGCGGAAAGGAGTTTCCTCGCGCCAGGGTTGGGTCGGTGTCCGGCCTGCGGTTCACCGACTGGGCCGCTTGGCAGGAGTTTTACCGCGGGAATACCAACTACCCGCAGGCCCCCAATACGGCCTCCGCAGCGCAGGCGGTGCTGGTGGCGCTCGGCCGCTACCAGCCCCAGCTCGAGGAATTCCGGGCAGCGACAGCCCGCCCCGCGGCCATCCTTACCGCCGACGTGGACGTCGAGCGCCTCCTGCCCGCGTTTGGACGCGCGAAGGCCCTGTGTCAATTCCTCCGCTTCCATGCCGCCGCAGAATTAGCCACCGGCAACCCCGCCGAGGCCCTCGTGGATGTGCGGGTCGGCCTGCGACTCGACGAGGCGCTGCGCGGACAGCCTTTGCTGGTCTCTCAGTTGGTCCGGATCGCCTGCTTCCACATCCTTGCCAACATGGTCTGGGAAGGCCTCGCCCAAGGGCAGTGGGGCGAAGCTGAGTTGGTTGAACTCCAGAAACTTCTGGACCCGCTGGATTTTGTCCGCGATTACCAATGGTCGATGCGGGGCGAGCGCGCCTTCGGCAACTACAGCCTTGATCAGCTTCGCCGAGGCACCTACCCGTATGCGAAAACCGACCCCAACGACCCCGCCGCAGGCCTCATGCGCTTGGTCCGCTTGAGCCCCACCGGTCTGCTCTACCAGAACCAGATTTGCGCCAGCCGCATCAGTCAGAACTACATTCTGCCCATGTCCGATCCCGCCAGCCGCCGCTTCCACATCAACCCGTCCGCCAGCATCAAAGATCTGCCCGAGTTCCGGCGCACCACACCCTACAACGTGCTGGCGGTCATGCTGATCCCCGCCATCGAGAAGGCTGCGCAGAAGTACGCCCAATCCCAGGTGTTGCTCGATCAATGCCGCTATGCCTTAGCCTTGGAGCGCTTCCGCAACGCGCAGCAACGCTACCCGGAGAAGATCGAGGAATTGGTGCCGCGATTCCTCCCCGCCTTGGTCAATGACCCCATGGACGGCCAACCGTACCGCTACCGCCGCACCCCGGAAGGACGCTACCTGATCTACTCCGTCGGTCTGAATGGCAAGGATGATGGCGGAAAGGTGGTCTATCGCGACGACAAGTCGAGAACCACCGACGTGACCCAAGGCGACTGGGTGTGGCAGTATCCGCCCGAGGCACTCCTCGGGTCGGTCGTCAAGTAGCTGTCACCGGCGGTCGCGGTCATTCGGTCATTTCGTAGTCGTCCTCGGCGATTGACACTTTCCGGCAAAAGGCGGAACACTCTGGCCCATACCTGCCATGAGCGCCGACTACGATGGTGGCTGGAAGGAAGCGTTGGACCGATATCTGCGGTCTTTTCTCGAATTGTGCTTTCCTGAGGTGGCCAGCCAGATCGACTGGTCGGCCGCCCCGGTCTTTCTCGACCAGGAGTTGCAGGAGGTGGTTCGTGACGCGGAAACCGGCAAATCGCGCGTGGACAAGCTGGTACGGGTCTTCACCCGGGACGGTGGCGAGCAGTGGCTGCTGATTCATGTCGAGGTGCAGTGCCAGGTTGAGATGCAACTGGCCGCGCGGCTGTACCGTTACCACCACCGCCTGGAAGATCGCTACGACGTGCCGGTGGTAACACTGGCGGTGCTGGGAGACGAGGAGACTGGCTGGCGTCCCGGTCCCTACGAGTGGAGCAAATGGGGTTGCCGGGTGCGCTTCGACTACCTGACCTGCAAACTACTGGATCTCCTTGCGGCCCCAGCGTTGGCGACCCCCGGCGTGAACCCAGCCGCGATCGTTGTCGCCGCCCACCTGGAGGCCCAAGCCACTGCCCGGGACATGGCCGCGCGCAAGGCCCGGCGTTGGGAACTGACACGGCGTCTGTATGAAGCCGGCTTCGAGAAGGCGGACATCCTGGAAATCTACCGGCTCATCGACTGGTTCATGAGTCTGCCGACGGCGCTCATGGTTGCATTCCGGAGCGAGTTGGCGGAATATGAGGAGAGTAAGAGTATGGCGTACGTCACGAGCAACGAACGGATGGCCCGGCAGGAGGGCCGGCAGGAAGGCCGCCAGCAGGCCACGCGTGAGAGTTTGTTGCGGGTGCTCGAAGCCCGGTTTGTCGAAGTGCCTTACACCTTGCGGGAGCGAGTGGGGGCGGTCGAAGACGACGCCCTGCTGAGCCAGTGGCTGACCCATGCGGCCACCGCGCCCACCTTGGAGGCGTTCCTGGCCTGTCTGGGGCACGGGTAGCTTGCCGGAGGCCGTCCCAACTGGTTTCCGCCGAATCCCTTGGCAACTTACGACCGGGGTACTGACCAGCCTAGGTGTTGGTGCGCGTCTTGCGGAGCGAATTGGCGGAATATGAGGAGAGTAAGAGTATGGCTTACGTCACGAGCAACGAACGGATGGCCCGGCAGGAAGGCCTTCAGGAAGGTCGGCAAGAGGGCCGCCAGCAGGCCAAGCGTGAGAGCTTGTTGCGGGTGCTCGAAGCCCGGTTTGTCGAAGTGCCTTACACCCTGCGGGAGCGGGTGGGGGCGGTTGAAGACGAAACGCTGCTGAGCCAGTGGCTGACCCATGCCGCCACCGCGCCGAGCTTGGAGGCATTTCTCTGTCTGCTGGGCCGGGAGTAGAAGGTCCCGTCCCGCTTTCTTCAGACTCGCAACGTCGCCAGAATGGCTTCCGCCGCCGCCCGGGGGTCTGGCGCGGCGCAAATGGGCCGCCCAATGACCAGCCAAGTGGCTCCGGCCGCGATCGCCTCCGCCGGTCCCAACGTCCGCTTCTGGTCGTCCTTGTCCGCTCCCGCTGGGCGGATGCCCGGCGTCACCAACTGAACATTTGCCGGGATCTCCCTCCGCAAAGCCGTCAACTCCAGCGGCGAACAAACCAGCCCTCTCAATCCCGCCCGCACCGCCAAGCGCGCCAGCCTCATCACTTGGGCGGCTGGGTCAGGCGGCAGCCCAAGATCAGCCAGGGCCGGGCCGTCCATGCTGGTCAGCACGGTCACTCCCAATACCAGGGGCGGTTCCACTCCTCGCCGGAGGGCAGTCTCCAGCGCGGCCTTCTCGGCGGCTGCCATCATGGCCAGGCCGCCGCTCGTGTGAATGGTGAGCATCCGCACGTCCAGCGCCACGGCCGACTCCACCGCCTTCGCGACGGTGTTGGGAATGTCATGGAACTTGAGGTCCAAGAACACCCCGGCACCCATCGCGCGCAGTTGGCGCACCATCTCAGGGCCGGCGGCAGTGAACAGCTCCTTGCCCACTTTGAAGCCCCCAACCACCGGGGCCAGCAGCCGGGCCAGCTCGAGGCCCTTCTCCGCCGTGGGAACGTCCAGGGCGACGAGGATCGGATTGCGCATCGGAGTCATGACGGTTTGGCAGAGGCGGCGGGGCGCATCACTTCGCCTGCTTGTGGGAGGACTGCACCACTGCCAGGCCCTTGAGCAGGTCCAGCGCCCGGGCCAGGCTGGGATCGCGCACCACGGGAGGCTCCTCGGGTACGGTGGATCGGGGCGGCGCCATGCGTGGAACGCGGTTGGTGGCGGGCACCCCCTCCCGCTTCTGCCGCACCAGTTCCGCCTCGTTCACGCGCGTGAAGCCGGCCGACGCCGCATTGGTCCGGCTGCCGGCCGGGTTGCTCAAATCCCGGTAGGCATCCTCCAGGTATTTTAGTTCATCGGCTGGCGGCACCACGACCTCAATGTCCGGCGCCAGTCCCGTATGGGGCACAGTCGCGCCGTCCGCCAGCTTGACCGGTTCGGCCGCCAGCCGGACTACGCGGCCGTCCCGCAACGTGAAGTCGCGGAACTGGCTGGCCTGCCCGGCGGTGTTGGCGCCGATCAGAAGCCCCACTCCGCTCTGGCGCAAGATCCCCGCCAGTGCCTCGGCCGCGCTCCGGGTTTCGCGGTTGCACAGGATTGCCACAGGCTGGGCAAAGGCGTTGGTCTTGGTGGTGGATCGTTCCACCTTGCCCTCCGTAGTCAACAGCACCTTCTCCTCGCTCAGGAAACGGTCCGCGGCGCGCGCGGCCGCAGTGTAATCCTCGCCGGCGGCAAAGCGCAGGTCCAGCACCAGTCCCTTCAACGGCTCGTTGGTGGTCATGCCTGCCACAGCTTGTTCCAGTTGCTCCGCCAACTTCTCGTCCACCCGCGCCACCCGGACGTATCCGAAAGCCTCATCAAACAGGTTGGTGCGGGCCAAGGGAGCGGATGCCTCGCCGGCACGATTCGTCTCCAGCACGATGAGCCCGGGCAACTCCCGCGCCAGCCCGCGAATGGCCGCCTGGTTCAAGTCAGCTTCCGACAAGCCGGTGACGTTCGACCGCACCAAGTCGTACAGTTCGCGAAAATCGGGCTCCGCCGCGCCTGCGGGCATGGCGAGCAGCAGGCCGAGCGCCCAACCGGCCACGCTCGCGAGCCTTGGCCGACACTGAAGAAGCGAGGTTTTCATGAATGAGGAAAGGGGATTGAATGACGATGACTAGAGGGCCTTGGCGCCGATGTCGCGCCGTAACTGCTTGCCTTCAAACTGGATCAGGTCCGCCGCTTGGTACGCCGCCGCCCGGGCCGCCACCAAGTCCGGTCCCCAAGCGGTGACGCCTAGCACGCGCCCGCCGCTGGTTACAGTCTGTCCGCCTGCCGAGGCGGTCCCGGCGTGAAATACCTTGGTGTTGGGCAAGGCTGCGGCGGCCTCCAAACCGGAGATCGGCTTGCCTTTGGCATAGCTGCCGGGATAACCGCCCGAGGCCAGCACCACGCACACCGCCGCCGTCCGGCTCCACTTCAGTTCGTGGTCCACCAGCGTGCCGTTGACGCAGGCATCCATCAACTCGAGTAAATCGTTCTCCATCCGGGGCAGGTAGACCTGGGTCTCGGGGTCGCCGAAGCGCGCGTTGAACTCCAGCACTTTCGGCCCTTCGCGCGTCAGCATGACGCCCGGGTAGAGAATCCCCCGGTAGTCGATGCCCTCCGCCGCGCAACCCCGCAGCCACGGCTCGACGATCCGCCGCGCCGCGTCCGCCAGCCCTTCGGCATCCAGGAACGGCGTGGGCGAGTACGTCCCCATGCCGCCGGTGTTCGGGCCGGCGTCTCCCTCAAGGGCGCGCTTGTGATCCTGCGACGTCGGGAACATCCGTGCGATGCGCCCGTCGCACAGGGCATGCAGCGAAATCTCCATTCCTTCCAAGTACTCCTGAATCACCACCCGCTCGCCCGCCGCGCCGAAGGTCCGCTTGGTCAGGATTTCCTCCAACGCCTGGTCCGCCTGCGCCATGTCCTTGCAGACCATCACTCCTTTGCCCAGCGCCAGGCCGTCCGCCTTGACCGCGCAGCGCCCGCCCAACTCCGCCGCGAACCGCGAGGCCGCCTCGTACTCGGTGAACACCCCCGCGCGCGCCGTGGGAATGCCGTATTTCTCCATGAATTGTTGCGCGAAGCCCTTCGAGGACTCGAACCGCGCCGCGCTCTGGTTTGGCCCCCAGGCCCGCAGGCCGTGCTGCTGGAACAGGTCCACAATGCCCATGGCCAGCGGATTGTCCGGTCCCACCACGGTCATATCCGCCTGTTTCTCCCGGGCCAGGGCCAGTAAGCGCGGCAGATCCTCCGCCCCCACCGGGACGCATTCCACCAAGGCGCCTCCCGCGGCCAGGCGCTCGCCGGCGATGCCCGCGTTGCCGGGCGCGCACCACATCTGGCGGACGTGCGCCGATTGCGCCAGCTTCCACACCATGGCGTGCTCGCGCCCGCCCGAACCGATGACCAGGACCTTCATGCGTCGAAAGAAACGAACCGGACCCGCGCAGACTCGTCGCCCGCCGCCGGCCCGAAAACCGGACCCAGCTTGCCCCAAACCGGGCGCTTTGGCAACGGACGCCGCAAAACGGGTTTTGCGGTCAGGCCCAGAGCGGTCCCATCGCGAGCCAATGGGCTGGACGAGCGACCTGCGAAAAGCAGAAGTGCTGTGTCTGGCGTGGAGGTTCAGGGCGGGCCCACCCTCAATCGTCAGCCGGCCTGAAAGGAGAACTCTTCGGGAGCGCGTGACCGTCCGCTGCCGCTATGGCCATCCGGGCCTCGAACCACGGTTCCTTGGTTTCCTCAGCGCTGGCGGAGGCGGTAGAAGCGGGCGGAGGAGGCCACGGTGTTGGTGACGGTCAGGCGGTGGCCCACCAACACCGGCGTGGTGTCCACGGCCTGCCACTGGGCGGCGTTGGGGGAATCGGCGGCTTCCAGCGCCATGTCGGTATCCGGCGCTGGCCAGGAGAGGACGCACTGGTCCCCTTGCCGCACGGCCTTGAGCGCCCGCGGCACGTGCCACACCGCCAAGTTCGTGGCCGGTTTGCCGCCCACGGATTCGAAGCCGCCGCCCACGAAAATCTCCGTCCCGTTCGAGGCGAGCGCGTACACGGCTGCCCCGAGGCTGGGTGGCCCGGCCACGGTTCCCGTGCTCGCCCAACCGCTGCCTGTCCAAGTCAGGACCGCCGTGAATGAAACGCTCTGCCCCGCACCAGTGGCAGCCAAGTACGTGGCATCCTGTGCTTCTGCGAAGGCATACGCATTTTGCAGGCCATCCAAGCCCGCGTCCCTGTATGACCAAGTTGATCCATCCCAAAACGCCACCGTCTTCCAAGGCGGCGTTTCCCCCAGGCTGCCCGAGGCCCACAGGCCGCCGCGCCCCGAATGCAGTCGCCCCGTGAAGCCTGGAAGGTCAGCACTCATCCAGTTTGTGCCGTCCCACCTCGACAAGAAGGTATCATATTCTCCGGTCCATGGGCGCCTCTGTTTCCAGCTCGCATAGAGCATGCCGTTATGCACTACCGCGGTGCCGACACCGTCACCTGGGCAGCCCGCACCCAAGGCATGCCAATTCGTGCCGTCCCACCGTGCCAGATTGGTGGCGATTACGTCCCCGGCCCGATTGAAAGTGCCGGCCACGTAGAGGTCGTTTCCGTTCACCGCCAGTGCTCGGACCATGGACTCAACCCCTCCGCCCACATCGTGCCACTGGCTACCGTCCCACCGCGCCAAGTGCTTCACCGGCAGGCCACCGGCTTCCGTAAAGCTCCCGCCCACGTAAACGGAGGTGCCCACCACCGC
This sequence comes from uncultured Verrucomicrobiota bacterium, assembly GCA_964472515.1. Classification (GTDB taxonomy): domain Bacteria; phylum Verrucomicrobiota; class Verrucomicrobiia; order Limisphaerales; family J093; genus CAYYMW01. The sequence continues at coordinate 287 of CAYYMW010000138.1, read as the reverse complement.
CAAAGCCTGCACGGAAGCTAATAGCTCACCCTGTACGCCTCCCGACATGCTCTGCCACTGGTTTCCGTCCCACTTGGCCACCCCCTGCGATTTGATTCCGCCGATGTTGGTGAAGGAGCCCCCGGCGTAGACGGCATCGCTGCCTGCGGCCAGCGCTGCCACGTAGACATCGGCCCCCGGCAACCCCATCGCATTGTCCCAATAGGCCTCCACGTCCGCACCGTACGTTGCTGTGGCCGCAAAAGCTACGGCCGAGAGGGCACCTTGCCACGAGGCAAAAGCACGTT
>CAYYMW010000137.1:0-15420 GCA_964472515.1 uncultured Verrucomicrobiota bacterium | reverse complement strand
AGCTTCACCCGCCAACCGGTCGGGCAGACGCTGACCGCCGGCCTCTCTCTCACCCTTTCCGCGCAAGCCGCCGGCAGCGACCCGCTGAAGTACCAGTGGTACAAGGACGGCAATGTCCTAGCGGGGCAGACCAACAGTGTCCTGACCATCGACCGGACGCAGACCACCGATTCGGGCCTCTACCTCCTGCTGGTCTCGAATGCGGGGGGAGCCGTTCCCAGCACGCCGGCCATGGTGATTGTCAATCCCGCAAGCCACGCGCCGGTCACCCAGTTGGCCTTGGCCAACATCCGCCCGGCTTCCGCCCAACAGATCGCCGCGGACGTGCTGCTCACGGCGGGAGGATCGGAGAGCTACATCACGTTCAGCCTGAGTTTCAACCCGGCGATCCTCACCAGCCCGGAAGGACAGTTGCCGCTGTCCAGCGCAAATCCCGCGCCCGCGTTGGGCCTTGAGACTTCGCAACTGACCAACGGCCTGGTGGGAGTGACCGTGGCGCAGGCGAGCGGTGTGGCCTTCCCGCCGGGGCGGCAGGTCCTCTGCACCCTGGTCTTCACCCTGACCAACACCACTCCGGCGGATACCACGCTGCCGCTGGCCAACGCCCGGTTTGCTTTTGCCGACCTCCCCTTGCTCCGGCTAGTTCGCGATACCGCCAACAACGAGGTGCTCCAAGCCGCTCCCGAGGTGCAACCCGCCCGTCAGGATGATCCGGCCCCCGTCGGCGCTTCCCGCCAGACCGGCTTGGTTTCGCGCACGGTGCGGCTCACCAACGCCAGCGCCGGGCTTCTGCCGGGCGGGCAGTTGTGGTTGCGGGGGTTGACCAACGACAGCCTGGGCAACCCCATCACCCTCTTCAACGCCAGCGGCACGGTGGATGGCGTCCCCTTCATCCGGGTTCCTTCCCTGGCCGCTGGAGCGACCGTCGCCCTGCTGCTGGAGTTCTACGTGACCGACCGTCAGACCATTCCCGCCCCGGTGTACGACTGGGTGCTGGGGACCGCTACGGCCCCGGCGCTGGACGGCGCCGCGGCCGTCCAGGCCGATCTGCGGCAGGTGGACGGGCTGTTCCTGGTGGAGTTCCTGACCACCACCAACTTGACCTACTACATTCAGTACACGGACAATATGAGCCAGCCGTCGTGGCTGACCTCGCTGCCACCCGTTCAAGGGACCGGCGGCCGGGTGCAATGGATGGACACCGGTCTGCCGCGCACCCTCAGCCAGCCTGACACCAACCGGTTCTACCGGGTCTGGGTGACGGCCCCGTGATCCCACCGATGACGACCCGCCGCCATGTGAACCTCCTGTTGCGGAAGCATCCCACCACCGCCTGCGTCATGAAGCCCACGAAGATCTCGCCCCGCCTGCCCATCGCCGCCCTTGCCACCGCCGTCGCCGCCGCCTGGCCGTCCGCGCTCGGGGGCGACGTTGATGCCGGCCCCAACCGGTTCAGCGTTTCCGCCCGCTTCTCCTTCAACGTGTCGGCCAAACTGGCCTACACAGGCAGCAGTTCTTCGGCGGCCAACCCCTACTATGACGGGTTCGTCCGGCCGGATCTCAGCGGTGGCGCGGGCGGGCGGACGTGGTACTGGGGATACGAGAACGCCGGTCAGTTGGCGGGTGGCGGAGTGGAGATGCACGGCGTCGCAGGCGCGCCGCGCAGCAGCGAAGCGGACACGTTGCGGGACGATCCCCAAATGGGTTTTGAAATCAGCTACCAGCGCCAACTGGGGGAATTCGAGCTGCCTTCCGAGCGGCTCATGGTCTGGGGAGCGGAACTGGCCTTCGGCAAGTTGGATATCGACCTGAAGGAGCAGAGTTCGGTGTCGGCCAACCTCGTCGAACGCACGGACCGCTTCTCCCTGGGTGGGGCGGTTCCTCCGCTGGCCCCGTATGCGGGCACCTTTGCCGGGCCGGGGACGTTGCTGGACCTCGCCCCCAGCACGACGACCACCGCGTCCGTCCCGGTCGGTTCGACGCTGGATGCGAGACTCGAGAGCGTCGTCTACGGCTTCAAGCTCGGCCCCTTCCTAGAGATTCCGGTTTCCGACAAGGTCTCGCTCGAAGTGGCGGGCGGCTTCGCGGCGGCGCTGGTCGACAGCGACTGGCGGGTCAGCGAAACCGTCACCCACCTGGGCAATAACCGGGTGCTGCAAACGTACTCCGGGGACAACTCGGATGCCGAGTGGGTCTTCGGCTTTCACGCCCGGGGGATGGTCCTGGTGGATTTCTATCGGGAGATGCGCCTGTTTGTGGGCATGCAGTATCAGTATCTGCAGGATGTGGAGGCGGGCGGCAACGGCAAGAGCGTTACCTTGAGACTCGGCAACGGTTTCGAAGCCGTCGCCGGCGTGCGCATCTCGCTCTGAGACTCCACCTCGTTTGCGCCTTGATTTTCCGGCTACGGCCGGGCCCTTGTTGGGGGCCGCCGCCGGCCGGCACTGTTCAACGATTCCGCACATGAACCATCGCTTCCCTACTTACTTGCTGGCGTGTGTCACCGGCTGCCTTGCGGCCTCGTCGGGGGGCTCCGCCCTCGGCCAATCCGCCGGCGTGGCTGCCACCGTCGAAGTCGACCCCGCCCAACCGGGCGCCACCATCTCGCCCCTGCTCTACGGCCAGTTCATCGAGCACCTCGGCCGGTGCATCCACGACGGCATCTGGGCTGAGAAGCTCCGGGACCGCAAGTTCCTGCTCGAGCCCGGCAAGTCCTGGGAAGTGCTGGCCCCGGCTGGTTCCGAGGGAACCGTGACGTTGGAAAAGGCCGCAGCCTACGCCGGGGAACGAGGCCTGGCCATGGTCTGGAAAGGCGGCGCTCAACCGGTCGGCATCCGCCAGGGCGGCCTCGGCTTGGTGGCGGGCAAGGACTACGTCGGCTATGCCGTGCTGGCCAATATCTCGAATGCGCCCTCGGCTCAACTGACGCTCGCCTGGGGGGACTCGCCCGATCAGCGCCAGACGCTGGCGCTCTCCGGCCTGACCGAATCGTACCGCAAGCTCCACTTCCGCTTCACCGCCCCGGCGACAACGGAGAAGGCCTCTCTGTCGCTGTCTGCAGGCCAACCCGGCTGCCTCTGGGTGGGATGCCTCTCCCTCATGCCGGCGGACCATATCCAAGGGATGCGCGCCGACGTGCTTCCCTTGATCCGCCAGTTGACCCCCCCCGTGATGAGGTGGCCTGGCGGCAACTTCGTTTCCGGCTACCAATGGAGGGATGGCATCGGCGAGCGTGACCGGCGGCCACCCCGTTGGGAACGGGCGTGGAACGACGTCGAAGACAATGATTTCGGCCTGCACGAGTTCATGGCCTTCTGCGAGTTGGTGCAGACCGAACCCTATATTGCGGTCAACGCCGGTCTGGGCACGGCCCAGGAGGCGGCCGAGGAAGTCGAGTACGTGAACGGGTCTCCCTCGACCCGCTGGGGTTCGGAGCGTGCCAAGAACGGCCGGCGTGCCCCGTGGAAGGTCAGTTGGTGGGGCGTGGGCAACGAGATGTACGGGGATTGGCAACTGGGCCACACCGCGGTGGAACGCTACGCCCAACGCCACAACGAGTACGTGCAGGCCATGCGCGCGGTGGACCCCACGCTCCAAATCATCGCGGTCGGCGCACCTGGCAAGTGGAACGACGCCTTTCTCCCCGCCTGCGCGCCCAATCTCGACCTGCTGAGCGGCCATCATTACACCGAGCGCAAGTTCAAAGCCCCCTTCTCGGACGCCGATGCCGCCGCCTATGTGCAGAACTTCCCCGCGTATTCACGCAGCGTGGCCGACGGGGTGCGCAACCTGGTCACCGACTTCCGCCAGCGCTGGGGCAAGGGCAACCCGGCCATTGACCGCGTCCGGCTGGCCATCGACGAATGGGGCATCGTGCGCGACTGGAACCCCTCTCCCGATGGCCCGGGAGTCGGTTCGTTCGAGCACTATTACCCGCTCGGCGACGCCCTCGCCACCGCCCGCGCGATGCATGAGATTCTCCGCAACGCCGACGCCATCGCCATGGCCAACTGGGCGCAAACCGTGAACGTGATCGGCGCCATCAAAGCCACCCACAACCACGCGGTGCTGGACCCCGTGGGCCATGTGCTCGCCCTCTATCGCGCCCGGGTGGGCGGACGCCTGGTGCCCGCTCGCGTGCAGGGAAACGCGCCACTTGATGTGCTCGCCAGCCTCGATCCCAAGCGCCGCACGCTTACGCTGGCGGTGATTAACGTCTCGGCCGACGCGGAAATCGAGTTGTCGGTTCGCCGGGCGAAGCGCGGTTCCTGGCCGTCTGCGACCGGTTGGCGCGTGCAGGGCCCGAGCCTGACGAGCCTCAACATCCCGGGCGAACCGGAACAAGTGGTCACCACCCCTTTCCCCAAGAAGACCGACTTGGACCGGCCGGTGACACTGCCACCGCATTCCGTGACGATCTGGCAGATGAAGGGCGTCAAGTAGTCCGTTGCTCCCCGAAAAGCCGTGGCGCAGGCCGCCTGCGTGCTCGGCATGGTCCCCGGCCGAGTCACCACCCACCAACTGATTGGCCTTGCCGACAACGGCGTGCCACTTGGGGGATACTGGTCGGAGCGTCAACCGCGCCCTGCGGTGCGAACCGCGTCACAGCGCAGATTCCGCGGAAGGACTGCCTATTCGGCGGGCGGTGCGGCAGCCCCGCTCACCTGCTATGGCGCGGAGATCAGGCCGAGCCGCTTGGCCCCTTCATGATTGATAACCACCACCGCATTGGGGCCAAGCGCCCACGTTTTGACTGTGGGGTGCAACGCATTTCTGAGCGCGTCCTGCAGCGGCGGAAGCCATGCTTTCTGGTGGCCATTGATGATGAGTACAAGCCGGAAGCCGACGGATGCGAGCTCCAGTGTGCTGAACCGCTCGGGCAACTCAGCCGCGGCCGCAGGATGCCGTTTGAGGATGGACGCCAGACCCACTGCCAGCGCATTGGTCAATTTGTGGCTTATCTCGCCAATGAACTCGCCAAAGTTGGGTTGCGTTTCCGGTCTTGGCGAACTCTGCTTGGCCTCGACGATCCAGATGGCAGGAGCGCCGTTTGCTTGAGGCCGCAGGAGAAGAAACTCTGCCATGGCCACCCGCTCCTGTATCGCCCGGTAGGTGTCGCTCTGCTCCACCCGAAAACAGTGCCCTTCGGCAAAGGGGCCAAAGGTCATGCCCGATTCATCGAACGGTTCCATGGTCACCTGACAGAGAGACTCACTTCCTGTTCGTAGAGCCGGACGGCTTCCATGACGATCGCGTTCTCCGGCATCCCCTCCTTCAAGTCGGCCGAGCGCCACCCGGCTTCGTCAGCTGCGAGTATGGGAAGCCTGATGCCTTTCTCCTGCGCGATGAGAAAGAGCTTCTTCACCACGAAGTAGGAGTGACTCGCCAGGAAGAACTGAACACCGCGCTCGGCCAGCATCGCGATGATGTCGAGCAGGGCGGTTAGCGCGTTCGGATGCAGCGCCGATTCGGGCTCATCCATGAACACGACTGACCCGAGATCGAGATACCGATTGCTGAGCAGGGTATCCAGAATCGCGATCTTCTTGACTCCTTCCGCCGTTACGCCGATGGGGAAGCGGTGGTTTCCCTTCCTGAAAGACCATTTCGCCGTACCCTCGTCATACTCTACCTTGCCCCCAAACATCGATTCGAGGCTTTGGCGGGATTGCGAGAACGCCGCGTAGTTCTTGCCCTTCTGCGGATAAATGCGGAGCGCCTTCGCCAGGTCATAGTAGGTGTCGTCGAACCCAAAGCGCATGTCCTTCTCCCGCGACTCCAGGATGATGCTGTGGAGGGAAAGCACTTCCTTGGCCGGCAAGAAGATGGAGTTACTGCTCCGGGGCGGCACGTGGTTCTCCAGCGAGGTAACCTGCTTCATGGTATCTTTGCCGAAGCCGTAGCAGAACTCCTTGTCGTCGACCCAACATCGCAACTTCAGCGGTCCTTCGGTTCCTTTGCCGACCAGATCGCCGATCCGGTCAGCTTGGTAAGTCCAGTGAAGCCGTTCGGCCAGAATCTCCGCGGCGCTCCGTGGAGCATCACCCCGTTTGTACTCCTCCAGCGTGCGCATGGCACTATAGAGTGCCTTGAGCAGAAACGTTTTTCCGCAACCATTGCCTCCAATCACCAGATTTATGTGGCCGAGATTTCCCCAGTCGACCTTGGCGAGAGGCCCGAAGTTCGCTAGTTCCAGTCGCGTGATCATGTTCGTCTCGCCTAGGATAGGGAGTCAAACGCCGGTTACAAGTCTCTGGTCGAGTCCATTGCCTCGCACCGCGGCCATGGACACAACCTGACGTGCGGGGCAGCGAGTGAGGCAACCGGGAGGGCGCTGCCATCGTTGGGCCATCCATAGAACAAAGAACCTCCCCCCGAGGCGTTGGCTGGGACGGCATGAACCACTGCTCTTCCAAGGAACTGGCGGAACGGGGTGTGACCCGTTCCGCCAGTGCAGATTCGGACTCTGGTCGAGCGCTTTGTCGGAAGCTCAGACCAGCTTCCAGCCTTGCCGGTATTCGCGGCGAATGAACTCGTTCGCCTCGGGCAGGTTGGTGAACTTGAGGTTCTCGGCATCCCAGAGGAGCTTCTTGCGCACCAGCAACTCGCGCAACTGGACGCGCAACGCCACGTTGCCCAGCAGCACGACCTCAGCCAGCGGCCCGGCCCAGTCGAAGTTGGCGCCGGCCGGCTTGCCGCCCTTGCAGGCTTCGATCCACTCCTTGTAGTGACCCGGCGAGCGCGGCAGGCTCTTGGGCGGTTCCGCAAACTCCTTCCGGCGGGACTCGGGATAAAGACGGTTGCCCAGGATGAAGCCCTTGTCGCCCATGATCAACCGGCCGTTGTCGCCCATCACGTCGCCTTCCGGCAGTCCTTCAGGCCGGGGCGGTCGGAGCCCACCGTCGTACCAGACGAACTTCATGGCGGGCAGGTTGGCGCCGCGGGCCGGGAAATGGTAGGTCACCATGGAGCCCAGCGGGAAAGTCTCCTCGTTCACGCGCGTCGAGGCGGCCTCGATGCTGATAGGTTGCTTGAGCTTGAGGGCGCGGAATACGGGGTCGAACGCGTGGCAGCCGATGTCGCCCAGCGCGCCGGTGCCGAAATCCCACCAACCGCGCCATTTGAACGGCAGGTAGACCGGATGGTAAGGCCGCATCGGGGCCGGGCCAATCCAGAGATCCCAGTTAAGCGTATCGGGGATCGGCGGCGTGTCCTTGGGGCGGGGGACACCCTGAGGCCAATACTCGTTAAAGAGGCCGTTCGAGGGCCGGTCGGTCCAGATATGGGCCTCCAGGACGTTGCCGACGGCGCCCGCCTCGACAAACTCGATCAACCGACGGGTCTCTTCCGAAGCCTGACCTTGGTTGCCCATCTGGGTGGCCACTTTCTTCTCGCGGGCCGCCTGCGCCAGCACCCGCGCCTCCCAAACGGAATGGGTCAGGGGCTTTTCGCAGTAGACGTGTTTGCCCAACTGGATCGCCGCCATCGAAGCGAACGCGTGCAGGTGATCCGGGGTCGCCACCACCACGCCGTCGATCGATTTCTCCTCATCGAGCATCTGGCGGTAGTCCTTGTAGCGCTTGGCGTTGGGATAGCGCTTGAAGGTGTGGTCCGCATAACGCCAGTCGACGTCGCAAAGAGCCATGATATTCTCGGACTCCATGTTCTGGAGATCGGAGGCCCCCTGTCCGCCGATGCCGATGCCCGCCAGGTTCAGCTTCTCGTTCGGTGAGGTGGCGCCGTTGAGCCCGAGCACATGGCTGGGGAGCACCATGAAAGCAGCTGTCGAGAGGGCCGTTCCGCCCAGGAACTGCCGCCGGTTGAGTTTGGATTCGTCGATTTTGACTTTGGTCTTCATCGCCAGCGTTGGAAATACAAGTTGTTGAGTCGCTAGGTCGCTTGACGATCAGACTCCCGGCAGCCCCGCCGCATTCAACCTTTGGCGAAGGGTGAATCCCGGGCCTGTGAATCGCCTGGTCCGCCGGGCTGGAAATGGCGCGCCACCGGCGAGGTCCGCTGCTGGTTGAGAATCCCCGACCCTGAGCCGACATGGCTCGGCCCGGGCGAGTGCGGCGCGCTTTCCGCGTCAGCTTTTTGCTGGCGCTCCCTGCTGGCCCTGACTAGACTGACGCCAAGCAACAGCGCCTTTAATCTGTATGGAAGTCAGATTCAACTGCCCCAACTGTAATCAGGAGCTGGAGGTCGACGTCACCGAGCCCGAGACCACGATCGAGTGTCCCACCTGCAATTCCAGTATCGTCGTCCCCGCTGTGGAAGAGGAACCCAGTGCCGAAGGCGAGCCGCCTGCGGGTGCGGCGGCGCCCCCGCCGCCGCCGCATCCAGAGGCTCACCCGCCTGGGCAGGGGCCGGAGCATGTCGACAGCATTCACCGTGAGGCGCACGTGGTCAACGCGATGGCCAGTTCGGCCGCCGCCAAGATCGAGCGGCACTTCTCGGTGCCCGTGCATAACAAGCCGACCGAGATTCTCGTCCAGAAGGTGGTCAAAGAGGAGGATGTGCCCGCCGCCCCGGACGCCAAGAAGCGCATCAAACTCAAGATCTTCCGGCATACGGACTGCATCGAGGTGGGGCACGACCGCTATGAGGAGATCGTCTCCCAGTTCCTCAATAAGGTCGGCGAGGAGAACGTGATCAACCTCAGCAACCTCACCTACACCCACGTCGATATCGGCTCGCAGAAGATTCTCACTGACTACGCCTTCCAGATTCTCTACCGCGGCTAACCCTGCCTCCGAGGCGGCTTCGCGCAGGCGGATGCCCTCCCCGGGCTTCCGGGGAGGGCGGAAAGTTGAGCTTCACTCCGGACGCGGCGTTCTACACCTTCGCTTCTTCTGTGGCAGCATCCCCTGAACCATGGGCCGGCTCCCCGCCGTGGGAGAGCTTGGTGGCGATGGCGGAGGCGGAGGTCCGCCGCACGTGGAACCGCCTGCCGTCCCCCTTGCGGGATCACGCCCGGCAATTACCCATCACTTACGAGCCTTACCCCAGCCAGGCCATCGTCGATGACGGCTTCGATCCGGATCTGCTCGGCCTCTTCGTCGGCGCCGCGTTGGACGAGGAGATGGGCCAGACCGCTGATGTGCCGGCGCAGATCATTCTCTTCCTGGCCAGCCTCTGGGAATTCAGCGAAGGCGATGACATGATCTACCGCGAGGAAGTGGCCACGACCTACCTGCACGAATTGGGGCATTACCTTGGCCTCGGCGAGGCGGATTTGGGAGAGCGGGGGCTCGAGTAGCCCGAGGCGGCAGACCGTGCGCCGGAGGCCGGACCAACCGGGGCAGCGCCGCGCTGCCGGGGAGCCAACCGGTGCGGATCGAGCGGGGCAAGCCTGCCGCACGCGCGACTTTCTGGCGAGAGGTGGGGCAGACGGGGCGTGCCAATGGAGGCGATTTCGCCCGCCCACGTGAAAGCCCCCGGGGAATGACCGAATGCGGCTTGTGCTTGAGCTGAGGCTGTGTACGGTGGTCGCAGACTGGCGATCACCCGGTGCAACACCATGAACCAAGCTGAGCGAGAAGCCTTGAAGGATCAACTGCGCCTGATGGCCGACGGCCACGGCAACGGGATCGATCTCGACTCGGTGGATCGCTGGGTGATCAGGGAACTCAAGGATCCCGGCGCCTTCTTCCGGCACCTGGGAGTCCTCATTCCGGCGGACAGCATCCTCTACATCGAAAGCCAGGACACCGCCCCGGAAGCCGCGCGCTTCTACGCAGAGCACCGGGCGGCGAACCCGGTTCCGGTCGTTCGCGATGCCATCTACCCGGTCCCGGAGATCTTCCATGTGGCCCTGGCGGCGGGAGTCACGGAGGGATTGGGCCGGCTGACCGGCCAATACCAACTGGAGCGCTGCCTGGGCACGGTGAAGGCGTATCGAGAAGGGAGGTTGCTGTTCACGTTTCACGACGCCTTCGATGGCTCGGACTTGCTGGTCTCGGACCGCATTCCAGAGGAACATGTTCGCGCGTTCTGTGCGGCCCTCGGCGCCAACTGCCGGCGAGAACCCAACGTCAACCAGCGCGATCCGGAGCAGTTGCGGCGGTTTCTGTGGGCGATGGAGAACCCGCACAAGCTCCGCATGAACTGGCCGTGGTGGAAGAAGGCTCTGTTGTTCTGGAAGCGATGAGAATGCGCTGCAAATCCTCGGCTTTTTGGCGGGAGTGGAAGGCGATCAGGCGCGCTTCAGAGCCGGAGCAAATGGTGCCAAACGCCAAAGCTAACCACAGACAGACCAAATCGACCAAGTGACCGAGCAGACCAAGGCATTCTCAGATGCAAGCGCTTTCATCAATGCTCCTCTCGATTGCGATAGTCTGCACGCTCGCCGGATGCGGCAGACCTACCCAGTCGTCATCAGCCATGGCGCCTACGATCAAGCCGGGGGAAAGGGTCTCGGTCAATCTCTTGGCCTACACGCTCGCGTCACCCCGTCGCTGGGACGTGGTGGCGCTTGAGGCACCAAGCCAGTCGAACGCCGTAGTCCTGAAACGAATCCTGGGGTTACCTGGGGAAACAATCTCGCTTACCGAATCGGGCTTGGTGATCAACGGCGCGGTGGTGTCCATGCCTGCTGCCCTCACCAACAGGCGGGACTTCCGGTTGGCCCATCTGACGGCGGATGGGCAGTTTCCACGGGTGCCGTTCCCGTATGTGGTTCCCACGGGCTGTTGCTTCGTGGTTGGCGACAATTGGACCAACTCCTACGACAGCCGCCATTACGGGGCGATCTTCCTCACCAACGTTCTTGGCAAGGTGATGAACAAGTAGCGCTATGAGGTCTCGTGGACTGCTCAGCGCATCCGAGGTCGTCACCTGCGGAGGTGAGGCTGTTGGTGGCAGGCCAGAATCCCAGACGCTTGACCAAGCTCCCGGGCAGCCGTCACGAAACGACCTTCAACCTGGCTGCCTTGGCTAGGGATCATTGGCGGGCATCGTACGTCAGAAAGTCCGTCGCCTTGAGCGCCACTGCCACCCCCACGTGGAGCAGGTCGAAACTGCGGACTCCCAACTCCTCGGCGTGCAGCGCGGCCAGGGCCTCGGCCTCGCGGAAGGCATCCGTCCACGGTATGGCGGTGTGCGCAAGAATCCCGTCCGTCAGATCCGCATCGACTTCCTGAAACGCCAACCGGCGCTGCTCCCGCGTGATTTCGCCACGGAAGACCCGCAGGCGGATGGCGGTGCGCAACTCGAGCCGGTGGAGCGGCGAGAAGGGGAGCGGTTCCCGCGCCTGTTGCAGCCATGACAGGGCTCGGGCAGAATCCGCATGCGGGGAATACACCCGGGCCAGGAAGCTCGTGTCCGCGTACGCGCGTATGACGGGAAGGGGTGGGCTTCCGGCGCTTCAGTAGGGCTTGGACCGGCGCTCATCCACCACCGTGTTACTGGACAGCACGAGATCGCCGTAGATGCGCTTGAGCCGGGCGGCAAAGTCGGGCCGCTTGCGCGGCTTGCCCGGGAGCGGTGCCGGTGGAGGCGTCAGCCAGGCAATCGGCTTCCCGCGGCGGCTGATGCAGACCGTCTCCCCCTGTTCCACCCAGGCAAACACGCTCCCAGAATCGTGCCGAAGCTGTCGGACGGTCACCGTCTTCATGTGACACAATATGTATAACATGGCTTGAAAACATAAGCTTGCCGTGGAGGCTGTTCGGGGGGGAGGCTCCGCAGGCGCCCGTGTTTCGCCACGCCACCTTCGCGCCGGTGCCGCGCAAGGCGGAATTGAGGCGCCGGTAGATGGTGGGGACGCGCTGGCCACCGGCTCATCGCTTCCGATTCTTGGGATCATGTAAAACGGGGGGGATTCAGGCACGGTCAGGCGGTCCCGGAGGGACCGCAGGCCATTAGCCGGGGTGCAAGGCCGCTCCGAGCGGCCGCAGCCCCCGGAAATCAGCCCGCCTTGTTCGACGGCACCCCGGAGGGTGTGCCGGGATACTCCACAGGTACTCGCAATCCCCGCGCCCCCTTCGGGGCGCGCTGTGAAAATGCGGACTGGTTAGACCGATGGCTACGCTGCGCTGGCCACCGGCTAATCGCTTCCGATCCCTCCGGGATCATGTGATGAGCATCGGGCAGGCATCGCTGGGCAATGCGCCTGCACACCGGCCCGCCTCACCACAAGAAACGCTCGTCGAAAGCCACCCCGCTGCGTCGAAGCAGCGTCAAGTACTCGGTTTGAAAACCGTGCCGCCGATGGTGTTCCACCTGCCCGGCGATGTACTTCTTCACCGTCGCCAATTGCGACGCGCTCACGGTGAAGGCCCCGTAGCCTTCCTGCCACGCGAAGAGCCGGTATCCGATCTCCCGGTGAACCCACTCAGAGGAGCCTCGCTTGAGGTCGCGCACCACATCCGCCAGTCGATGGGTTGCCCGCAAACCGAGCAACAGATGAACGTGATCCGCCGTGCCGCCGATCCCCTCCGGTGCGGTTTCCAGGGTGTGAGCGATACCGCCAAGGTACTCGTGCAGGCGCAAGCGCCAACCATCGGCCGCCATGGGGATGCGGTCCTTGGTGCTGAAGACGACGTGGTAGTGCAGGCTCAGATGGGTTGAGGGCATGGGATCGCTTTCAAGGCGCGGCTTGGGCAGTGAGAGACCGGTGCATGGGTGGAAGTTCGCACAGGCGTCGCTTCAAGTCACGGATGGACGTGCGGACGGCTCCGCCGGTCCCGGAGGGACCGAGAGCAGGTAGCCGGGTGGCAAGGCCGCGTCGAGCGGCCGCAATCCGCGGAAAGGCAGCCCCCAAACATCAACGGCACCCCGGAGGGTGTGCCGGGAGTCTCCCCGCCATCTCCGGCGCGGCGCGGCGCTGGCCGTCGGCCAATGACTTTCGATCCCTTCGGGATTCGTGAACCGAACTGCCCCGCGGGCTATGCGCTTGACGCCCGGGGGCCGATGTTTGAGTCTTGCAGCCTCTGCGGGGCCGCTCTTCCGCCAGCGTTGGACATCCCCGCGCTGGCGGCGCAGGGGCGCGCGGTGGTGCAATGGCAAGCGAACCGACAGGACAATTGGAATTGAGCGTGGTGATGCCGTGCCTGAACGAGGCCGACACGGTGGCCACCTGCGTGGGGAAGGCGTGTCGCGCCATTGCCCAGATGGGGATTGCAGCTGAGGTGATCGTGGCGGACAACGGCAGCAAGGACGGTTCCCAGGCGCTGGCCGAGGCGGCGGGTGCGCGGGTGATCGCGGTCTCGGCCAAGGGCTACGGCAACGCGCTGATGGCGGGCATCGAGGCCGCCCGGGGTAAGTACGTCATCATGGGGGACGCCGACGACAGCTACGATTTCTTGGAAATCCCCAAGTTCGTCGAAAAGCTGCGCGCGGGCCACGACCTGGTGCAAGGCTGCCGGTTGCCGTGGGGCGGTGGAACCGTGCTGCCCGGCGCGATGCCCTTCCTGCACCGCTGGTGGGGCAACCCGATGTTCACCCTGATGGCGAAGTGGTGGTTCGGTTCGCCGGTGAACGACATTTACTGCGGCCTGCGCGGTTTCACCAAGGAGTTCTACCATGGATTGCACCAGCGCTGCACGGGGATGGAATTCGCCACGGAGATGTTGATCAAGGGCAGCCTGATGCGGGCGAACATCGCGGAAGTGCCCATCACGCTGCATCCGGACGGCCGCAAGGCGCACGCGCCGCACTTGAAGACGTTTCGCGATGGCTGGCGCACGCTGCGGTTCTTCCTATTGTGCAGCCCGCGGTGGCTCTTCTTCCTGCCGGGGGTGGCACTGATGCTGGCGGGGTTGGTGGGGTACGCGCTGGCGCTGCCGGGGGTGTCCATCGGCGGGGCGCACCTGGACGCGCACACTCTCCTGTTCGCCAGCCTGTTCATCCAGTGCGGGTATCAGGCGGCGTTCCTGGCCACGTTCAGCAAGGAGTTCGCCGCCAACGCGGGGATTCTGCCCGTGACGACGGTCGCGCCCCGGCGGACGTGGCCGTTCTCACTCGAAGGCAGCCTGATCCTGGGAGGGTTGGCGAACCTGGCGGGTTTCTGCCTGCTCGGTTGGGCCATCTACACGTGGTGGCGGACGGGTTTCGGGCCGTTGGACTACGCCCACACGATGCGCCGCGTGATCCCGGGGGCGACGCTGTGCGTGCTGGGCTTCCAGACCATCGCCTCCAGCTTCTTCCTGAGCGTGCTGGCGTTGCAGCGCAAGTGAGCCGGACCGATGAGCGAAGCGCCCCCCCCAGCCGGATTTGACCAGTTCGCCGGGAACTACGATCAAGCCTTGCAGCAGGGCCTGTCGCTCTCGGGCGAGGGGAAGGACTTCTTTGCCGAAGGCCGGGTGGCGTGGCTGCGAAAGCGTCTGGGGGAACTGGGAACCCGGCCCAAGGCGGTGCTGGATTTCGGCTGCGGGACCGGCACCTCGGTGCCGTTGTTGCTGGGACTGCCGGGGGCGGAGTCGGCCGTGGGGGTGGACCTTTCCGAGGCTTCGCTCGAGGTGGCCCGGCGCGCGTATCAGCGGTTGCCCGCGCGGTTCGTGCCACTGGGGCAATTCGCGGCGGAGGCGGAGTTCGACCTGGCCTTCTGCAATGGGGTGTTTCACCACATCCCGCTGGATCAGCGGGACGAAGCGGTGCGGAGCATCTGGCGCTCGCTGCGCCCGGGCGGTTACTGGGCCTTCTGGGAGAACAACCCATGGAACCCCGGCACGCGGTGGGTCATGAAGCGCATTCCGTTTGACCGCGACGCGATCCTGGTCTGCCCCGGAGAGGCGCGCCGCCTGTTGCGCGTCGGCGGCTTTGAGGTCATCGGCAGCGACTTCCTTTTCTACTTTCCGCGTTCGCTGGCCTGGTTGCGCTGGCTGGAGCCGGCTTTTGTGAAGCTGCCGTTCGGAGCCCAGTACCTGGTGCTGGCGCGCAAACCGTGAACCCCACCCCCCAGGCTTCATCGCGCGGCCAGGCCCCGGTGGCCTGGAAGCTCTACGTGCTGGCCGGCGTCTGGACCAGCGTGGTGGGATGGGGCTTGTCGGCCGTCCACGGCCTCGGTGCCAAGGGGTATCTGGCGGCGCTGGCGGCGACGATCGTCGCCATGGCGGTGCTGCGCTGGCCCCAGCCAGTCAGGCCATGGGGAAACCTTCTCGCCTGGCCGCGGTGGCGGGCGCGGTTCCGCCGGGTGCTGCCCTTGCTGTTCCTGGTGCTGGGTCTGGTCGCGACCCTCGGGGGCTTGGTGCATCTGCCGGCGAACTACGACGGTTGCTGGTACCGCCTGCCTCGCACGCTGCACTGGCTGGCGGAGGGGCGGTGGCATTGGATTCACACGGACATGCAGCGGGTGAACTGCTTCGCCTCCGGCACCGAATGGTTGGCGGCCCC
The DNA here is from genome assembly GCA_964472515.1 of uncultured Verrucomicrobiota bacterium. Classification (GTDB taxonomy): domain Bacteria; phylum Verrucomicrobiota; class Verrucomicrobiia; order Limisphaerales; family J093; genus CAYYMW01. The sequence continues at coordinate 87 of CAYYMW010000137.1, read as the reverse complement.
GTTCCTGTGCCTCTTGAAGAGTGAACGCGCCGTAGTGCTGGCGAGTGTGGCGGCGTACTTCCTTCTGCCCGGGCTCACGTTCAGCAC
>CAYYMW010000136.1:0-15590 GCA_964472515.1 uncultured Verrucomicrobiota bacterium | reverse complement strand
TCCGCCTTCGAAGCCCAAAACCATTAACCCAAAATATCCCCCGATTTTACTGTCCACTTTTTCGAAGCAAGCCCAGCGACCAAAAAACGGACACTGGGCAGCCGACGGGGTAGTGGAGGAGGACGACGGATTTGGTGTGGAGAGCGGGGGGGCGTGGCGCAGGTCGTAGTTGTCCCCACCGGGGCAGAGGCAGCGGAGGACGGAGGCTCTGAGGCTGGGTCGACTGCGAGTTGCGGCTTGCCAACGAATTGCCGCAATGCGATGGTCGCTCGGCCTTAGGAACTCCTTGGATCGATGCGGACAGGTTGTCTTCAAACATGGCTGCTGTGTCCTTCAGCAGTGCCCGCCGCCAGCGGAGCTCGCGGCGGCCGTGCGGCTGCCGCCATCCACCAGTGCAAGTGCGAACTGAGGCCGGAGCGAACGAATTCCCCTATGAGGTCTATCCAACACGCCTTCTTGCTGACGCTGACCCTGCTGCTGGGGGTCTCGGCAAAGGCCCAGCAAGCGCCCTCGTTTGTAACCCAACCGCTGAGCCAGACTTCGGCGGTGGGGGGGCTGGTCAGTTTCAATGTCACCATGGCGGGGTCGACACCCATGTCGTTCCTTTGGAACAAGAACGGCAAGGCGATTTCCGGCGCCAACACCGCTACTTATACGATCAGTGCCGTTACCACCAACGACCAAGCCAATTACACGGTGCGGGTGGCCAACAACTACGGCACGGTCACCAGCGAGGTGGCCACGCTTACCGTCGTCGTGCCGCCGACCGTCAGTGTCCAGCCCAAGAGCATCACCACCAACAGCGGTTCGAGGATCACGCTTACCGTTGGCGCCGCGGGTACGCCGCCGTTCAGCTATCAGTGGCGCAAGGATGGAGTAGGCCTCCCGGGTGGTACCCTGAACGCCTTCACCCTGACCAGCGCGCAACCCGATGATTCCGGAGCGTATAGTGTCCAGGTCTTTAATGCGGCGGGCGCCGCCACGAGTTCCAATGCCGTGGTGCGGGTGGGCATCGCGCCGGTCATCACGCAGGGCGCCACCGGTGTCACCGTGGTAGTGGGCCAGACCGCCACCTTCAGCATTGCGGCGACGGGCACGCCGCTGAACTACTACTGGCGGAAGGGCACCACGCTGATCGCCGGGGCCACCAACGCCACGCTCCGGCTGGAGAACGTCGCGAAGACCACGGCCGGCTATTACACGGTGCAGGTCAGCAACTTCCTGGGCAGCGCGATCAACCAGGGGGCGGTCCTGGTGGTGAACGATCCCATGGCGATCACCCTGCAACCGCAGGACCTGACAGTGCCGGAAGGCACCAACGTGATCCTGCGCGTGACGGTGACGGGCACCGGACCTTACCGCTTCCAGTGGCGGAAGGATGGGTTGCCCCTCGCCCTTACTTCAGCCACTTCCGCCAACCTCAATCTCGCGGGCGTGGAGGTGGAAGACAGTGGCGGCTACGATGTGGTGGTGACCAACAACTGGTCGGCGGTCACGAGCCGGGTGGCCACCCTGAAGGTCATGCGTTACCCTCCCTCGATTTCCAGCCAACCGCGCAGCCAAACCGTTGGCGAGGGCTCCCGAGTGGGGCTCTCGGTCGGGGCAACCGGCGCAAAGCCGTTGACGTACCAGTGGCGCAGGGATGGCCTGCCCATTCCTGCCGCCACCTCCCCTGCCTACATCCTTGACCCGGTCATGATGACGGACTCGGGTGGGTACGATGTCATTGTCGCCAACAGCGTCGGTTCGGTGACGAGCACAGTCGCCACGCTGACGGTCAAGCGCTTCCCGCCGTTGATCGTGACCGAACCCTTGAGCCAGAGGGTGCCCGTGGGCGGAGATGCCTCCTTCGGCGTCACCGTCGCCGGCACCCAACCCATGGCCTTCCAGTGGTTCAAGAACGGCGAGGCCATCCCGGGCGCTACCTTCGACAACCATTCCCTCACAAACACGGCCATGGCGGACGCCGGGGATTACCTGGTGGTCATCACAAACCTCCAAGGCTCCGCGACCAGTCAGGTGGCGACCTTGACGGTAGGGTACCCGCCGGTGTTCGTGGTGCAACCGCTCTCCCAAACCAACGTGCTGCGCGGCACCGCCGTTTTCACCGGTTCCGTGACCGGATCGCCTCCCCTCCACCTCCAATGGCAGAGGAACGGCGAGGCTCTCGTTGGGGAAACCAACGAGTCGCTGACCCTCGCCAATCTCCGGTACAGCCACCGGGGCTCCTATTCCCTGCTGGCCAGCAATCTCTTTGGCCAGACGGTGAGTGCCGACGCCTTGCTGGTCTTCGGAAATCTACCTCCCTGGGGCAATCTCTACGATGGTCTGGTGGCCTACTATCCGTTCAATGGGAACGCGAACGATGAGAGCGGGGTCGACAACCATGCGGTCGCCGTGGGGGCGCTGCCGGCGAAAGACCGTTTCGGAATCGAGGCGGGCGCGTATTCGTTTGCCAGCGGCGCCTACGTGCGTACCACGGCAGCCTCCGGATTCCCGGCGGCCACCAGCGATTTCACCGTTTCCCTCTGGCTGAGCTGCAGCGGCCTTGCCGAAGAGCCTCAGATGATCTTTGCCAACGGGGGGCTAAACCAATTCCAACTGGCGTTGAACCCCGAGGGGGAAACCAGCGGCTTCCTCGACTTCTGGACCGGAGGGGAACATGGCGGCCTGCCCGACTGTCACTCTGCCACGCTGCCCTGGGAGACGTACCGCTGGTACAATGTGGTGGTCCTGCGATCGAACAACATGGTCACCCTGTATCGGGATGGCGCCGTGATCGGACAGGATATAACGACCTTCGGGAACGATGCCGACAGTGCGAGTCAGAATCTCGACTTCGGCTACCGAAGCTCACCCGGCTGTTGCCCGTGGTTCGGCCAGTTGGACGATATCCGCATCTACAACCGGGCGCTGGCTGCGAACGAAGTCGCGCAACTCTTCGCCTTAGAGACCGATTTGCCGGTCATCACGGCCCAGCCGCAAGGCGCCGTCGCCATGCAGGGCGCTTTGGCCTCCCTGGCCGTGGCCGCCACGGCCCAGACACCGCTCAGCTACCAATGGAGCAAGGACGGGGTCCCCATTGCTGCCGGCACCAATGCCACATTGCTGATTCCCGATGCCCAGCCGGCCCAGGTGGGCATCTACAAGGTGACCGTCAGCAACGGTTTCACCGGCGTGCTCAGCTTGCCCGCCGCGCTGGCGGTCATCCCGTCCAGCGGCGCGGGCGCTCCCGGCTTGACCAACGGTCAGTTCGGTTTCGGCCTGGCCGGGCCGCCGGGCGCGATCTTCATGGTGGAGGCTTCGACCGACGTGCGCGATTGGCTGACGCTGAGCACAAACGTCTTTGGGGCGGACCTCTTCCCGTTTGTCGATTCCCATTCCGCCACCAGTACGATGCGCTTCTACCGGGTGAAGTTCGGCGTGTTGCCGGATGCGTCCGCCGGCCTGGCGTTGATCCCTGCTGGCGTCTTCTCAATGGGAGATAGCAATGATGGAACCCCGGCTGCGCTTCCGGTCCACGCGGTGGAGGTGAGTGCCTTCTACTTGGAACCACTGGAGGTGACCAAGGCGCGGTGGGATGAGGTGTACCAGTGGGCGATCACCCACGGTTACAGCTTCGACAACCCCGGCCTGGGCAAGGCCCCGGATCATCCGGTGCATAGCATCAGTTGGTACGACGCGGTGAAGTGGTGCAACGCCCGCAGCGAGCAGGAAGGCCGGGTGCCGGCCTACTACGCGGACAACTCCCATACGCAGGTCTACCGCGCCGGCCAACTCAACCTGCAGAAGGACTGGGTGGCTTGGAGGACCGGGTATCGACTGCCCACCGAGGCGGAGTGGGAGAAGGCAGCTCGGGGTAGCTTGTCCGGGCAACGTTTCCCGTGGGGCGACACCATTAGCCATAGCCAGGCGAACTACCGGAGTTTCGGGGACTACGCTTACGACGTGAGCCCTACCCGGGGGCATCACCCCCTCTACGCGACCGGGGAGCAGCCGTTCACCAGTCCGGTGGGGGCGTTTGCCCCCGGCGGGTATGGGCTCTATGACATGACGGGGAACGTGTTGGAATGGGTGTGGGATTGGTATGACTCGTACACCAGCACCCCGCCAACCGACCCCCTTGGACCGGCGACGGGACTTGGCCGGGTGGTCCGGGGTGGGAGTTGGGGCAATGACGCCGCCGCCGGCCGGGTCGCGCATCGCGACTACGGCGGGCCAGGTAGTTGGAATGGCCTGGTGGGCTTCCGTTGCGTCCTTCCTCAGCCGCAGTAGCCCCCGCTGGACAGGAAAGTCGCCATTCCCAACCGACAGCGTACGACGTCACGCCAGTTTAGGTTCAGCAAGCGTCGCGACCCTGCATGCTTCGGCCTCGGGTGTTTCCCGCCACCGAGTCCACCGTGTCCATGGCGGGTTGGGCTGCCGTTCCCGCCCATCCTATCGTGCCGCCATGAATGCTACTTGTAGCGATTCAGGCTGAAACCGGTAGAACCCGGAATCCACCCCTCTGGAGCACCGTGACAAGGGCGGCCCCACCGTCCGCGACACCGCTTTTCCTCCGCCCACCCAGACTGGCACGACTTTGCCTGTGCAATGCCAACGAACCCTGCAACCGACCGACCGACCCCCCACCCCATCCTGTGAAACCCGTTCATCTTGTCCACCCGCCGGTGCAAGAACCCGGCACAAGCCGCAATCCACCTCCCTGCCTCGGCGTGGCTGTTTGGCTGTGCCCATCGCGTCTCCCGAACCTCGGGGCTCCCGGCCAGGGCGCGGACTGGTCAGGTGCAGATAGCTGCAAATAGCAGCAAATAGCGGCAATCCCCACCTCTTCCACCACCTTCCCGCGCATCCGCCGCCCCAGAACCGGGCTTGACGCATTCGCGTGACAGGAGAAAATGGCTCTCGTCAGCCATGCCAGTGCGCGCTGCGGTTATCCGCGTCTGGCTCAGGCAATTGAAGCGATGACCTGGAACGAAGACGTGCGCTACCCGGAACGCAACGGCCGATGGCTCGTCGGACTTGTCCCCCTAGTGCTGGTCGGCCATCCGCTCTGGGGACCGGGAACGAGCGACGGGGAACCACCATCGAGACGCGCCAGCCAGCGCCGGAATCGAATCCTACGACCTCATGGTTTGGACGCCTCCGCGCTCAGCCCACCCGATCTGGAACTGCCCAGGGGACGTCCAGCAGCCAATCCACAATCGCTATGCTTAGGTCTATTCGTCGCTGCCTGACCAACGCCACCTTCTTGGTGATTGTCGGGGGGGTTCTGTTTACCGCCAGCGCAGTCGCTGGCTATTTCTGGTTCTACTATCTGGCGCCGATACGCCGCATGGTGGATCCCGAATGGCTCACCCAACATTCCAGGAGGGCCTACTGGGAGCAAGAGCAAGCTTACTACCGGAGGACCGGCGGAGAACCGGACCTCTTTTTCCGCCGGGATCGGATCGGCGATTATGGAGACGAGCGTTGGTTCCTTTGGCTCGTGGAGAAGGTCTTAGGGGAATCGGGATTTCACGCCTGCGGCTGTCACCTGCAGGCGTTGGCGCTGATGTCAAACCATGCACTTCAAACCGAGGACGAATGGCGCGCCTGGTTCGCCGCTAACAAGGACAAGAGCCAGGAGGAATGGTTGCAGGCCGGGTTTGCGCGACTCGGGCTAGCGGTCTCCGTTCCCCCGTCTGGCGCGGATACGCTGCCGCTGCTTCGTCTCTTGGGCAAAGCCTCAACCAATCCGGGCTCGACCAACAAGGCCGACAACGTTCCTGGCTCCGCCAGCTACAATGCGTTCAGGTGGCTGCGGGATTCAGGGTTCCAGCCGATGCAGTACGTTGCCACCAACGAGAACATATTCAACGACGTTCTCGCACGGCGCGGAGTGCTGATGTACGCTCGTTACGAAGGCCGCTTCCCGGCCAGCGAGGGGCTGGGGAGTCTGGGATTTGCCTCAGACCGGGGTCCGGAGTTCGAAGGTATGGGACGGCCCCTGATCGCCCGGCGCCCCGCTGCTTTCCTGGCATGGTCATTGGTAGCCATTCCCGCTGGCCTCGCCATCTTGGTTTGGGTGCGCGCGTGGCGCAACAGCCGGTCGTCCAAGACGCCCGCGTCTCCCGGTTCCCCCTCCTCAGCCAATCTATGAAACTCCAAATCCCCGTTTCGCTTGGGCTGCTCATTGCCAGCCTGGTGCAGACGCAACCGGCTCAGCTGGCTCTCATATCCTATGACCCGGCCGGCCGCATCGCCTGGACGAACGCCTACATCGGCGGGGTATGCACCGTGGAGACCGCCACCTCGCTGGAGGATGGGATGGCCAATCAGTGGCTTCCACAGCAGAACTACTTCACCACCAACAGCACCAGCCAAGGCTTCGTGCCGTTCGGCACCAGCATCCAATTCGTCCGCCTCCTGGCAGTGGACATTTCCACCAACTCGCCGTCGGGCTATGCCAACCTCCTCCAATCGTACGGCAACCTGCGCACCATTGCCGGCAACGGTGCCGGCCGGGCCAGCGGGGTTAACTACTGGCAGTCCGAGTTCGAAGGCGATTACGCCACCAACGCCGCCTTGTCGCGCCCGCATTTCGCCATGGCGGACGACGCCGGCAACGTCTTCATCGTGGATAAGGACAGCCACTCGGTGCTGAAGGTCACGCCCGACGGCCGGATACATACGGTCGCCGGCACGCATGAGCGCGGCTCCAACGGCGACGGCCCGGCCCTGGCCACCACCGTGATGCTCAACCAGCCCAACGGCCTCTACGTTCATCCGAACGGCGCCTATGACATCCTTGATACCGGCAACGGCGCGGTGCGGCGGGTGGACACCAACGGGATCATGACCACGTTATTCAAGGTGCCGGGAGGAATGACGGTCGGACGCGGTTTGTGGGTGGACGAATCTGGATCGCAGGCGCTCATCTGCGACGGCACGGCGGTCAAGGCGTGGAATCCCACCCATGGCGTCACCGTCCTGAACAACAGCTTCATTGAGTTGGGCACGCTCATCGTGGTCTCCCCCGGCAAGGCCTTGGTGACCGACCGTGGGGATGATGCGGTCTATTGGCTGGAACTTGATGGCCCCGCCGCTGGCACCCGCACCCGCCGCTACGGCCAGGGCCGTGACCGCCCCATCGTCGAGGGCACCTCCGCCGTCACCAACTGCCTCAACGGCGTCCGGGGCATCTGGCCGTTTCCCACCGGCGGTTATCTGCTGGCGCTGCACGAGGGCAGCCGGGTGCTCTACATGGACCCGGCTGACCGTGTCTTCGTCTTTCTGGAGGGAGTGAACGGGGCCTACTCCGGCGACGGCGAATGGTTCCACTCCCCCGGCTACAAGATGGCGCAGGCCCGCTCGGTCACCATGGACCACCGGGGTAACGTCATCATTGTGGAAAACGACGCTGGTTACGTCCGCCAGATCGACTTCCAGCGGCTGTCACCCTGACCCGAGTCGCCTCCGGAGCGTCAAAGCGCAAGCTTGGCGCGGGCGCGCAAGACCAACTCGCGCTCGGCGTTGCGGCCCGGACCGATTTCGTCCATCGGGATCGCTTTGAAACCCAGCTTGAAAGCCGGCGAATCCGCCTGCAATCGGAAGTTGCCGTTGGCCGCATCGACGAACTTCGGATCCTGGTCGACCAGGTTGTCGCGCACCTCCAAGCGGTTGGTCTTGGCATGCCAACCCACGTCCAGCCACTTCCCGCCCACGGAGATGTTGTTCGCCACCACGTTGCCCTCCGGCGGGATCCCCGCCTTGCCCGCCTGGGCATAATACCGGTCCACCTCCAGGATGGCCGGATAGCGCTCGCGGTAAAGGGCCGTGGGCACGGCATCAAGCTGTCGCTTCATGAAGCCGTAAACCATGTCGTTCCAGACCGGGGACTGATCGAGGCCACGCCCGTCCACCGCCACCGCCGGCGTGCATTCAATGAAGATGTTGTTGATGACCTTGTGATCGCGCCCGCCCCCGAGAAACGCGGCCCGGCTGACCTTATGGAACACGTTGTCGTACATCTCCGTTCCGCTGACGCAATCGTCATTGTAGATCCCCATCGCGCCCATGCCCACCCCGCCGACATGATGAATGTAGTTCCCCCGCGCGATGTTCCCCCGGAACGTCCAGTCACGGCCGGTGTAGATCGCACCCACGTCACCGGTCTCGAGCGCCACGTGGTGGATCTCATTGTACTCGATGACATGGTCGTTGCCCGTGAACAGCACCGCGCAATGGGGATGGTCATGGATCAGGTTGTGGGCGACGCGCTGCCCCACCCCGCCCAACAACACCGCCGGCACGTAGCACTTCGACCACCGGCCCTGTTTCTGGAAATGACAGTGCTCCACCACATGGCTGCCCGGCGTCAGGGTCTGGCGATCACCCCCGTTCAACACCACCCCGCCGTCGCCGGTCTGCTCAATGTCACAGCCGCTGACCACGTGTCCCCGGCCTCCTTCGACGGTCACCGCGCAATTCCCGAGCAACCGCAGCCAGCAGCCCTCCACCCGGTTGCTGCTCCCGCCGCGAATGACGATCCCCTGCCCTCGCGCCGAGTCGATCACCAACCCGCGCAAGCGCACGTGACTGGTCCCGTCGAGCGTGACCATCGGCTGGTCGAGCAGGGAGAGGGTGATTTCCGCCCCCTCGATCGGCCCGGGCGGCCAGAAGTAGACCTGGCGGGTGGCAGCGTCCAAAAACCACTCGCCGGGCTGGTCCAGCTCCTCGAGGATGTTAAGGAAGTAGATCCGCTGGCCCGGCCGGAAACCGTAATGGCCGTAAGGAGGCGCCGTCTTGACCAGTCTCTCCGCCGGGTCAAGCACCTCGATGCGCTCGTAGGAGTTGGCCCAGTCCCACGCCCAATAGCCATGCACCCAGATGTTGGTGGAGGACTGCCATCCGCGCGGCCGGTCACCGGCATAGCGGAAGCCGGCCTTGAGGTCGCCGTACTTGCCGCCATGGCTGTCCGGCTGTGCCGAAGCTTCCGGGTAGCCGGCAATCTTCTCCCAGGCGCCTTCGTTGGGCCAGCGCGCCAGGGTCATGGGCTGCCCGGCATAGAAAAGCTCGGAATGCGACGGGGAGCTGGGCCGGCCAAATCCGCGCGAACTCAATCCCCCGAACGCAGTCGCGGACAGTTCCGAGAGGTCCGCCACGAGCACCTTGGTCCGGGCCTCCTTTGGCAGGCGCTTGAGCACCGCGTCGTCGGTGACCGGCTTCCAGCCTCGCAGAGCACGGCCACCCACCCACCGCGCCACCTCACCCGGATAGGACTCGTAGATCGTCGGAGCGTCCGCAGTGCCGGCGTCGCGCGCCCCGAGCTCGAAACCGCGGTCACGTTGGTAGAGACCGCCGCGAATCCACACCCGCACCGGTTGCTCGCGGTGGGCCAGCTTGCGCACGGCGTCCCGCGCTGCTTCCAAGGACGCGAACGGCTTGGCCTCGGTCCCCGGATTGGCGTCGTTGCCATCCGTCGCCACATGGAAGCTCGCCTTCTCCTCGGCGCCGTGCGCCGCAAAGAAACCGAGGCACAACGCCAAAGCCAGGCCCCACGTGCCGGTTGCCTGACGCCCAACCGGAAAGCGCAAATCAAATGCGTTCATTTTGTTCTGAGATAGGTGGTACGGTCCCTGCATTAGTCTCACTTGGTCCCGAAAGCGTAGAGTTGCCCATCCTCGCAACCGATCAACACCCAGCCGTTCACCACGGCAGGCGAACTGGTCACCGCCTGGCCGAGTTCGTAGCTCCACACCTGCTTGCCATCAGCCAGTTGCACCAGATACACCCGGCCGTCCTCGGAGCCGAAGATCACTTTGTCACCCACAATCACCGGCGAGCAGTCCACTTTGCCGCCCGTGCCGAAGGTCCACACGGCTTTGCCGTCGGCCCGGTTCAGGCAATGCAGGCGCTTGTCGCGCCCTCCCACCACCACCCGCTCCGCGGTCAGCGCCGGCGAGGAAAAGAAGGGGAATTCGCGGTCACGGTACGTCCAGAGGCGTTTGGCGCTCTGCAGGTCCACGCACTGAAACTCGCACTCGTAGTGTCCGAAGTAGGCCCGGTCGCCGTCCAACGCCACCGAACCCGCAATGTAGGCCCCAGCCTCCACCTCCTTGAGCTTGGCGCCGTTGGTCAACGACAGGACGTGGAGGATGGCGTCGCACCCGCCGAAGACCGTCACCCCTTGCGACACCGCCGGAGCCCCGTTCACATAGTTGCCCGTTTCGTACACCCAATTGCTCTTGCCGGTGGCCGCGTCCACGCAGTGCACCTTGAAATCGTAGCTGCCCACGACGATCCAGTAACGGTCGCCTTGCGGAGCGAGGGTGCAGTTCGGCGCGCCGAGGATGCGGTCGCCCGTGGGATACTTCCAGCGGATGGCCCCGCTATGCGTGTCCGCGCAATAGAGGTTGCCGTCCGCCGAGCCGAAGAACACGTTGCTCGAGATCACCAGGGGCGAGGACTCGATCGGCCCGCCCACTTTCGTGGTCCACAGCTTGTGTCCGTCGCTCAGGGCCATGGCGTGAAGCTGGGCGTCGTCCGCGCCTACATACGCCCGCCCGGCGACGATGGCGGGCGAGGACTTGATCGGGCCGCCCGCCCGGAACGCCCAACGGAGCACGGGTTTCTCCGGGAGCGTGGCCGGAGATACCCCGGTCAGGGCCGGGTTGCCGCGGAACATCGGCCAGGCCTCTGCAGTTGCGGCCGGCAACGCGAGCGCAGCCCCCTCGGCTGCGGCGCAGACCATCCACGCACCGCACCCAACCACGCCAACCAGCCTTGCCAGCCCGCTCGCCCATCGCGCACTCGAGCCGCCTCTCGCCTGAGCCGACCGTCCACAACCGACCTCGTTAGCCATGCCTCATCTTCTCCCGCCTCCAACCGATTCGCAAACCTGAATCAGCCAACCAAACAGTCGACGGGACAACGAAAACGCGCCGACGGCAGTTCACGGAGCCCGGAGCCGGCCCGCCCACCGGTTCAATTAGCGTACCGCAACCGGTACATCTCGTAGCCGATTTCGCGCACGGCGTTCACGGTCTCCGAGTAGGGGGTGTCAGCGGTGTCCACGAAGCCGATCTGGTAGTTCTCTTCGTCATAGACGCGTCCGGTGGTCGGTTCGTCTTGGTACTGGAACCAGTGGCATCCCACAAACTGCGGGTGGCGCAAAGCCCCCTTGACATAATCCTGATAGGCCCGCGCCCGGGCCGACTGGCTGGCCACAGGCACCAAACCGGTATGGAACATCCCGCGATCCAGTGCCCCGAAATGGAATTCGCCGATAATCAACGGCACATCCGCACCGCCATTGAAGACGAAATCGGCCACACTGCGTTGGTACAGGTTGTAGCTGACCACATCGCAGAACTTCGCCGCCGCCGCCGCTGCCCGGGCATTGACCCACGCGAACCGGCAACCGAGGTAGAGCTGCTGGGGGGCCGCACCCTTGATCGCTTCGCGCACGGTGCGGAAGTACGTCTCCGCCGTGCGTGTGTAGCACGCGGCCAGATCTGCGACGGCCCGCTGGCGGTCGGGCGCTGCGCGCTGCTGGAGCAAGGTGTCCCACGAGGTGTGACTCGTGCCCCAGACCTCGTTGAGCTTGCCGATCTCGCCGTACTTGGCCTGCAGATCCTTCGCGAAGGCCTGCTTGGCGGGTTGGTCCGCGGGGGAGGTCAACGTGGCGAGCGCCAGCGACAGCTCATCGCCCCAGGACATTTCGTTATCCGAGAAGTAGCCGAGGCACCAAGGGTCGCCGGCAGACTTGCCCGCCTTCCGCGCCATCTGCTTCTCCAGATCGGCTTTGAAGGCAGGGTCGAAGACATCTGGGAATTTGCCCCAATATCCTTCGCTCCCCTCGATCCGCCGCGCGCGATCCGATCCGAGCGCATCGACATAGGGCGTCCGGCGCATGAGCCCCACGGACTGGTCCGACCACATGGCGATGGTATTCACCCCCCAACTGCGCAGGCGCTTCTGGATGACCTCCGGGTAGACGGAGCGCCATTCCGGGCCGTACTTCCGCTTGAAGTTCGCAAAGGCAAAACTGAATGAACGCGGCGACTTGCCGGCGTAATGCCCCTTCAAGGCATAAGCGCGCGGCGCCACGAACTCTTGAAATGCCGGGTCGTTCCCGGGGAAGTCCGCGTACCACTCTTCCCGTCCTTCGACGGGGGTGACATCCTGCATGAACACACAGTCCACCCCCTGCGAGAAGAAGAGGTAGCCGTCGGGGTCGACCAACCACCACTTGCCCTTGAGTTTCTCGGTGCGGAAGAACCCGCTGGCGCGGAGTTTGGGTCCTGCCTTCCAACCGCCGTACTGGTCCCAGTCCTGCGGACCCGGACGGGCCTTCAACTCCCGCTCCTCGGTCTCGCGACGTTGCTTCAGATCCTCCGCCGAGCGGACCTTGCCTGGCCAATCGCGGTGGCGATACTGGCCGAAAGTATCGATCAGCGGAAAGAACGGGTCCGCGTCGCTCGTGCTGGCCGTGGGAGGCACGTATTCACCGGTGGCGATGATCGACTCGACTTCCACGACATAGGGTTCCTTGGGGTGATTCAGAAAGACCAGCAACTGGGTGATGTTGGTGCAATCAAGGGTTCCGGCGCCGCCTTGGGCAACCGGATAACCCCGCAGACCGAACAGCTTGCCGTCCAGCGTATCGTCCCGGGTGCGGTTGAGCGGCACATGAATGATGCCGGCCCGGCCCGGCTCGAGGGTAGCCGAACCCGTAAGGCAGTTCTTGACCCCGTCCGCGCTGGGGTTGTCCACCCGCAGGTGCAAGATCACCCGGTTGGTTCCCGGATTGCGGGCTGCCAACTCGACGCCGGCGTAACGCGCCAAGTTCCACCGCCCTTCGGGCGCAACAAAAGTGCAACCCGGCCACGCCTCCAGCGTCCCAGTGCGCAACTGCAGGCAGGTTTGCGCCCCGCTGGGCTGGAGCTTGAGGGTGACATCGCGTGCCTGAATCTTGGAGATGTCCGAGGTGCGACCGAACTCCACCAAAACCTGGCGCGGCGCCGGTTGGGCCAGCGCCAACAGCGTCAAGAGGGGGAGTATCCCGAGGGTGTGGGCAACACTGCGGGCCACCCATGCATCGCGGGCGGCGGCGGCCGATCGAAACGGGCGTATCATGTGCAGACCCTAGCGGGCGGCTTGGGCTTCGCCAAGTCGAACCTGACAGGCTTTGTGGCTGTCCGACCGACTCGACCAGCGCGCCCCCCATCGACACCCATGGGGAACGGGGCAGGCCGGAACGCTCCCCGAGTTACGAAGCGTGCCTCCTCGTCGATCAAGTCATTGCAGAGCCAATTCCAACGCGTTCCGACTGACATCTGACGGCCTGCAGGACGCCCGCAGGGCGGGACATGGACATGGGATTAGCTTGCCAAGCGGACCTGTTTAGGCTTACTTTTGAGGCACTTCCGCGACAAGGCGTGCGGCGATACGGATCTGGTTAAGCGTGCGAGGGCTGCCGCCCCCAGCGGAAGAACACTGGGCTCATACCCAGCGAGAGCACATGCCTGCCTGCCAACTCTTGCTGCCTGACGCCTGGCTTGGGGTTTGTCGTCGTCGCGTCCCCTCGCCAGTATATAGGCGGTGTGCCTGTCTTCCGGTCGCCGACACGCACCGTGTGGGGCGATCCCACTCCACTTTCCCCCCCCATCGGACGGTTGGTAATAGACCGTCCTACCCACCGGCAATCAGCGGACAAGTTCTTCCGGGGGAGATAGGCGAGAATTGCCTACTCCTGAGGCCTGAGCGCGTAACCGTTCCACTGGCATCCCCCGTCAATTTGTTGGAACCACCTCATTACCAATCTACTACAAAACATGAAACCACCCTGACAAAACGCTGGCACGAGCTGTGCTTAGCCGCTTGCTTAACAACGTAGACAAATGAGATTCGCAGAAGTCAACGAACCAGAAACTCTCCAGGTCAAGCGAGAGAACATCGTGCAAATGCCGGTGGGCTTGCTGGGCTTCGAGAAGATCAAGGAGTACGTGCTTCTGTCCAATCCGGACGAAGCGCCGTTTCTCTGGCTTCAGGTGGTAAACGATCCGAATCTCGCCTTTCTTGTTGTCTCTCCGTTTGTGGTGCTGCCGAGTTACGAACCAGACCTGACACAGGATGATGTGCAGGCGCTTGGTTTGACGAAACCGCAGGATGCGCTAGTGGTCAATGTGGTCACCCTCCGGTCGAATGGACGCGCCACCGTTAATCTCAAAGGACCCATCGTCATAAATCGCCACACGTTCGTGGCCCGGCAGGTGATTCCCCTCAACGCGGCGGATTACGACCTGCATCACCCCCTGCCGGTAGCGTAATTTCCCAGCGTGTTCTTCTATGCTCATCCTCTCCCGCAAAGTTAATGAGAGCATCGTGATCGACGGACGGATTACCGTCAAAATCGTTCGACTCGATGGGGAGGTGGTCAAAGTAGGCATCCAGGCGCCCCCGGAAGTCCCGGTGCATCGCCAGGAGGTTTACGATGAGATTCAGAAGAACAACCAGGAAGCACTCAACCGCGGACAGCGAACGGTGCCGAAGCTGCCGGTCAAACCCCCCGCCCAGGCTAGGACGGCCTCTGGCGCTTCGAATGCCCTGCCCACCGCCGCTGCCCCCCAAACCAACGCCCGAAACCACTAACAGCTGAGAGACCTATGGTTATCAACACAAACGTCACCGCCCAGTCATCCGCGAATAACCTGATGACGAGCAGTTCCCAATTGGCCAAGTCGCTGGCCCGACTGAGCTCCGGCTCGAAGATTGTCGATCCCGCCGATGACGCCGCCGGCATGGCGGTGGCCTCCCGCCTCGACGCCCAGGTCAAACGCATTGACGGCGCCAAGGCCAACGTCGGCAACGCTATTTCCTATACCCAAACGCAGGACGGCTACCTCAAGCGTATCGCCAAGGCGCTCGACCGCATGAGCGAGCTTTCGATCCTGGCCCAGGACGTCACCAAGAGCGACGCGGACCGCGATCTCTACCAACAGGAGTTCGTGCAACTGCGCGACTACATCACCAGCGCCTCCTCCAAGGAATTCAATGGCGTGTCGCTCTTCAGCACGGCCACGCTGGCGGTGACGATCGATTCCGAGGGCGGCACGTTCATCATGAACGGCATCAATCTCGGCGCCACCACCTACGCCAACGCCATCACCGCAACGCTCAGCACGGTGGCGCAGGCGCAGGCGGCCCTCGTGTCCGTCAAGGCCGCGATCAACCAGCTTTCCACCGACCGCGCCACCATCGGCGCGTACCAAGCCCGCCTCAACTTCACCACCGAGCAGTTGACCATCAGCAAGGAGAACCTGACGGCGGCCAGCTCGCGCCTGCAAGATGTGGATGTGGCTGAGGAGGCCACGCAGTACGCCCGCTACAACATCCTGGTGCAGTCCGGCACCGCCATGTTGGCCCAAGCCAACCAGATGCCGCAGAGCGTGCTCAAGCTCATCCAGTAGTTGCCTGTCGGGGTCTTTCCCGCCCCTGCCGGGGCCGGGTAACCGTTGCGGCTCATGCAACCACCTCAATCGGCCGCCCCGTTCTGCTTGTGTGCCTCCGCCCCTGTGGGGCGGAGCGGGTGGGGCAGCCACCCC
>CAYYMW010000135.1:0-15847 GCA_964472515.1 uncultured Verrucomicrobiota bacterium | reverse complement strand
TGCTGGCCCCGGGCGAGGAGCAAGCTGCGGCCCCGAGCACACCGGCCGCCAAATCGAAAAGCCGCAAGCGACGTGGAGACCCCGTCTAGCCCTATGCCCAAGCTCAGCCACCCTGAAACGATCTCGCTGGCCGACTACACGAACCCGGCCCTGCTGGTGGCCGCGCTGACGGCGCGCGAGGCCCCCGCGGTGATTGGCGAAATGGCGCAGCGGTTCGCGCGCGAGGGGGTGATCGAGAACGGAGCGGTCTTCGCCACCGCGGTGATGGAACGCGAGCTGAAGCTCGGCACGGCCTCGCCCGCAGGGGTTGCCTTTCCCCACGCCCGGGCGGAGAGCGTGCGGCAACTGCGGTTCGGATTTGGGCGGTTTCCCGCCCCGGTGCGCTGGGGCGGAGAGCATTTCCCGCCCGTGCGGCTCGTCTGCCTGGTGGCCATCCCCCTGACGGAGGCGGCGGCGTATCTGCGATTGATGGCGACGCTGAGTTGGCTGTGCCGGAACGGCGCGTTGGTCAAGGAGTTGCTTGACGCAACGGACAACCGGGCCATGATGGACGTCTTGTCGCGGGCGACTCCGCTGGCGCAGGGCCGGGCCTGAGCCTCCCTTCTGCAGCGGGTTGTCGTGCGACAGACGCGAATGGAAGATTCAGGCGCACGTTCCGTCCCGCCACCCGGGCTTTCTCGGTAGAGAAGCCTACCGGTTTCGTTCGACCATGGAAGCTCCTCCAACCTTGCTGCTCGAGATTGCGCTTGCCCTGTACTTGGCCGGAGCAATGGCCAGTCTTGCATGTGTGCGGCATGACCGTGCGGCCTTGCGCCTGGGCTTCGGCGCGGCGGTCGCAGCCTCGTCCACGGGTCTGGTGGCAGCGGTGTGGGCGCTCGTGGCCCGGCACTCCGCGCCCGTTCTCCTGCTGCCCGTCATGCCTGATCTACTGCCGTATCTGAGCTGTACCGCGCGTCTGGACGCCCTGGGGGCGTTCTTCGTGATGCTGGTGTCGCTCTTGGGATTGGCGATTTCCGTCTATTCGATCGGGTACGTCGCCTCCTTCCTGGGGAGGAAGTCGGTCGCGCTGCTGGCGGCGGGATTCAACACCCTGCTCCTGGCGACCACCTTGGTCTGCGTGGCGGAGAACGCCTTGTTCTTCCTCGTGGTCTGGGAACTGATGGCATTGGCGGCGTTCTTCCTCGTCAGCTACGAACACGAGCAGGCCGAAGCCCGCCAAGCCGGAGTCCTGTACTTCGTCATGTCCCACGTGGGGGCGGCGTGCCTGATCGCGGGGTTCCTGCTGTTGTTCCAAGTCTCCGGCGGACTGGGCTTCATTGGTTTTCACGGCGCCGGGGAGCGCCTGACGGAGGCCCGCCGCAACGCCGCCTTCCTGCTGTTTCTGGTGGGCTTCGGGATCAAGGCCGGCATGGTGCCGCTGCACACCTGGCTGCCTGCGGCGCATCCGGTCGCGCCGAGCAACATCTCGGCGCTGCTCTCGGCGGTGTTGATCAAGACGGGCATCTACGGCTTGTGCCGGGTCTGTTTCGATTTTCTGGGCACGCCGCCCCTGTGGTGGGGCGCGGTGATCCTGGCGATCGGAACGATCTCGGCGGTGCTGGGGGTTCTCTATGCCCTCATGGAGCATGACCTCAAACGATTGCTCGCCTACCACAGCATCGAGAACATCGGCATCATTCTCATGGGTTTGGGGGCCTCCCTGATGTTCCTCCACTCCGGCCACCCGGTGCTGGCGGCGCTGGGCCTGCTGGCGGCGCTTTACCACACGATCAATCACGCGACGTTCAAGGGATTGCTGTTCCTGGGAGCCGGGGCCATCTTGCACGCCACGCACACCCGGAACCTCGAGGCGATGGGCGGACTGATCAAACGCATGCCGCGAACCGCGCTGCTGTTTCTCCTGGGTGCGGTGGCGATCTCGGCCTTGCCGCCACTCAACGGGTTTGTCAGCGAATGGCTGACCTACCAGACCCTGCTGCAGGGCTTCGGGACCACCACCACCCTGGTGCGGTTGGCGTTTCCGCTGGCCGCGGCGATGCTCGCGCTGACCGGAGCGCTGGCGGCGGCGTGTTTTGTGAAGGCGTTTGGCATCGCGTTCCTCGGGCAGGCCCGGAGCGAGGCGGCGGCGACAGCCCGCGAAGCCAGCCGTTCGATGGTGGCGGGCATGGCCATTCTGGGGGTGGCGTGCGCGATTCTGGGCCTCATGCCCACACTGTTCGTGCAGTTGCTCGATCCGGTCTGTCTGTCCCTGATCGGAGAACCGCTGCAGGAACGGCTCAGCCTGGCCAACGGTTTGGTGCTCGGCAGCCTGGGCTCCAAGCCAGGCACGGTATCGACGGCGGGCATGGCGCTGATGGGACTCTGCTTGCTGCCGATTCCCTGGGCGCTGTGGTGGTGGTTCGGACGCGGGGCGGCGGTTCGAATCGGGCCCACTTGGGATTGCGGGCTCAAAGGCCTGACGCCGCAGATGCAGTACAGCGCCACCGGTTTCTCGAAGCCGCTGCGGATGATCTTCCAGGCGTTGTTCCGCCCGCGGCGGGAGGTGCAGCGGGAGTACGACTACTCGCCCTACTTCGCCAAGTCCCTGCGGTTCGAGAGCCACATTGAGGAAGCGTTCGAACGACGAATCTACCGGCCCATCAACTGGCTGGTGTTGAGTGTCTCGCGGCGGATGCGGCGCGTCCAGGCGGGCAGCATCCAAGCCTACCTGCTCTATATTTTCCTGACCTTGTTGGTGCTGCTGCTGGTGGCTCTATGATGGCGCGCGTGGTCATGCTGGTGGTTCAGACGGTGCTGCTGCTCCTGCTGGCGCCGCTGGTCAGCGGCTGCATCAGGACCTGGAAAGCGCAGCTGCAGAACCGGCGGGGCCCGCCGCTCCTGCAACCTTACCGGGATTTGGCCAAATTTCTGCGCAAGGGAATGGTGATTTCCGAGCATGCTTCGTGGCTGTTCCGGGCCACCCCCCACGTGGTCTTCGTCACTTCGATCCTGGTTGGGCTGATGGTGCCCATGGTGTGCGCGCAGCCGCCGTTGAGCCTCTTCGGCGGAGTGCTGGCGGCCATTTACCTGCTGGCCCTGGGCCGTTTCTTCCTGGCCTTGGGCGGCCTGGACCCCGCCAGCACCTTCGGCGGGATGGGTTCGAGCCGGGAGATGACCATTTCGGCGATGGCGGAACCGGCCATGATGTTGTCGATCTTCACGGTGGCCATTTCGGCGGGTTCGACCAACCTGAGCGAGTTGGTCTCCGGGGCCGGCGGGCTGTCCATGAAACTGCTGAACCCGGCGCATGTGCTGGCGTTTGCGGCGCTGTTCATCGTGCTGCTCGCCGAGACCGGGCGCATCCCGGTGGACAATCCGGCCACGCACCTGGAACTGACCATGATCCATGAAGCCATGGTGTTGGAGTACTCGGGGCGGTATCTGGCGCTGCTGGAGTGGGGGGCGTCGATCAAGCAACTCGTCTTGATGGCGCTGCTGGTCAACGTATTCTTCCCGGTGGGGATCGCCACGGAATGGGCCTTCGGGCCGGTGGTGGCCTCCGCCGGTTGGTTCCTCTTTAAAGTGGCGGGGCTCTCGCTGGCCGTGGTGCTCGTGGAAACGACCAACGCGAAGTTGCGCCTCTTCCGCGTGCCGGACCTTCTGAGCGCGGCCTTCGTGCTGGCGGCCCTCGCCTTGCTTTCCTCCTTTCTCTTCCAATGAACCCCCAAGCCAGCGATCTACAGGTGCCCGCCCAATTGGTGACGCTCATGGCGTCGGTGATGCTGGTCATCCAGATGCTCATGGCGGTGCAGCGGATGCTGCTGACCAACGTGCGGCTGTTCGCCCTCCAAAGCCTGATGCTGGCGGGCATCGCCGCAGTAGTCGCGTTTGCCTACGATGCAACGCACGTGTTCTGGGTGGCCGCCCTGACCGTGACCGGCAAGGTGGTTGTTCTGCCCTGGTTTCTGGGGCGCTTGGTGCGGCGTATCGGCATCGACCAGGAGGTGCAACCCCTGATCAACCCGCCCACGACCATGCTCTTGTGCGGCAGCCTGACCCTGGTGGGCTACCTCGTCGCCCGGCCTTTCTCGGCAACCGAGCGCCTGGGCAACAACACCCTGGCGGTGGCCATCACCCTGCTGCTGACCGGTTTGTTTCTCATGATGAACCGCCGGAAGGCCGTCAACCAGGTTCTGGCCCTCCTGACCGCGGAAAA
Source organism: uncultured Verrucomicrobiota bacterium (assembly GCA_964472515.1). Taxonomy (GTDB): domain Bacteria; phylum Verrucomicrobiota; class Verrucomicrobiia; order Limisphaerales; family J093; genus CAYYMW01. Next base: position 11,652 of record CAYYMW010000135.1, on the reverse strand, counting down.
CGGCTTGTTCCTTGCCGCCATCGCGCTGACTTCCTACGGCATGCCGTTCATCGTGGAGTTGGGCGTTTTCTTCGACCTGATGGTGGCGGTGATGGTCCTCGGCATTCTGGTGTATCGCATCCGGGAGACGTTTGCCTCCATGGATGTCAACCAACTCAACACCCTGAAGGGATAGCCGCATGAGTCAACCCCTCCTGCTCCTGGTTCCGCTGGTTGCCAGCCTGGTCTGCCTGGCTTGCCGGCGGCCCCGTTTCTGGGAAGGGGCGAACCTCGTGGCCGCCGTGGCGGTGGCAGGGTTGGCGGGGCGGTTGGGCTGGGAGGTCCTGCAACGCGGGACCGTGACCGCCTGGAGCGGGCTGCTCTACGCCGATGCGTTGAGCGCCCTCGTCATCCTGTTGATCGCGTTTGTTTTTCTGGCATGCACGGTCTACGCGGTGGGCTACTTCCGGGAGGACGAACGCCGGAAGCGCGTTTCGCCGCGCCAACTGCGGTACTATTACGTTCTGACGCCGTTGTTTGTCGCGGTCATGCTGTTGATTCCGATGGCGGACAACCTGGGGGTCATGTGGGTGGCGGCGGAGGGCACGACGCTGGCGTCGGTGCTGTTGGTCACCTTCTACAACCAGAAGACCTCGTTCGAGGCCGGCTGGAAGTACATCATGCTGGGCAGCGTGGGGATCACGCTCGCCCTGTTTGGCACGATTCTGACCTATTACTCGGCGGTGGGAGTGTTGGGCGAACATTCCCCCCAGGGGCTCAACTGGTCCGTATTGATGCCCTTGGCGTCCCAGTTCAATCCCGCGGCCATGCGGCTGGCCTTCGTCATGGTGCTGGTGGGCTACGGCACGAAGGCGGGCTTGGTGCCGATGCACACGTGGAAGCCGGACGCCTACGCCGAGGCGCCGGTGCCCACGGCAGCGCTGCTGGGGGCGGGTTTCATCAACTGCGCGGTCTATGCGATCATCCGCTTCCACGTGCTGGCGACCCGGTGTCTCGGAGAGGTCTTTCCCAGCAACCTGCTGATTTGGTTCGGCGTGGGCACGATTTTGGTGGCGGCCCCGTTCATCATCGTACAGCGCAATTTCCGGCGGTTGCTGGCGTATTCCAGCATCGATCATGGCGGCATCATCGTGGCGGCGCTGGGTTTCGGGGGGCCGCTGGGGGCGCTGGCGGCGCTGCTGCACATGCTCTTCCACGCGGTCACCAAGCCGCTGCTGTTCTTTTGCGCAGGCAACATGCAGCAGCATTTCGGTTCCCCTTTCTTCCGTCGCGTCAGCGGCGCGGTCAAGGTGCTGCCCTGGTCGGGCGGGTGTTTCATACTGGCCACCGCGGCTGCAACCGGCACGCCGCCTTTCAGCATCTTCCAAAGTGAGTTCATGGCCGTGAGCGCGGCGATCACCCGCGACTATCCGCTGGCGGCGGGTTTGATGCTCTTCGGCCTGGTGGTCATCTTTGCGGGCTTTCTGGGTCAGACGGTCCGGCTGACCCTTGGCCCAGCGTCCCAACCGGAGGCCCGGCCGGTGGACGAATGCCGCTGGAAACTCGGCGCGGTGATCGGGGTGACCCTGGTCGTGCTGGTGCTTTGCTTTTGGGTGCCCGCCCCGCTCTATCGACTCGCCGAGCAAGCGGCGCATCTGATCGAGGTGAAACCATGAAGCTGCTGGCCGGGCTCCAACAGATCGTGGACGACATCGAGCGGCGCTTCCCGGGCCAACTCGCCCGGCTAGCCAACCCGACGGCCAACGAGGCCTGCGTGGAGGCTCCGGCGGAGGTGGTGCAGGCGATTTGCGCGTATATCTACCGCCGCGAACTCGGCACGCTGGGCCTGGTATTCGCTGATGACCTGCGGACGGCGCTGGGCGTCTATCATCTTTACTACGTGTTCAAGTTGCCCCGCGCGCACGGCTTCCTGGTGGCGCGGGTGCCGATACCGGGAGACCGGCCGGAATTCACCTCGCTCACCAACGCCATACCGGCAGTCAACTGGCAGGAGCGCGAAATCCAGGATCTCTTCGGCCTCCGGCTCGTGGGTCATCCCAATCCCCGGCGGTGCGCCCTCCACGACGACTGGCCGGAGGTTCACCCCTTGCGGAAAGACTTCGCCCTGCAGACGACGCTCCCGCCCTTCACCGGCGAAAGGCACAAGTTCCGCAGCGTCGAGGGGGAAGGCGTGTTTCAAGTGCCGGTGGGGCCGGTGCATGCGGGGATCATCGAACCCGGCCATTTCCTCTTCAGCGTGGCGGGCGAGCCGGTGTTGTACCTGCAGTTGCGGATGTTCTACGTCCACAAGGGAACGGAGAAACTGTTCGAGCACAAGCCGGTGGCGCACGGCGTGAGGCTGGCGGAGAGTATCTCGGGCGATTCGAGTTTTGCCCACGCCACCGCGTTCTGCCAGGCCGTCGAGCGCGCCGCCGAGATCGAGGCTCCTCCGCGAGCGCGGGCGCTGCGAACGATCTATCTCGAGCTGGAACGCCTGTACAACCACCTTGGCGACATTGGCGCCATCGCGACCGATGTTGCGTTCGTGACCGCCAATATGCACGCGATGCGGCTCAAGGAGCAGGTCCTGCGACTCAACGAGGAACTTGCCGGCAGCCGCCTGTTGCGCGGCGTGGCTTGCCTGGGCGGCGTGCGCGGCGATTGGGATACCGCGATGGTGGAACGTCTGCAGCAAGCACTGGCCCGCCTGCAGCCCGATTTCGATTCCCTCGTGGGCCTGCTGCGCAGTTCTTCGTCGACGCGTGACCGCCTGGAAACCACCGGCATCCTCAGGCCGGAGATTGCGTCGGATTTGGGGGTCGTGGGGGTAGCCGGGCGCGCTTCGGGCTACGACGCCGATCTGCGCCGCGACTTTCCGCACGCCGCCTATGAGGGGCTGGACTTCACGGTACCGGTTTACCATGAGGGGGACGTGCTCCGCCGGATGCAGGTGCGGGTTGACGAGGTGGCTCAGTCGATCAGCATCCTTCGGCAGGTTTCGGCCACCCTGCCCTCCGGCCCCCTGCAGGCAACCGTGGGCGACTTGCCTCCGGGTCGGAGCGCGCTGGGCTACGTGGAAGGGTGGCGCGGCGAAATCTTCCACTGGATTCGCACCGAGCCCGGCAACCGGCTCGGCCGCTGCAAAGTGAAGGATCCGTCGCTCCAGAATTGGCCGGCTCTCAGCGAGGCGATTCTCGACAACATCGTACCCGACTTCCCAGTCGTTAACAAAAGTTTCAACCTGTCCTATTCCGGAACGGATCGCTGAGTATGTTCGAGGTGTTGCGCAAGAGTCTCGCGGTGGGCGTGGTAACCAGTGGGTACCCGGCCACTCCGGCCGAGGTGTCGGCGCGAGCCCGCGGTTGTCCGGAGTTCCCCTTTCAGGATTGGCGCGACGCCCGCCCGGCAGCGGCGGCCTGTCCCACCGGGGCGATCTCGGTTTCGGACTCCGACGGCAAGCGGTGGGTCGGCTTTGACTTGGGCAAGTGCACCTTTTGCGGCGACTGCGCCGCGGCCGATCCGGCCGTCCGCTTAACCAACCGGGTTGAGTTGGCCTGCCGGCACCGGCGGGAACTGGTGTGGGAGGCGCATTACGCTCTGACGCCGGAAGGTCTCCAAACCCGGCTCCTGAACCTGAAGGCGGGTGGTACGGCCGCGTCGGCCAGCCTCGAAACCAAGGGCGGGGAACTCCGGGAGCAGATCCACCGCCTCTACGGGCGCTCCCTTCACATTCGCGAGGTGGATGCCGGCTCCTGCAATGGCTGCGAGATCGAAATCGTCGGGCTTAACAGCCCCATCTATGACTTGGAACGCTTTGGCATTCATTTCGTCGCTTCCCCCCGGCATGCGGACCTGCTCTTGGTAACCGGTCCCGTGACGCGCAACATGGAACTGGCCCTGCGCAAGACCTATGACGCCACTCCCGATCCGCGCTTAGTGGTAGCGGTGGGAGCCTGTGGCTGTAGCGGTGGCATCTTCGGCGTCAACTACGCCACGGTGGGCGCGGTCGATGCGGTTATCCCGGTCGATGCTTACGTTCCCGGCTGTCCCCCGAACCCTCACGCCCTGCTGCACGGAATCCTTACCGCCATCGGGCGGATGGACATGACGTCGGCACCCCGGAAGGGAGGTTGATGCGAGCATGCCCTTGATCGCGGGTTGCTCCACGGCGCGGCACCAGTACCAGCCGCATCGGTAAGCATCTGATAATGAATTCGTTCCGACCAGGCATCTGAAGCTGTCCGCCTTCCCCCCAGGCGCACGAGCCCACGGCTGGGTACGGCCCAGAGCACCTCTTGATCCCCTGGCTCCGGCCCTTCCGTTGTCTGGTGTTTCAAGGCGAGACGACACACTGCGATCATCGTTGCGACGTTGCTTGATCGCTGTCGTGACGGATGGTAGGTTGATTGGCAATGATCTTGCCACGGTTCCTCCGGGTTGAACGCCCGGGGTGATTGGATCGTCCAAGGCCTTGAAGTATGCCACTTTACGAATATGAGCTTTGCGAGGGCGACTGCGTGATTTGCGGCGGGCGATTCACGTTGCGGCGTCCCCTCAGCGCTGCGCCACTCACACACTGCCCGGCGTGCAAGAAGCCGGTGCGGAAGATCATTTCGGCTTTCAACACGCCTAACCTGCTCAAGCCGCTCTCGATCTCGGGTGCGAAGCAGGCGGGTTTTACGGTTCTCAAACGGACCGGGAAGGGCGAGTACGAGAAGCAGTGAGCTTCTGCGGTCAGCGAATGGCGGCGACGTGACGGCCACGGGTGGTGGCGGTCCAACCTGAAGCGGCGGGCGTTTTGTTCCTATGAGCGAGTTCGAACAGGTACGAGACTTGGTGGGCCGTGCGGCCCGGCGTCGGCGCTGGCAGCGTGGATGGCATCGCTTGTGGCAGGGATTGCTGGCCGGTGGGGTATTGTGGTTGCTGTGCCTCGGGGCCTTCAAGGGGCTCCCGGTGGCAGACGACGTTTTGTTCATCGGTGGCGGCGTAGCGTTGTGCCTGCCCGTACTGGCGTTTGTCCTGGGTTTCTGGCGGCAGGAGAAGCCGTTGCAGACGGCGCGCTGGATGGACGACCAGCAACACCTGCAGGAGCGGCTAAGCACGGCGCTGGAGGTTGGGGCAGACCCCAAGCTGGGGGTGTGGGGGGAATTGGTGGTCAAGGATGCGGTGGCGCGGGTGGCGGGTCTGGATGTCCGGCGGTTGTTGCCCTACCACTTGCCGGCAGCCAGTCGCTGGGTTTTGCTGGTGCTGCTGCTCAGCGTGGGGTTGGGTTTCGTGCCGGAATACCGCAGCCAGGAATACCTGAAGGCGCAACAGACCAAGGAGAACATCAAGGAGACCGGGAAGAACCTGGCGGATACCACCCGCCGGGTGCTGGCCAAGCGTAAGGAAGGGATGGAGAAGGCGGCGGACAAGGCGATCAAGGCGGCTGCCGAATTGGGCGGCCAAATGGCCAAGAAGCCCACCACGCGAGCCGACACCCTCAAGGAACTGGCGAAGACTTCTGAGAAGGTGGCTCAACAAGCCAAGGACTTGGAGCGCAACCCGGCGCTGAAATCCCTGCAGAAGGCGGCGCAGAACCAATCGCGTGACGCCAGCGGGGCGAGCGAGCAGCTGCAAAGCCGGATGGAGGCCATCCAGAAGGCGATGGGGAGCAAGGAGGCGATGCAGAACGCCATGGACAAGCTGCAGAAGGAATTGGAGAAGGCCCAGCAACAGGCGGCGAGCATGGCGCGGAACCCCTCGGAAGCCTCGGACGCGGCGAAATCCGAGTTGGCGAAGGCTCTGGCCAGCCTGGCCCAGCAGGCCCAGGACATGGGCGCGGCGCTGAGCGGTTTGGAGGAGGCGATCGCTTCCCTGGAAGCGGGCAAGATCAGCCAGGTGGCGAAGGACCTGCAGATGGCGGAACGCGATCTCGACAAGCTCAAGGACATGGCCAAGGCCATGCAGCAGATGCAGCAGCAGGCCATGAAGATGGGCAAGGATCTGGCGGAGCAACTCAAGAACGGCCAAGCGGAGGCGGCCGAAGCGACCCTGCGCAAGATGGCGCGGCAGTTGGATTCCGGTCAGATCACGCCCGAGCAGATGAAGGCGATCATGGAGGAGGTAGCCAAGGCCGTCAAACCGGCCGAACCCTACGGCGATGTCGGCAAAGAACTGGACGCAGCCATGAAGAGCCTGGCCAAGGGAGACAAGCAGGAGAGTGCGAAGGCCCTGGCAAAGGCGGCCGATCAATTGGCGGACCTGATGCAGCAGATGGCTGACTTGCAGGACCTGAAGTCGACCATGGCGTCCTTGCGCCGCGCCCAGATGTGTGTGGGAACCGGCATGGGCTGGGCTCAGAGCCAGGGCCCGCCCAAGGCGGGCAAGGGCGGCAAACCCGGCCGGGGCGTAGGCACGTGGGCTGACGAAGGTCAGATGATGGACCCGCCGGAGCAGGAGGCGTGGGACAACTCGGGGGTGGAGCGGCCGGACACCGATCCGCGTGGGTTGACCGATCGCGGCGAAGGCACCTTGCCCGAAGGGGCGCAGCCCGACCAGGTGAAGGGCCAACTCTCGCCCGGAGGCCAGATGCCGACCATCACGTTGAAGGGCGTCAGCATCAAGGGCCAGAGCACGGTGGCGATTCAGGAGGCCGTCAGCGCGGCTCAGAGCGAGGCGCAGAGCGCGCTCTCCTCCGAGCAGGTGCCGAAGGCTTACCAAGGGGCGGTGAAGGACTATTTTGACGACTTAAAGGGCAAGTGACCGTGTGGCGGCGTCCGCCGCCTCCGCGGAGGCAACACTCATTACCGATCATCGATGAATACCGAGCAGAAGATCAGCCAGTTCCGGGAGACCTATGCCGCCATGCAACGGGAGGTGGGCAAGGTCATCGTGGGCCATGAGGGCATTGTGGAAGGCACCTTGATCGCGCTCATGGCCGGCGGACACGTGCTGCTGGAAGGCGTGCCCGGCCTGGGCAAGACCCTCCTGGTGCGGACCCTCGGGGAGGTGCTCGACCTTTCCTTCAGTCGCATCCAATTCACCCCGGACCTCATGCCGGCGGACATCTTGGGCACCAACCTCGTCATGGAAACCCCTGACGGGCGCCGGGCTTTCGAGTTCCAGAAGGGACCGGTCTTCGCCCACCTGATCCTGGCGGACGAGATCAACCGCGCCACGCCGAAGACGCAGTCAGCGATGCTGGAGGCGATGCAGGAGCACAGCGTGACGGCGGGCGGGGAGATTCGCCGCCTGGAGGAACCTTTCTTCGTGCTCGCCACGCAGAACCCGATCGACCAAGAGGGCACCTATCCCCTGCCCGAGGCCCAGTTGGACCGCTTCTTCTTCAAACTGCTGGTAGGCTATCCCAGCGCCGCCGAACTGACGGAAGTGCTGCAGCGCACGACCGAATCAACTCAGAGCCGACCTGAGCGGGTGGTGCAACGGGCCATGCTGATGGAACTGCAGCGCCTCGTGCGGGAAGTGCCCGTGGCCACGCATGTGCGCGACTATGCGGTGCGGTTGGTGCTGGCCACCCACCCCAAGACGGCCACCGCTGTGCCGATGGCCTCGCAGTTCCTGCGGTTTGGCAGCAGCCCGCGCGGAGCGCAGGCCCTGGTGCTGGGCGGCAAAGTCAGGGCCCTGACGCAAGGCCGCTTCAACGTGAGCCTCGAGGACCTCCAAGCGATCGCGCCGTTGGCGTTGCGACACCGCTTGATTCTCAATTTCGAAGCCGAGGCCGAAGGCATCACAAGTGACCAGATCGTGGAGAAGGTGTTGCAGGAAGTGCCCAGACAGCCGGAAACCGTGACGGCCTAAGCCGACGGACTTCGCAGGCAACCCACGCGCTCCCCCTCCCCGAATGGCCCAGGCGATCTTGAGTCCGGACCTCATGCGACGGCTGGAACAACTCCAGTTACTGGCGCAGCGCCGTGCCCGCAGCGCGGCGCGAGGGGAACGCCGGAGCCGTTCGCGAGGGCAGTCGGTCGAGTTCGCCGACTACCGGAACTACGTGGCGGGGGACGACCTCCGATATCTGGATTGGAATCTCTACGGCCGGCTGGACCGCCTCTTTCTTAAGCTCTACGAAGAGGAGCGGGAACTCCCGGTGCGGATCTTTCTCGATGCCAGCGAATCCATGACGTTCGGCGAACCGAGCAAGTTCGACTACGCGCGCCAGGTGGCGGCAGCAGTGGGGTACGTGGCCCTCTGCGGCTTCGACCGTGTCTCGGTGACCGTGTTTCCCGAGGAAAACGTGGACGCCCCGACGGCTGGCGCCCTGCGTCAGGTGCGGGGACGGAAGTCGGCCTTGCCGTTCTTTCAAAATCTGGGACGGGTCACCGCCAAGGGAACGATTGCGTTGAACGAGTCCCTGCGCCGGGGCGCGCTCGAGGCCCGGCAGCCCGGTCTGGCCATTGTCCTGAGTGACTTTCTCGATCCCGCCGGCTACGAGGCCGGACTCAATGCCCTGGCGGGCCGCGGCTTTCAGATCAACCTGATTCACGTCCTTGCCGACGAGGAATTAAACCCGGCCACCTACGGCGACTTGCGCCTGGTGGACAGTGAGAGCGGCGGGTTTCAGGAAGTGACCTTCGGGCGCTACCGCCTGGCGGCCTACCAGAAGACGGTCGCGAACTTCTGTCAACGCCTCCGCGAGTACCTGGCGACCCGGGGCGGCAACTACTTCATGGCCAACACAGCCATGCCGCTGGAGGATCTGCTGCTCAAGCAACTGCGGCAGGCGGAGGTGTGGCGATGAACTTCCTGGAGCCCACCGCCCTGGCGTTCGCGGCGACGCTGCCCATCGTCGTTCTTTTCTACCTGCTCAAGCGCAAGCGGGTGGTCAAGCTCGTCTCGAGCACGCTGTTGTGGCAGAAGTTTCTGGCCGAAACCCAGGCGAGCGCCCCCTTCCAGAGACTCCGGCACAACTGGCTGCTGATTCTCCAACTTCTGCTGTTAACCCTGGTCATTCTGGCCCTGGGCCGGCCCTACTTTGCCTCGAAGCAGAAAGGCGGGCGGATGTTGGTGGCGATCCTCGACGCCTCGGCTTCGATGCAGGCGCGGGACGAAACACCGTCCCGATTCGAGAAAGCCAAGCAGGACGTCGGGGCGTTGATTGACAACTTGCAGGCGAGCGACCAAATGGTGTTGCTGCTAGCCGGGGCTCACACCGAGGTCAAGCAGTCGCCCACTGCCAACAAGTCCGCCCTGCGACGGGCGCTGGCAGGCTGTGCGGTCACCTCGGCGTCGGGACGGATGGCAGAGGCCCTGCGGCTGGCTCAGCCACTGGTGAAGGACCGTGCGGAGGCTGAAATCCACCTGTTTAGCGACGGTGCCACGACCGACCTGAGCGAGTTGGAGAACGAGGGGCTGCGCTTGGTTTACCACCGGGCGGGCACGCGCGCCATGAACGTCGGCATCGTCACGCTGGACGTGCGGCCGCATCCCGAGGACCCCACCCGCCGCGCCGTGTTCGCCAGTTTCTTCAACGCGACCACGAACGCGGTCGACACGGAGGTGGAACTCAGGTTCAACGGCCAGTTGATCGAAACCCGTCCGCTGACCATCGGCCCACGCGAAACCCTGCCGCAGGTCTTCAGCACCCAGCAGACCGAGGACGGCATTTTCACCCTGCTGGTCATGGCGGATGACGATCTACCTGCCGACAACATTGCCTCGATCGGCAGCGCTCTGCCCCAGCCGACCAAGGTGCTGCTGGTCACCCGGGGCAATCGCTTTCTCGAGAAGGCCCTGGCGGCAGCGCCCAATACGGAGGTGACGGTGGCGAAGGAATTGGCGGACACGGCGCTCGGCTTCGACTTTGTGGTGCTCGACGGAGTGATGCCGGTCGTCTGGCCGGAAGTGAACACGATGGCGGTCCAAGTGGCGCGGACGAACTGGTTCGAGGCTGCCGGCAAGAACCTGGAGGCCCCGGCCATTGTGGATGTCAAGGCCACCCACCCGTTGCTGCGCTTCACCACGCTGGAAAACGTGCAGATCGCGGAGTCAATGGCCGTGAAGACTCCACCGTGGGCGCTGGCGGTGGTGGAGGCTTCCGAAGCGCCCCTGATCCTGGCCGGGGAACTGGAAAAGCGGCGGGTGGTCTGGCTGGCTTTCGACCCGTTGCAGAGCACGTGGCCGCTGCGCATTTCCTTTCCTATTTTCGTCGCCAACGCGGTGGAATGGCTGAGTCCAGCCACGGTTTCGGCCGCCCGCCACCAAGCCCGCCCGGGACAGCCGCTGCGTTTGAGCTTCGAACAGGACGTGACCGAGGCCCGGATCACTCCGCCGGGTCAGAAGGAGCGGGTGTTGCCAGTAGCGGCCGGAGCCAGAGATCTGGTATTCGGCGACACGCTGCACGAGGGCCTCTACCACCTCCAGGCCGGCACGAACCAAGTCACCTATTGCGTCAACCTGCTGGACCCGCTGGAGAGTGACACCACCCCGCGGGGCGAGATCCGCATGGGCAAGTTCGCGCGCGTCGAGGCCGCCAGCACCCGGCCGGCGAACCTTGAGCTCTGGCGCTGGCTGTCTGGAGTGGGGCTGGCAATCCTCCTTTTTGAATGGTGGTATTACCACCGGCGAACCGCATGAGTGTCACCTGGGACAGTTGGAGACGATTGCTGAGCTGGGGGCTGCTGGCTCTTGGGTTGGGAGCGATTTCGGGCTGCGGCAAGCCCGCCCCCGAGGTGGTCGTCTATTGTGCGCAGGACCAAGTCTACGCCGAACCCATCCTGACGGCGTTTACGGCACAGACCGGGATCCGCGTGCGGCCGCTTTACGACAGTGAAGCCGTCAAGACCGTCGGGTTGGCCAACCGGCTGATTGCCGAACGCAGCCAGCCTCAGTGCGACGTCTTCTGGGGCAATGAGGAGTTGCGCACCCGTCAACTGGTGCGTGCGGGGGTGCTGTCCAGCAATGACTGGGGCGCGTTTGGCTTCCGGAGCCGACGGATTGTGGTCAACACCAACCGGGTGGCGGTCGAGGCCTACCCGCGCTCCCTGACCGACCTCACCAACGCCGTCTGGCGGGGCAAGGTCGCGCTCGGTTATCCCTTATTCGGTACGACCGCCACCCACTTCGCCGCACTGCGTCAACTCTGGGGGCCGGCGTCGTGGGAGCAGTGGTGCCGGGCGCTGGTCGCCAACGCAGCGCTCGTGGTGGACGGCAATTCGGTGACCGCGCGCCTGGTTGCCAAAGGCGAGGCATCCGCAGGCCTTACCGACTCGGACGACATCGCGGCCGAGCAGCGGGCAGGCGGTCCGGTCATCGCGTTACCCATCGGCCCGGAAACGCTGTTGATCCCGAACACCGTCGCCTTGACCGCCAACGCCCCCCACCCCGAAGCCGGTCGGCGGTTGATGGCCTATTTCCGTAGCGAGGAGGTGGTGAGCAAGCTGATGAGGGCTGGCGCCCTCGAAGGGGGGCGAAGCTCGGAACTGGCCAACCCGGTGCTGCAGCCCGACTGGCAGCTTTTGGTGGATGACCTCCCAGCCACCACGGCGCGTTTGAAGGAGGTCTTTTTGCGATGACCGCGTTCCGCCTCAAAGGCCCGCGAGGACCAAAGCGTGTGTTTGCCGCCTGCCGTCGCGGATCGGAGCATCGCGCATGAACTGGAACCTGGCCATCAACAGCCTCGTGCTGGCCGCCGGCAGTGCCCTGCTGGCCGCGCTGGCAGGAGCCGCCGTGGCC
>CAYYMW010000134.1:0-15874 GCA_964472515.1 uncultured Verrucomicrobiota bacterium | reverse complement strand
GGAGGGCACCGAAATCCTGGGCAAACACACCACCCATTTCTATGCGGGCAAACCGGCCGCCATGACCCGCAAGCTGGGCAAAGGCACCATCACCTACGTGGGCGTGGATTCCCTCAAGGGCGACTTGGAGGCTGCCCTTCTGCGCCGCGTCTTCGCGAACGCTGGTGTGGCCACGGCCGACTTTCCCGACCAGTTCTTCGTCGATTGGCGCGATGGCTTCTGGGCCGCCGCCAATTACACCTCCGCCAAGGTGGAGGCCCCCGTGCCCGCCACGGCCCGGCTGTTGCTCGGCACCAAATCGTTGGAACCCGCCGGCGTGGCGGTGTGGACGGAGTGAGCCTATGAAAGACTGGATCGGTTGCAGTTGGCGCCGCTTGGTCGTCGCGCTCTCGCTTGGCACGCTCATGACCATCCAGGCGAAGGACTTTACCCTGCTCAACGTTTCGTACGACCCCACTCGCGAGTTGTACCAGGACCTCAACCAAGCCTTCACCAAGACCTTCGAGGCCAAGACCGGCGACAAGGTAGCCGTCCAGCAATCGCACGGCGGCTCCGGCAAACAAGCCCGCGCCGTGATTGATGGGCTGGAAGCCGACGTCGTCACGCTGGCTCTCGCCTTCGATATCGACGCCATCGTCGAGAAGGGCAGGGCGGTCGCGCCCGATTGGCAGAAGCAGTTGCCCCACAACGCCTGCCCGTACACCTCCACCATCGTGTTCCTCGTCCGCAAGGGCAACCCCAAGGGCCTGCACGACTGGCCGGACCTCCTCAAGCCCGGCATCTCCGTCATCACGCCCAACCCCAAGACCTCCGGCGGCGCGCGGTGGAACTACCTCGCGGCGTATGGTTACGAACTGCGGCGCACCGGCGGCGATCACGCCAAAGCCCGGGACTTCGTCGCCCAGTTGTTCAAAAACGTCCCCATCCTCGACACCGGCGCCCGCGGCGCCACCACCACCTTCCTGACCCGCCGCATCGGCGATGTGCTGCTTACCTGGGAAAACGAAGCCATCCTCGCCATGAAGGAAGTTGGCACCGGCCAGTGCGAAATCGTGGTCCCTTCGGTCAGTATCCTGGCCGAACCCCCGGTGGCCGTCGTGGACCGGGTCGTGAAGAAGAAAGGCACCGGGGCGGTGGCGCGGGCTTACCTCGAGTTTCTTTACACCGAAGCCGGTCAGGAGATCGCCGCGAAGCACTACTATCGGCCTTGGTCGGAAGCCGCCGCTAAGAAGTACGCCGCCCAGTTCCCTGCCATGAAGCTCTTTACCATCGACGAGGTCTTCGGCGGCTGGGCCAAGGCGCACGCAACCCATTTCAAGGACGGCGCGCTCTTCGACCAGGTCTGCCGCGGCAACCGGTAGCGACCGGCGCGCGGCGGCGTCAGCGGGGCTTGGCGTGGGTCTGCCGGGCTGGGCCAGCTTGGGCGGGCTCATTCGGGTTGTGGCTGCGGCGGTGAAACGTCGGATGGGCGCCCGCTCGGAAGCGCAGCGTCCCCTCCTCGCGTTCCTCTGGTTCGCCGCGCGTTTGACAACCCCATCGTTCGCATCTATACGTCTATACAGGTCTCTGTGAGAGACCGTTATCTGCACTTTCGTCAAATCCGACTCAATCTATTCGATTATGGCCATACCGGTTGGTTCCAAAGCTCCTGACTTCACCCTCAAAGGCAAGCAGGCCGCTGGCGTCAGCGAGGTCAAACTCAGCGCCAATTTCGGCCAGAAAAACACCCTGCTCCTTTTCTTCCCGCTGGCGTTCACTGGCGTCTGCACCCAGGAGATGTGCGACATCTCGGGAGGCCTCAACGCCTATGCCAGCCTGAACGCCGAGGTCATCGGCATCAGTGTGGACAGCCCCTTCGCCCAGGAAGCCTGGGCGCAGAAAGAGAAAATCAAGGTCACCCTGGCCAGTGACCTGAATAAAAAGACTGCCGAAGCTTACGGCGTCCTCCTGCCTGATTTGCTGGGCTTCGGCGCAACCTCCGCGCGGGCCGCGTTCGTGATCGACAAGCAGGGCGTGGTTCGCTACAGCGAGCAAACCCCGACTCCCAAAGACCTCCCGAATTTCGCCGCGATCAAGACTGTGCTGGCGCAACTGCAATAACGCGGTCTTTCCGGTTCGAGTCTCGGAAGCGGAGCCTCAGGTTCCGCTTCCTTTCGCTTTTCCCGGCACTGACCGGGGGGCTTGGTTGGATTCCCCAACCAGCCGCCGCCATTCCGTTCCGAGCGCTTTAAGAACATGAAAGTCCTGCTGATTTATCCCGAAACTCCGGAGGCCTTCTGGACCTTCAAGCATGTGCTGCGGCTGGTTTCCAAGCGCGCGGCCTTGCCTCCGCTCGGATTGCTCACCATCGCCGCCATGCTGCCCCGCGAGTGGGAGTTGCGGTTGGTGGACACGAATGTGCGCCGGCTTGCCGACGCGGATTTGCAGTGGGCGGACTACGTCCTGCTCAGCGCCATGCTGGTCCACCGCGATTCGGTGCAGGACATCGCCTCGCGCTGCCGTCGGCTCGGCAAACCGCTGATCGGCGGCGGGCCGCTCTTTACCACCTCGCACGAGGACTTCCCCGAAATCAACCACTTCGTCCTCGGCGAGGCCGAGGATCTGCTCGCCAGCCTCGTTGCCGATATGGAGCAGGGGACCGTTCAGCCGCTCTACCGCAGCGCCGAGCGGCCGGATATCTCCCGGGTCCCCGTGCCGCGCTGGGACCTCATCAAGCTGCGTCATTACGCCACCATGGCGGTTCAGTTCTCTCGCGGTTGCCCGTTTGACTGCGAGTTCTGCGACATCGTGGTCATGAATGGCCGCGTGCCCCGGACCAAGTCCCCCGCCCAACTCATCGCCGAACTCGACGCGTTAAGCCGGCGCGGTTGGAAAGACTCCGTGTTCATCGTCGACGACAACTTCATCGGCAAGCGGGCCGACACCCGCGCGCTGCTCCTGGAGTTGATCCGGTGGCGTCGTGATACCCGTTCGCCCATCACCTTCCTTACCGAAGCCTCCGTCAACCTGGCGGATGACCCGGAGCTGTGCCGCTTGATGGTCGACGCGGGCTTCACCAAGGTCTTCGTGGGACTCGAGACTCCGTTGCCCGAATCGCTCAAGGAATGCCGTAAGTCCCAGAACGCCAACCGCAATCTTGTGGAGGCCGTCAAGCGGCTCCAACACGCGGGGCTCGAGGTCATGGGCGGGTTCATCGTCGGCTTCGACAACGATTCGCAGGATATTTTCAAACGCCAGTTTGAATTCATCCAAAGCGCCGGCGTGGCTACGGCCATGGTCGGCCTGCTCCAAGCCCTCCCGCAAACCCGTCTCTATCAACGGCTTCGTCGCGAGGGGAGGTTGCTGGGAAACACCACCGGCAACAACACCCAAGGCGCCCTCAATTTCCGCCCGCGACTGAATCGGGAGTTCCTCGTCAATGGCTACCGTGACCTGATGAAGCGGCTCTATGAACCGCGCGCTTACTACTCCCGCATTCGCACGTTCCTGGCCACCCACAGTTCGCCCGCCCCGCCCCGGCTGCGCCTGGCCCGCACCGATCTCGAAGCCCTGATCAAGTCCTTCTGGGTCTTGGGGGTCTGGCATCGTGGACGCCTCGCCTACTGGCGTTTCTGTCTGGGCACCCTGGTGCGCCGTCCCCACCAGTTTCGTTGCGCCATGGAGTTGGCGATCATCGGTCACCATTTCCGCCGGGTGGCCAGGGGCCTCTGATCGGCGGCGATCGAGGAACGCGGGCCATGCCGGTGGCGGGCCGGAGGCGCTCTGGGTCAGGCCACCCATTGCTTCGTCGGAGCCGCACCGCCGCCGCTGGCGGATGGCGGGGCTTGCGCTCCGTGATTGATTCCAGCCGCCTTTCGCGCCACTCTCCGGGCATGAGATTTGCGTGGCGCAAACTGGGATGGTTGGCGGTGATCGCACTGTTATCCGGGTGTGGCAAGCCGAACGGGACAGGCGCGGAGCGCGCGGGCGGTTCCTCCAATCCGCCCGCAGGCCATCTGGATCATGCCCAGCCGCCCCTGGGCACCGTCAAACTCTGGCTCGGCAGCCAGGAAATGGAGGCGGAGGTGGCGCGTACCGCCGTCGAGATCCAGACCGGCATGATGTTCCGCACCAATATGGCGGAGAATGCCGGCATGCTCTTTGTGTTTGCCCAGCCATTGAAGGTTTCGTTTTACATGCGAAACACCAAGGTGCCTCTGTCCGCCGCCTACCTCGATCCCGACGGTGTCATCCTTGATCTGGTGGAACTCAAGCCGCTCGACGAGACGCCGGTTTATGCCAGTTCGGATCGCATCCAGTTCGTCTTGGAGGCCAACCAAGGGTGGTTCGCGCGCAACGGGATCAGCACGGGAGCGGTGGTGCGAACCCAGTACGGCCCGCTCCGCGCCATGAACTGGGCCGCCCTTCGTCCTGCCCGGACTGCTGCCCGCCCATGAAAGTCGCCCTCGCCCAAATCAACACGACGGTCGGGGATCTGGCGGGCAACCGCGCCCGGATTCTCACCGCGTATCGACGTGGGGCGCAGGCGGGCGTGGATCTCGTGGTGCTGCCCGAGATGGCCATTCCGGGGTATCCGCCGCGCGACCTCCTACTGCGTCGCGCCTTCGTCGAGGGCAACCTCAGCGTGCTGCGCGAGTTGGCGAGTGCCGTGGGCGAGACCGGCCTGCTGGTGGGCTTTGTCGGGCCGAACGACCGCCGTCCCGGCCGCGAATGGACGAACGCCGCGGCGTTGCTCCACCGGGGCCAGATGGTGGCCGTCCGCGCCAAGACTCTCCTCCCGACCTACGACGTCTTTGACGAGGATCGCTATTTTGAACCGGCCGAAAACAACCTTCCGATCGAATTCAAGGGCCGCAAGATCGGCGTGACCATCTGCGAAGACGTCTGGAACGACGAGGATTTCTGGCGTGACCGCCGTTACCGGCGCAATCCGGCGGTGGAACTCGTGCGGGCCGGTGCCGAAGTCCTGTTCAACTTGTCCGCGTCCCCCTGGCATTTGGGCAAGAACCGCACGCGCCACGCCATGCTGGCCAGCCTGGCGGCCAAGACCGGCGTGCCGCTGGCCTACTGCAATCTGGTGGGTGGCAACGACGAGTTGATCTTCGATGGCGGGAGTCTGGCGTTTGATCGGCAGGGAGCCTTGGTGGCTCGGGGAGCGGCGTTTGCGGAGGATTTTGTCGTGGTGGACTTGGCGTCCGCCCAGCCGGCGGCTCGGGAGCACCTGCCCGACGAAGAGAAACTCTACCGGGCTTTGGTGCTCGGAGTCCGTGACTATCTGACCAAGTGCGGGTTCAAGTCCGCCTTGTTGGGGTTGAGCGGTGGCATCGACTCTGCCTTGGTGGCCTGCCTGGCGGCTGAGGCGCTCGGGCCGGGCAACGTTCACGGCGTGTCGCTGCCCTCGCAGTTCTCTTCGCAAGGCAGCTTGGACGACGCGCGGCAACTCGCCTCAAATCTCGGCATTCGCTACGATGTCGTGCCCATTCAAGCCGCCTTCCAGACCCTCAAGCAGGAGATGGCGCCGCTCTTTCACGGGCGTCCCGAGGATACCACCGAGGAGAACATGCAGGCGCGTCTGCGCGGCGTGATCCTGATGGCGCTGTCGAACAAGTTTGGCTCGCTCCTGCTCACCACCGGCAATAAGAGCGAAATGGCCGTGGGCTACTGCACCCTCTACGGTGACATGTGCGGCGGCCTGGCGGTGATTAGCGACCTGCCCAAGATGATGGTCTACCGCCTGTCACGGTGGATCAACCGGGACCGCGTCATCATCCCCGAATCCTCCTTGACCAAGCCCCCTTCGGCCGAGTTGCGCCCCAACCAGACCGACCAGGATTCACTCCCGCCTTACGAAGTGCTCGACGCCATACTGGACGCCTACGTGGTCGAAGGGAAGGAGACCTCTCAGATCGTCGCGGCCGGATTTGACGAGGCCGTCGTTCGACGCGTGGTGCGGTTGATCGAAACCACCGAGTACAAGCGCCGACAAGCCGCCCCCGGGCTGAAGGTCACCACGAAGGCCTTCGGGGTGGGGCGCCGCATCCCGATTGCCCGCGCGCTGTGAAGCGCTGGTTCGGCCACCGGCTTCCGGGCCAGGTGCTCACCAATCCTTGAAGGAACGGTTGCGCCGCTTGGGATCGGTGGCGGGCACGAAGATCATCGGACGTTCCTCGCTCTTGGCGGCGTCCAACACCTGCTGCGCCTGCTGCGGTGTCATGACGCCGGCCATCGCCTCCTGACCTTCCTCCGCGGGCTTCTGCTGGTCGCCCTTCTCGCCCTTGGCGGCGTCGCCTTTGTCCTTCGGGTCCTTCTGGCCCTGGGCCGGTTTCGGCTGGTCCTGGCCCTTCTGGGATTCGTCCTTTTTCGGCGCTGCGTCCGGCTGATCGCTCTTGTCCTTGCTCGCCTCGGGCTTGGGCTGCTGCTGGCGCTGCTGGTCGTTCTTCTGCTTGTCTTGCTCCTGGCGCTTCTGTTGCTCCTTGGATTCCTGCGAGTCCTGCTTCTGATCTTGCTTCTGCTGGTCGTCCTTCTTGTCCTTTTGATCCTGCTTCTGCTGTTGCTGCCGCTTGAGTTCTTCCAGCCTCTGGTTCACCAGCTCGCGGTTGAACTTCGCGTCGGGATCGTTCGGATCGAGCTTCAGGGTAGTGTCGTAGTGGTTGACCGCCCCCTGCCAGAGGGCCATCTGCTGGTTGGGGTCACCCGCTTGTTCGCCCAGGCGGTAATAGGAATTGCCCAGGTTGTAGTGAGCCTGCTTCAGCAGTTCGGGATCGGAAGAGAGCAGCGCTGCGGTGCTGAGTTCGTTCGTGGCCTGCTCGTAGCGCTTGGCCTGATAGGCCGCCGTGCCGGCGTTGTAGCGGAGGCGAAGATCGTCGGGCTTCTCGTCCGCCAGCCGGCGATATTCGCGCTCGGCGTCCTTGTACCGCCCCGCTTCATAGTCGTGCAGCGCTTTGCCGGAGGAAGCCAGCGCGGTGGCCGAGCCCAACAGCAGCGCCACCAAGGACACCGCCTTCCGCAGCCCTTCGTTCCCCGCCTGGCGAATCGCCTCGCTGCGGTCGACGCGACGTCGTTCGGACAGTAGTGGTTCGAAAAGCAACAGCAGAATCGCCAGCCCCAGGGGCCACTGAAAGCGCTCATGGTATTGGCGGAACATGCGGGCGTCCAAGTCGGCCTTCGGCAGCGGCGCCAGCCGCGCATCATAGAGCGATTCCATGGCGCGGGCGCCACGCAGCTCAAGGTAGTCCCCCTGGGTGGCCTGGGCAATCTGACGCAACAGCGTTGTGTTCAGGTGGGAGGTGACCTCGCCGCCGTCCTCGTCGCGCACGTAGCTGGTGCGGCCCTGCTCGTCGGTCACCCGGAGCCGGTCCCCCTCGGGCGTGCCAACCCCCACCGTGAAGATGCGCAAGCCGGCCTTGGCAGCCTCCTCGGCCGCCGCCGCCGCCCCGCCATCGTGATCCTCGCCGTCGGTGAAGAGCACCAGCACCTTGTAGTTGTCGTTCCCTTCTTTGAAAGACTTCAACGCGGTCTGGATGGCCTCGGCCAAGGCGGTGCCGCCCTGCGGAATAATGCCCGGCTCAAGCAGGTTCACGCTTTGGCGAAACGCATCGTCATCCAGCGTCAACGGACACTGGAGGAAGGCCGTGCCGGCGAACGCCACCAGCCCCAGGCGGTCGCTCTTGGCCTTCTGTTGCAGGTCCAGCGCCGCCAGTTTCGCGCGCGCCAGGCGGTTGGGCGGAACGTCCGTGGCCATCATGCTGCGGGAAGTGTCAATGGCCACGATGATGTCCAGCCCGCGTTGCCGCACCTCTTCCCAGGCGAAGCCCAGTTGCGGCCGGGCGAGGGCAAGCAGGATGAGTCCCACCGCGGCGACCAGCAGCACCAGCCGCAGCCGCTGCCGCCAGGGCGAAACGCCGACCGTCAGTTGCGCCAGCAGCCGGGACTGCACGAAGCGGGCGATCAACTCCTGCTTCTTGCGCCACGCGTGCCACAGAAACCACGCCAACAATGGCAGCGTCACTGCCAGCAGCCATAGCATCTTGGGGTTTCCGAATCTCATGCGACGCTCAAGGGAGTTTTCGCCAGACCGTATGGGCCAGGATGGTTTCGAGCAGCAGCAGGCTCAAGCCGGGCAGCACCGCCCACGCATAGAGTTCGTCGAACCGTTGGTACTTCTTCACTTGCACCTCGGTCTTCTCCATGCGGTCAATCTGGTCGTAAATCTCGCGCAGGGTCGAACTGCTGTCCGCCCGGAAATAGGCGCCCCCGGTGCGCTTGGCGATCTCCTTCAACGTGTCCTCGTCGATATCCACGTCGACCATCCGGTAGCCCATCCGGCCGAACACATCCCGGTAGGGTATCGGTGCTTGGCCGCGTGTGCCTACCCCGATGGTGTAGACCTTTACCTTCAGGCTCTGGGCCGCCTCGGCCGCGGTCAGCGGTGGCACCTTGCCGGAGTTGTTCTGCCCGTCGGTCATCAGAATCACCAGGCGGCTCTTGGCCTTGAGATCTCGCAGCCGGTTGAGAGCCGCACTCAGGGCGGAGCCGATGGCCGTGCCGTCTTCAATGGAACCGATTTCCAGCCGGTCCAGGTTCCCCACCAGGAAGCTGTGATCCAGCGTGGGCGGCGCCACGATGTACGGGCGCCCCGCGAAAGCGACCAGCCCGATGCGGTCGTTGGACCGCTTGTCCACAAAGGTGCGCAGCACGTCCTTGGCCACCGCCAGCCGGTTCGCCCGCTGGCCGCGCAACTCGAAATCCTCCGACCGCATGCTGCCCGACACGTCCAGCGCGACCACGATGTCCACCCCGGCTGAGGTCACCTGGCTTTCGCCTTCGCTGCGTTGCGGTCTCGCCAGACCGATGATCAGCAGCGCCACCGCCAGCCAGCGGATGCGGAAAAGCAGCTGGCCGACGTGGGAGCGGGTGATGCCGGAGATGCCCTTGACCAGGGCGGTCGAGGAGTACAGGAAAGCCGGCTGGCCGCCCCGGCGTCCGCGCAACCACGCCCAGACGGGGAGCAGCAACAGGAGCAACAGCAACCATGGATGGGCGAAGCGCATGGTCAACTCGGCGTGGTCGAAGTCGTGGCCGGCGACGAGGCTCCCTCCGGGAAGCCGCCGCCCGCCTCGGGGGTGGTTTCCTCGACGATCCGCATCGCGACGTCCCACAGTCCCTTCAATTCATCCTCGCTGGGAGCGTAACGGGCGAACTTGACCAGATCGCACCGGGCCAGGAAATCTGTCAGCAGACGCTTCTGCTCCAGCGACAGCTTCGGGCTGGTCTGCAATTCCTCCAGGAACTCCTCGGTGGTGCGTTCCGGGGCGTGCAAGTCGAAGCGCTCCTCCAAATACTCGCGGATGGCTTGGGACACCGCCACGCAGAAGCGCTCGGGGTCCAGCATGAAATCCATGGCGCGGCGCAGGCGGTCGCGCGCTCGGACATGTGGCGGAATGATAATGGTGGGTGCTGGCGCGGCGGCTCGGCGCCGGCGGCGCCGCCACCACCACCAACCCAGCGCGGCGAGCAGGGCCAGTCCCAGCAACCAGGCGGCCCAGACCCACGGATTACTGATGGCCACCGGCGGCTTGTTGGGGCGGATATCCGCGTTCGCGGGGATGGCATTGGTGCCACCGTTCTTGGGCGGCACGATCACCAGCGCCTTGTTGGTGTCCACCGCCGCCCGGGAAGCGGGGACCAGCAACCCGCACCCGGCCGCCGCCAGCCACGGAAGCAGAAGTCGTTGGTTGGAGTCCGTCGGTCTCATGCGCCGCGTCGCCGCCGCTTTTCCCGCGTCTCGAAGAACCGTCCCAACGCCGTCGCGTAGGGCAGATCGGTCCGCAGTTGAATGAAATCGATGCCCGCCGAGAGGAACAGCCGCTGCAAGTCCTCCTGGAACCTCGCCTGTCGTTTGGCAAAGGCCTCGCGCTTGCGCGCGTCCCCGGTGTTTACCTCCACCACTTCGCCGGTCTCCGCGTCCTTCAGTACCAGGTAGCCCAACGCGGGGAGCTCCAGTTCGTAGCGGTCGGTGATCTGGACCGCCACCAGATCGTGCCGGCGGTTGGCTTGGCGCAGCGCGGTGATCGGCGTCTGGCCCAGCGATTCGTTCAGCACCACCTGGCGGCGCAAGTGCGACGAGATGCCCGCCACCGTCGGCGCGGTCTGGCCCAGGAAATCGGAGAGAATCACCACGATGGCCCGGCGCGAGATGACATGACCGAGGAACTCCAGCGCGCTCGCCAAATCGGTGGCCGGGTGCTGCGGTTCGTGAAAGAGAATCTCCCGGATCACCCGCAGCACATGCCCGCGCCCCTTGCGGGGGGGGATGTATTTCTCGACTCGATCCGTGAACAGGATCAACCCCACCTTGTCGTTGTTGCGAATGGCCGAGAAGGCGAGCACCGACGCGATTTCCGCCGCCAACTCGCGCTTCGACTGGCTGCCCGAACCAAACAGGCCGGAGCCGCTCAAGTCGACCACCAGCACCACGGTCAACTCGCGCTCCTCGACGAATTTCTTCACGAACGGATGGTTCATCCGCGCCGTGACGTTCCAGTCGATGGTGCGCACCTCGTCGCCGGGTTGGTACTCGCGCACCTCATCGAAGTTCATCCCCTGGCCCTTGAAGACGCTGTGGTACTGCCCGGCCAGCGACTCGGTCACCAAGCGGTTGGTCCGCAGTTCGATCTGCCTGATCTTCTTGAGGATTTCCCGGGGAATCATGCCAAGAAAGGGCGTGAGAGCATGGCGCTGCGCTCAGAGTTCGCGATGAGCGGCCGACGGGCGCTCACGGGACCGGCAGTTCATCGAGGATCTTCTGCACCACCGTCTCGCTCGTCTTGTCTTCGGCCTCGGCTTCGAACGTGACGGCCACCCGGTGTCGGAGCACGTCCATCGCGACGCTCTTGACGTCCTGGGGGGTGACGTAGCCGCGTCCCCGCAGGAAGGCGTGGGCTTTGGCGCACAGGCTGAGGGCAATCGTCGCACGCGGCGAGGCGCCCAGTTGGACGAACTCCTTCACCTCGATCTTGTAATGGTCCGGATCGCGGGTGCAGCAGACCAGGTCCACGATGTAGTCCTTAACCTTGTCGTCCAGGTAGATGTCGTTGATCACCTCGCGCGCCGCGAGCACCTCTTTGGCCGTGACCACCGGATTCGTCACGGGACGATGCGAGGTGCGGGCCATCAGTTCGAGGATTTGCCGCTCCTCATCGCGCGTGGGGTAACCGATCCGCAGCTTGAGCATGAAGCGGTCCACCTGGGCCTCGGGCAGGGGATAGGTGCCTTCCTGTTCGATGGGGTTCTGTGTCGCCAGCACCAAGAACGGTTCCTCCAACGGGAAGGTCTGCTCCCCGATGGTCACCTGCTTCTCCTGCATGGCCTCCAGCAATGCGCTTTGGACCTTGGCCGGCGCGCGGTTGATTTCGTCTGCCAGCACCAGGTTCGCAAAAATGGGTCCGCGCCGGGTGGAGAAACTGCCGGATTGCGGATTGTAGACCTGGGTGCCGATCACGTCCGCAGGCAGCATGTCCGGCGTGAATTGAAGGCGTGAGAACTTCACGTCCAAACTTGAGGCCAAAGACTTGACCGACAGGGTCTTAGCCAATCCAGGCACGCCTTCCAGCAGCACATGACCGTTGGCCAGCAAGCCGATGATCAGTCGCTCGACCAAATACCTTTGGCCGACGATCACTTTGTTCATTTCCGCCAGCAACGGCTGCACAAAGGCCGCTGCCCGTTGTACTTCTGCGTTGATCGCTGTGATTCCTGCGTTCATCGAAAGCCTCGATCTTATTGCGCCATAGACAATTCCGCCAGCCGGATGTTCACAGATCACGGACCTCTTTTGCGGGGTTCCCGTGCGTCGATGGGACCTCGATTAGGCTCACGATTGACATGGCTTTTTCCCCCATGCTAGCCTCCGAAAGTGTCAGGAGCCTTTATGAGTGCTCTCCTCAGCCAACATGTGTTGGTGCTGAATCGCCTCTGGCAGGCCATTCACGTTTGCACCGTGCGCCGCGCTCTGACCCTGCTGTTCGAGGGCCATGCGCAGGTGGTGGCGAGTGGACCCAGTGGGGAGTTCGAGACCTACAGTTTCCGGCAATGGCGGGATTTCTCCCAGGCCGACCCCCACGGCGATTGCATCCATACCATTTCTTTCCGCATCCGCATCCCGCGAGTGATTCTCCTGGCGGTGTTCGACCATCTGCCCCGGAAGGAGGTCAAACTGACCCGCCACAATATTTTCGAGCGGGACAAGAACACTTGCCAGTATTGTGGAGCGGTCCTGGACCGAAAGGACCTCAATTTGGACCATGTTCTCCCGCGCGACCGGGGCGGGCCCACGACTTGGGAGAACATTGTCTGCTCCTGCATCCCCTGCAACACCCGTAAAGCCAACCGGACACCCCTCGAGGCCGGCATGCGCCTGATCCGCAAACCCAAGCGCCCGCGCTGGCGTCCCTGCGTGCAGGTCAGCATCAGCGTTCCCGGACACGATTCGTGGAAACACTTCCTCGATCTGGCTTACTGGAACGTCGAATTGGGAGACGACGGTCCCTGAACGGGGGGGCGAGAACCGGCCAGACTTCAGGACCGCTCGAACCGTGGCGGGGTGGGGGGCCTATTTCGCCGCCGGTTCGTGGGAAACCGTCTTGGCGGCTTCGATCAACTCCCAAAACTTGGGGTTGTCCTGCAACGCCTGATCTTCCGCGACGGGCAGATTGGAGCGGAACTGAAAATCCTTCAGCGTGTTGCGGCCGAGGATGCGATGCACGACCACGCCCAAGTCATGCTTTTCGAAGTAGACCCGGTATTCGCCTAACCGATACCGGTGGAGCACCTTGCCGCCGCGGTTGAGGCGGCCGAAGTGATCCACATCGCCGCTCATCACTTCGTGCGGCAACCCACGAAACTCGCCCAAGATCTTCAACTGCAGTTCCTTGGGCATGCGCGCCAGTTCGGCGGCACTCGTGGGATTGAAAATGATCTGAAACTGCCGCATGGCGAAACGGAATTAACCGACCTATCCGGGTTTGGTAGCGCGTACGGGAATCGCACCCGTCTTTCAGCCTTGAGAGGGCCGTGTCCTAACTGATAGACGAACGCGCCACACCCGAAAGGCGCGGAAATCATTATCGGGGCGGAGTGGATTTGTCAACAAAAGCCCGGATTTTTTCCGCAACCAACCTCGCCGGACGCGCCGTTTTTGCGCCTTCCTCGCGGAAAAACGCGTGACCGGGCACAACGTGTGCTCTAACCTTTCGACCGACATGGACCGCGAAATCCTGGACACATGGTTGGAGCGGGGGATTTTGGCCCTCGTGCTGGGGATTCTCGTGTTCGCCCCGCTCGCCACGGGCGCGGTGCGTGCCGTCGATTTCGCCATCGTCGAGGCCCTGACGGTCGCCGCTTTGGGCTTGTGGGTGGCCCGGTTCTGGCTCAATCCGAGCCACCGGGTGCAATGGCCCCCGATCTGTTGGGCCGTCGTGGCCTTCCTGGCCTTCGTCATCATCCGCGCCTGGCAGGCGGACGTCGAGTACGTCGCCCGCACGGAGCTGGCGCGTCTGACGGTGTACACCTCGGTTTTCCTCCTGGTGCTCAACAATCTCCATCGGCAGGAAACAACCCGGATCGTGACCTACGTCGTCATCGGCCTGGGCGTCCTGCTGAGCGTCTACGCCCTCTACCAGTTCGCCGCCAAGTACAACCGCGTATGGGCGTTCGAGCGCCCTCCGCATTACAACGGTCGAGGCTCGGGGACCTTCATCTGCCCCAATCACCTCGCGGGCTACTTGGAGATGCTGGTGCCGTTGGCCCTGGCCAGCGTGTTCCTCGGACGTGCCAACCATGTCATCAGGGTTGTCATGGGCTACGCCGCCTTGGTCATGTTGGCGGGCATCGCCGTGACCCTTTCGCGGGGAGGTTGGATTGCCACCGGCTTGTCCATGTTCCTGTTCTTCGGCCTGCTGCTCCGCTATCGGACCTACCGGCGCTGGGTCCTCCCGGCCATCGCCCTTTTCGCGGTCGGGGTCTGCCTCTTCATGTATCGCAGCAAGGAGGCGCAGTTGCGCGTCAATCGAATGTTCGAATTGGGCCAGAAGCACGACATCACCATCCGGGCCAGCGTCTGGCGCGGCACCGTCGAGCTTTGGCATGACCACTTCTGGCTGGGGGCCGGGCCAGGTCATTTTGACGTCCGTTTTCCGGCCTATCGGCCGCTCGAGGTCCAGTCCCGTCCCGAATGGGCCCACAACGACATCCTGAACGCCTTGGCCGACCACGGGGTGGCGGGTGCCGCGCTGATCGCCGCTGCCATCGTCTGTCTCTACGTGGGCGCGCTGCGAACTTGGCGTTTCGTGCACCGGGCCGAGAGCGATCTTGCCGGCAAGCGCAGTGACCGGGCGGCGTTCGTCTTCGGCTCCGCGGTGGGGCTGGCGGCGCTGCTGCTCCACTCGCCCATCGAGTTCAACTTCCAGATCCCCGCCAACGCCCTCACCGCGGTCGTGTTCATGGCCTTGCTGACCAGCCACCTCCGCTTCGCCACCGGCCGCTACTGGGTGACACCGCACCTGCTCGGTCGTTTGCTGGCGACCGCCCTGGGCTTGGCCGCCATCTGGTTCCTGGGGCACCAGGGGCTCGTGCGGTGGCGCGAAAGCTCGCTCTTGGCCCAGGCCGACCGGGCGTCCACCACCGAGGCCTATTTCAAGGCTCTGGAGGCCGCCCATGCCGTCGAGCCGACCAACCCGGACACCGTCTACCGGTTGGGGGAGGCCCGCCGTCAGCAGAGTTGGCAGGGCGACGAACGCTATCGCGAGTATGCTTGGGAAGCGATGCGCTGGTTCGACTTGGGGATGCGGCTCAACCCCTACGACCCTTATCCTTACCTGCGCTATGGCATGTGTTTGGATTGGCTGGGACGGCACGCCCAGGCGGCGCCCTTCTTCCGCCATGCCCGGAATGCCGATTTCAACAACTACTACGTTGTGGCCTTGCAGGGCTGGCATCAGATGCAGATCGGCAACTTCCTCTTCGCCAAAGGCTGGTTCCAACGCTCTCTCAAGATCAAATGGTATGCCAACTCTTTGGCAACCAGCTACTTGGAGATCGTTAACCGCCAACTCCAGCGGGAATCGGCCAAGTAAGGCCCTCACCGGACCCCGACGCGTTCCTCTCCTGCGCGGCTTCCGCTCCCACCCCTCCGCCCGCGCTTGGCCAAGGCGCGCTCTGAGCCGTTTCCGATTTCCATGTTCGTTACCCCCCGAGGCTCAAGGGGCGGGGCGTAAGTGCCACAGGCTGCACACCATGCTTGTGTTGCCGCTTGTTGTCGCTACGATGCCGACATGAGGCCATTCAAGCTATGGTCCGTGTATTTAGTGGTGGTGTTTCTGGGCGGGGCCTTGCTAGCTCCTTGGCTGTGGCACGGGGTGCAGTGGCTCTCCGGGCACTTGCCCGTGCTGGAGCCGGTCGCGCACAAGCCTTTCCACCGCTACGTCAGCCGGTCCATGCTGCTCCTGGCTCTCTTCGGTCTGGTGCCCTTGTTCAGACGGCTCGGCGGCGCTTCCCTGTCTGGCTTTGGCCTGCGGCCGCTTCCGGGAGGAACCAGACAGGTGGCTCTCGGGTTCCTCTTGGGCTTTGCCATCCTGGGAGTGGTGGCGGCTTTGGATGTTGCCATCGGCCGCAGTCGCTGGGGGCTCGGCTGTCCCATCTCCGAACTGGGCCTCCGCTTGCTCAAGGCCTTGCTCACGGCTGCGGCCGTGAGTTGCATCGAGGAGTTGCTCTTTCGCGGCGCGCTCATGGGCAGCTTGATGCGCGATGGCAGGGTCCGAACCGCGCTGCTGGCCAGCAGCCTCCTCTACGCGTGGGTGCATTTCTTCGCGCGCGTCCA
>CAYYMW010000133.1:0-15933 GCA_964472515.1 uncultured Verrucomicrobiota bacterium | reverse complement strand
GGCAAAGGCGGCGGCTGGGGCAAGGAGTATTGGGCGAGGTCGAGGCACAGGCGCAGGCTCCCTTCGCGGCGGCGCAGATAGAAAATGACCGCAGCGATCCCAAGGACGGAGGTGAGGGGATCGAGCAGGCCGGCCTCGGGTCCGAACGCGGCGCCGGTCCACAGGGAGGGGCCCGTCACCTCGATTTCGCAGAGGCTGGTCCCAAGATCCATGCCGCTGACCTCGAAACCGAAGATCGGGCCCTGAAAGTAGTTCCAGGTGAGATGCACGCCGAGGGGGATCGCGAGCGAGCCGGTGAGCAGGCGCGGCGCGGCCAGGAACAGCCCCGCGAAGCAGATGTTGAAGATGCTGAGGGCGGTGACACCGGGGTTCAGCGCGTGGGCAAGGCCAAACCAGACGGAGCTGAGCAAGGCCGCGAGGGCGAGGGCCGGGGCGGGTCCGATCCGCCGGCCGCAAAAGCCCTCGGCCAGGTTCTGCAGCAGGTAGCCGCGATCGAGCGTTTCCTCGAGGAGCGAGACCGTCACGCACAGGACGAAGGTCCTGCCGAGGCCCAGCAGGGCGGGTCGCGCCAGGGTCCAGGGGGCGTGGAAGGCGGTTACGGTGAGCCAACCGCAGAGCAGCAGCACGACGAACACGAGCGTCATCAGGGCCGCGCCCAGCGCCAGGCCGAAGGCCAAGTCGGCCCACCATTGGCGGGTCGCAGCGATGCCGCAGGCGCGGAAGGGGCGACGGTCGATGAACCGCCAGGCGAGTGCCAGCCCGGCGAGCACGCCCATGCTGGCGGACACGTAGTTGTCGAAGCCAAAGCCGTCACCCTTGGGAAAAAGCAGGAAGGTGGACGCCGACAGGAGGAAGACGAGCACCACGCACCCCAGCAGCCGCCAGAGCACGCGCAGGCGGCGTTCGCCCTGGTTCCAAAACACCCAGCGGAGGGAAGCGGACATGCCGTCAGCTTGCCCGAGACGCGTTGAGCGGGCAACCGGGAAACCCGGATGCCACCGGACCGAGCGCAAGGCGGCCGGGAAGGGTGAACGGGCGCGACCAAGGACAAGGCAGGCCAAGGGAAGGGCAGGAAGATGCCCGGCATCAGTAAAGCTGACAGTGTCGGAGCGTTGTCGGAATTCTTTCCACTCTACCATCTGGGCACGCAACCTTTTGGTACCAGGAATGATACGCGTGGCCCAGTCGGTAAAACCGCGTCTGAGGCGACGGAATTCTTTCCACTTGTGGCCGGTGGCTGCAGGTGGCGCCGGGGCAGCACACGCACACAACCTGTTTCAGGGGAAGCAGTTGCGTGTGACAGTGAAGAGCATTAGCCATTCTGGCATTTGACATGCTGATAATAGACAACAGCTAAAGTGGAATAGGGATGGCAACGAACGCCGAAGAAAGGCAAAGCACCATGAAGAAACACATCAATCTAGTGGCAGGACTGGCCCTGCTGGCGACGGCAGGCGCCGCGCACGCCACGGTCATCGGTTTTGACGGTGGCGAAGCGACCCTCCGTGACGGCAGCAAGGTGACGACGGATAACGTCAACACCTACCAGGACGTCGATTACTACAAGGAGGGAGGATTCACGGCCGATTTTATCGGAAACACAGAATCCTTCGCGGCCATCATTGGCAACTACGAAGGGGCGGGGAATGCGATCATCCATGGCCACTGGGACAGCGGGGATTATGGTGATTTGACTGGGATCAAATTCACCAAGGACGACGGCGCTACCTTCGACCTGAACTACTTCATCATCACCTCGAATACCCAGATCGGCGGCGGTTGGGCGACCGGTCAGGAAGAGGTGTATATCACGCACGATGGAAACCAGGACCCCATTAAACTGCCCTCCGTAAACTGGGGAACCTTCCCGGGCAGCCAAGTATTCCTCCCTGATTCCTACGACGCCATTTCGTCGTTCGAGTTTCACGCTGCAAACAAGGTGGATTGCTTCGGCATGGATATGTTCTACATCAACGAGCCCGCGCCTCCCGGCGTGCCCGATGGCGGCAGTTCGCTGGCGTTGCTCGGCCTCGGTCTGGCCACGCTCGCAGGTTTGCGCAAACGCGTGAGCTAACGCGCTGCTCTTTCCGTCGCGAAACGCAGGAGCCCTCCTCCTGCGTTTTCCTTTTGGCACCGGGAGCCCGGGCGACGGCGGGGGGGCTCCGGCCTTGCGGTGCGTGCCGGCTGGCTTCGGTTCGAGGCTCCGGGGGCGCAGGCGGGGAGGCCTATCGCCCGGGGTCGCGGGCAAGGCGGATCCAGTAGAGCCCGGCGTACACCTTGGGGTCGATCATCGTGCCGGCGCGGCTGCGCTCGTCCAACCAGGTTTCGAGGCCGTCCAGCGGCACCTCGTGTACGGTGATGCCCTCGCCCGCCACGCCGCCGCCCTGCCCCACGCGCTGGAGCCCCGTGGCGCGGAAAAAAGTGACGATCTCGGAGATCATCCCCGGCCCGGACGGCCCCGTGAGCAGGCGCTCCAGATGCGCGGCGTCGTAGCCGGTCTCCTCGCGCAACTCCCGGCGAGCGGCCTCTTCCCCGGCCTCGTGGGCGGTCTCGGGTTCGTCGCCGCAGACCCCGGCGGGCAGCTCGATCGTGCGGCAACCCACCGGCACGCGGTACTGCTCCACCAGCAGTAGACGGTTCTCCGCCGTGACCGCCACAATCACCGCCGCGCCGCTGGCCCGGATGCGCTCCGCATATTCCCATTGGCCTTGCCGCACCAGGCGCAGGAATCTGCCCTGGGCCAGGAGCACCGGTTCGCTGGTCGCTTTCGTCTCGCTCATGTTGCCTCAAACTTGGCTTGCGATGGCGTGGCTGTCCAGCACCCGCACGCCGGCGGCGGTCATCTCGGCGAGCGCCCGGTCAATCCGAATTCCGAAGTTGGGGAGCACGCCCGCCCCCGGGCGTTGCTGGACGCGCCCCGCGTCCAGCCAGCTAACCTCGACCGTGAGTTGTGTGTTCCGCTCCCTGCGGGCCCGTCCTCGTTTTCCGCGAAGGCGCGGAAAACCGCGCCCGAGGCGGGCGCGCTCCCCATTCCCTTTCGGAGTTCAGGTTCAACGTCACCCGGTTGCAGGTTGACCCCGCGGCAGGCGTCGGGGATGAGGTGCGGCATTCTTCTCGCCCGCACCGGTGCGCCCGCGTATGCTCCCTTGCGCGCACCGATGAACGCTCCGTCGCCAGCCAGCCAGTATCTCGACTACAAGCGGCTCGTGCATGTGCTTTTGCCGTTGTTCATCGCCTCGGTGATCGCCTACCTGGACCGCGTGAACCTGGCTTACGCCGCGCTCCAGATGAACGCCGACCTCGGCTTCAGCGCCTCGGTGTACGGCATGGGCGCGGGCATCTTCTTTGCCGGATACGTGTTGTTCGAGATTCCGGGCGCGTTGATCGCGGAGCGCTGGAGCGCCCGGATCTGGCTGGCGCGCATCATGATCACCTGGGGCCTGTTCAGCGCGTTAATGGCCTTGGTGCGCACGGAATGGCAGTTCTATGCCGTGCGCTTCCTGCTCGGCGCCGCCGAGGCGAGCTTCTACCCCGTGGCCTATGCCACGGTGATCCCCCGCTGGTACACGGCGGCAGAACGCCCCCGGGCGCTGGCCCTGCTGCTGACCTCCCTCCCGATCTCCGCGATCATCGGGTCGCCGCTGGCGGGCTGGCTCCTCACCAGGGACGCCCTGAGCATGCGGGGCTGGCAGTTTCTCTTCCTCACCGAGGCGGTGCCAGCGCTGGTCTTCGGCGTCGTCATCCTTTTCTGGCTGCAGGATCGGCCTCGCGAGGCGGCCTGGCTCACCGAGGCTGAGAAAGCCCAGTTGACGGGCGCCTACGAGCAGGAGGTGGCCCGGAAACTCGCGCAGCGCAAGTTCACCGTGTGGGAAGCCCTGTGCGACTCCGAAGTGCTGAAGCTGTGCCTCGTCTACTTCCTGTGGATCACCGGTTTCTGGGGCTACAACTACTGGATGCCCACCGTCCTGAAGGAGGCCTCGGGCTGGTCCACCATCCGCATTGGCTGGATGATCGTGATCCCCATGGGCCTGGCGTTGGCGGGCATGCTGGCCGTCGGGTACTCCGCGGCGCGGACCGGCGAGAAGCGCTGGCACGGCGCCATCCCCATGTTCCTGGCGGCGCTGGGGATGGGCCTGGGTCCCTTGTTTCACGATCCGGGGTGGAAATTCGTCTGCCTCTGCCTGGCGGGGATCGGGGTGTACGGCGCCTTCGGCGTCTGGTGGTCGTACCCCACCACGTTCCTCTCGGGCGCGGCCGCGGCCGGGGCCATCGGGTTGATCAACTCCTGCGGCAACGTGGGCGGCTACCTGGGCCCTTACGTGACCGGGGCCATCAGGGAAGCCACCGGCACGTTCCGCGCCGCCGATGTCTTCCTCGCCTGCTCCCTGCTGGCCGCCGGGCTGCTGATGCTGACGTTGAGGAAGAGGTAGGAGGGCACTCCATGGGGTCACGTGTGGATCGTCACGGTGTGGCGGCCAGAGCCAAAAGCCAGGACACGATCGATTGGCGGCTGCTCGCCATGCGATTCTTCGTTCGGCGAACCGTAGCCCCCCTCGCCCGGCATCGTTAACGCGGGGGCGCCACGCGCGGTGCGTGTCGCAGCAACCTGACGGCCAGCGACGGGCATGGCAGACCACGGTGTTCGAAACACCCCACTCGAACGGCACCCGCGCCGCCTTCCCTTTCCGAGATCAGAGCCAGGCACTCACTTGGCTACAGTCTCTCGGGGCCGAGGTGGCGGCGGAGTATGGCTCGAAACTGCTCGAAATCCGCAGATGAAGGAAACACGCGCCGGGGGCAAACTTGAAGGGAGGCGTCTGACTGGTATAGCACGACCATGTCGTTGGTCGATTTCCACCTGTGAAAGACGCTCCACGGGACCTTGGACTCGCCATAAACACTCCGAGTGATAAAGGCCTCTTCCGTGATCTCAACGGTGTACTCAACCTGAAGCACCTTCAGTTGGTCATACTGCCGCTTCATCTGCCTGGGACGCCACCAGAGCCAATCCACGCCGCAGTATCCAAGAACCAGTCCCACGGCGAGGACGGGGAGACCATCCTGACCTGTCGCGGCGAAGCGATAGGCGCTGAGGAAAAAGATGCTCAACGCCAGAGCGATGAAAATCACCCCGGCCACGGCAAACGCCGGCCTGGGCCGAATGCTGATCCAGACTCCCCGGCGGTAATCGGCGAAGTCGGGCTTGTAGGTGAAGGTCATAGTAGGGGGGGGCTCTCCGGTAACCGGCCTCGCGTCAGCTCACCCCACCACCTTGGCTGGGGCGCTGACATTGAGGAAGCCCACGCCCATCTTCTTGAGCACGTAGCTGCATTCCTTCAGGTAGTCGCCGTAGCTGAGCATCCAGTGGAAGCCCTTCATTTCCTTGAGGAGTTCGTTGGCGTCGCCGTGGACCTTCACATCCACCTGGCTGCGGCAGATGTCGAGGAACGGGTTGCCCACGATGGTGCCCGCAAAGCCCGCCCATTGCTTGCAGTCGAAGTCGGGCACCAGGTTGGTGGTGATCTGCCCGAGCTTCATTTCCACTTTCGGCGCGGCGCCGTAGTCGCTTTCGAAGTGGGTCAGGATGCGGGCGCGCTCGTTCTTCTTCCCATCCATGCGGCGCGGGCCGGTGCAATGCGCCAGGGTCACGATCCCATCGTGCGGGTAGGTCGGATCGTTGAGGAACACGGGCAGGCTGGAGATATAGTGCAGCATGATGCCGGACGGGATGACCACGTAGTCCGACTCGCAGAAGGCCAGGTAGCCGTCGTCGTTGAGCAGGCTCAACGGCATGCAGGCGGTGGTCTTGCTCATCCCCATGATCGTGCCCATGCAATTGTTGATGGTCATGGCGTCGGTCTTGGCCTCGTCCATCAGGTCCTTGAAGACCTCGGTCAGCACGAAGGAGTTGTTGAAGAACTGCCGCGTGGTTTCAAGGGTGGCGCCGCCCTGCTTGAGATAGGCAGTAGCGGCGGCTTCGCAGCGGCTGACCAGGGCCGCATTCTGGAAGGCGGCCTTGAGGCGCGGTTCCAGTTCCTTGTACGGGTAGTCCACCAGGTCGAGCTTCCAGAGTTCATGGGCGATCTTCGGCGCCTTCTGCCCGCCCTCGCCCCAACCGGCCGAGCCGCCGATGGAGACGACGCGCTTGCCAAGCGTCTGGTGCAGGCCGGCCAGCGCCCGCAAACGCCAGAGCAGCTCGTCGGCCTTGTCCACCACCACGTCGTTCACGTCCATGCTCAGCTTGGCGTCGTATTGGTCCACCGTCTTGCGCAGGAAGCGCGGGTGGACGATCTCGTACCAGAGATACACCGGCCCCGGCTCGTGGCGAAGGAACATCAGCGCGTGCCGGTCTTTGTTCTCCATGAGCGCCTCGAAGACCCCGCCCCAGCCGCCGCCGGCGGCGTAGATGATGAGCGTGTCGAACTGGCCGGCGGCCACCGTCTTGGCCTGGGTCAGGTCTTTGACCAGGGCCACCGGGAGGATCTCGAGGGGGAATTCGGCCTTCGCCTTGAGGGCATTCAACTCCGCCGCGATGTGCGCCTGTTCCTTCGTGGCGTCCGCTTCGGTTTGGATGCCGCCCCAGTTGCGCCAACTCGTTGCCTCGCGGCGCTGCGGCGTTTCGTAGGTCAGCACGGGTTGGACGCGGAGCGGCTTCTTGATGCGCGCAGGCCGGACGGGGCCGGCCTCGCCGGACGCCGCCGCCCATCCCGCCGTGCCCAAGGCGAGCCCGCCCGCCGTGAGCGCCCCCACACTGTGGAGGAACTGGCGCCGGGAGACGCTCCCGGAAGCAAGGGTGACGCGCGCGGTGTAGCCGCAGCAACCGCAACGGCAGGAGTGAGGAAGGGAGTTGGGCTTCATAGGCAATGGTTATCTGTGGTCACTTATACGTAAGACACCTTATGCCTCGACGCGAGTCAACCAGAATCGACCCCAGGCAGAAGCCGGAAGCCGAGAAGCCGGAGTGGTTAGGGGATTATCCCAGGCTGTCTTTCAAGTGGATGGGCATGCCAGCAGCTGGAAATCCTCCCCACTCATGGGCTCATATTCCGGCCAGCTACCGCGCAACTCGATCAAAACCCTCTGCTTGGCAGGCGCTGGAACGGGGTTCACCCTCACTACCGTTGCCTCGCAGGCGCCGGGTTCACCGGCAAGCGCTCTGACAAGGTCGCCCGCCAGATAACGGGGAGCCCAGCCAATCATGTGATAATCACGGGTTTGAAGCTGGACAGCAAACCGGGCAACCGGATTGCCCAACTCGATGGCCACCGAGAGGGGGTCGCCGGATTGGAGGTGATCGAGCTGCCGTTGCGCATCCGCACTAACATGGCGCCAGCCGTGGAGGAAGAACCGGCACCGGAAACCACCGTCAGAATGACGTTCGATCTTCGGAAATACCTCAAAACTGTCCGTGGCCCGGTAACCGCCGTCCACCGCCAGAATCTCCAGCGGATCGGACTCCTGCGGCAAATCCAACTGACGAAGGTACTCCCGGAAATCTCGCCGCCCCGGTGTCAACACGCGGTTTTGGAAAAGCGGGAACAGATCCGAAGCGTCGTAGCTGCCATGGAAGTCAGGAAAGTCCGGCAAAGGCTCAAAGCCGCTCTCCTCGTGCGCGCACTGAGCGCCGCGCACGTAGCCGAAGCGATACCGGGACTCGGCGGGACGAACATCCAAACGCCCCACCGGAAACCAACGCCGTGTGCGGGCCTTGTCTTGCCAAGCAAGGAAGAGGGTCTTCGTGTTCACGATCTCAGTTTTCCCAGTTCTTGCAGATTATAGCACACTAATTCCAGCGCGAAACGCCGAGCCAGCAAGGACATCCACTCCTCGGGAATGTTCTTGAGAACGCTTTCCACCGTGTCCCGGTCGAGTCGCAAGGCCTTCTCCAAAGCTGCCCGGAACAGGTTCGGGTGAGCGCGCACAGCTCGGCGGACCAGTTCGAGCGGGCCGATGGGCTTCTTCTCGGTTTGGGTCCAGTACACCGCGCCCGGCGCCTTCTCCGCATACGCCCCGATCCGCCCTTTCTCCAGGATCTGCCGACGACACTTCCCTTCGCCATCGTCGCGCAGTTCGCGTCCCAGGGAGGACGCGTGGTCGAAGCTCGGCGCAAGAACGTCCGTTCCTTGGTTGGGCCCGCCCGATCGTAGAATCCCCCAGTTCTCATGGTGGCGGTCGGTATTGCCGATAATGGCGTCGAGGACCAGATACTCGGCGAAGCCGGTCTTGGCAGCCTCGGCCGCCGTCGTATCCCCGAACAGCCGCTCCAAAGCGAGGAAGACATTGGCCAAGGTATGGTCGGTTTGACGAAACCTGCGCTCGGGGTCGTAGCCGAGCACCTGGCCGGCCAGGACTTGGTTTCCGTGAAAGAGGCTGCAGCCTAGGCCAATGAAGGACTCGGTGGTCGATCCTCGCTGGTCCCGAAAGATGGCCAACTCCACTCTGGCACACCGTATCCCGGCTAGGGCGGCCAGTTCGGCAG
This sequence comes from uncultured Verrucomicrobiota bacterium, assembly GCA_964472515.1. Lineage (GTDB taxonomy): Bacteria > Verrucomicrobiota > Verrucomicrobiia > Limisphaerales > J093 > CAYYMW01. Next base: position 7,454 of record CAYYMW010000133.1, on the reverse strand, counting down.
CCACCTTCTCAGCCCAGTGCTGACCGGTGTTGGGTTGCGGAAACTTGAAGAGCCACTCCGGTTCGCCTTCCGCGCGGCGATACCAAACCTTCTCCTTGCTCCCCAAGGGTTCCGGCTCCAGCGCCCACTCGGGCCGGATCTCAATCACGCTGTACTGGGTCCCGGGCATTGATCCACGACCGGAGCCTTGCTGGCTGTTCGCCAGTCTTTCGCGACCTGCATGCATCATCTGAATGCGAGGCGGTGCGAATCACGGTCGGCGAGTCTATACCAGCCCCATCCGGTGCAGGTGTCAAAGCAAAAGACCAAGGGGGTTACTCGAAGTCGCTTCGGTTGAACGGCAAATAGCCAAAGTACCGCCGCCAATCCTCCGGGGTGTCCACGTCCGACCGCTCGGCCAGCAGACTCACGCGGAGCCCGCATTCGTTTGCCAGGCCGAGGGTCTGTGCCAATACCGTGCCGGTCCCCCATTGGACGCCCGTGAACAAGCGCGGCTCGGGCCGGGCCAAGCCGATCAGCCAATAGCCCCCGTCCGTGGCGGGGCCAAGCACCGCGTCGTGGGTGGCCAGACACCTCCATGCCTCGCGCACATCTCCGGCGTCCATGGATGGGCAGTCCGTGCCGACGGCCACCGCCGACCGCGCTCCGGTCTCAAAAGCGCGGTCGAACCCCCGGCTTAGCCGGGCTCCCAGATCGCCGACTCCCTGGGGATGCATTGCCCAGCCCGGCGGGACCAGGCCGGCGATCTCCGGGCCGGCGTCGTCCGGCGCGTACCAGATCTCGCCCTGGGGCAGGGAACCCAAACGGGCCAGGGTCGCGGCGCAGAGACGGCGGTGAGCTTCGGCCGCGCCCTCGGGACCCAACAAGGGAATCAGCCGGGTCTTGGCGTAGCCCGGGCGGGGCGCCTTGAGAAAGACGAGGAGACGGTCAGGATGGCTCGCGCCAGCCACAGCGCAAGCGGTTCAACGGCGCCCTGGTTCGGCGTGCGGATGACTGCCGCCGCCGAGCTTCCAATCCCCTTCCTGCTTGACGTGGAGCGTCTGCGTCGGGAAAGCAAACTCGATCCCGGCATCCTCGAACCGCTTCTTGACCGCGAAGTTGAGTTCCTGCATGCCGGCCACATAGGCTTTGTAGTCGGAACCGTTCCACCAATGCACCACCATGATGTTCAGCGCGGAGTCGCCGAACTTGTTGAACCCGACCACCAAATCGGCGGTGTTCGGATGCGACCGGTAGAGCTCTTCCAGGATCGCCACGGCCTGCCGCATCTTGGGCTGGGTGGTGTCATAGGTCACGCCGAGGTTCATCTCGGTCTTGATCGTCGGCCGCCGGGTCACGTTCGTAATCGTGGCGTTGCCCATGGTCTTGTTGGGAATGGTCACCAGGAAGCCATCGAGGCTCCGCACCCGGGTGCTGCGCAGGCCGATGGTCTCGACCACCCCGTCAACGCTCTCGAGCTTGATGCGGTCGCCGATCCGGAACGGTTTGTCGACGAACACCGCCACGGCCCCGAACAGATTGGCCACCGTGTCCTGCGCCGCCAGGCCCAGCGCGAGACCGCCGATCGACAGCGAGGCGATCACGCTCGTAATGTTCAGCCCCAGGTTCTGCGAGGTCACCAGCACCGCGATCAGCACGATGAAGGCCTTCACGCTCTTGCGCAGGATGGGGAACAGGTGGTCGTCGAACATCTTGTCGTCGTCCGAGTCCAGGTGGTTGCGCCAATAGACCATGGCCATGTCCACCGCCTTGAGGATCATATAGGTGATGGACCAGGCCACGATCAGCCGCAAGCCCTTGGTCAGGTAATCCTCCACCCAGGGCGGCCACGCGAACACCCGCAAGCCGATGTGCAGAAAGATGACGAAGGAGACCACCTTGACGGGGCCGTGGACCAGTTCGATGAGCAGGTCGTCGAGCTTGGTTTCCGTCCTGGCCGCCCAGCGTTTGAAGAGCACGGTCACCACCCAGTTGATCAACTTGGAACTGTAGAGCGCCAGGAGGATGTAGACCAGCGAGGCCACATACTTCCAGAGCGGCTGGCCGAAGAGGGCGGTCCGCAGCGGAGGAATGTAGTTCAGCCCGAAGGTGAGCACGCTGTCCTCGTCCACCAGCGGCCCGGATCGTACCGTGCTCTCCTGCTCCACTCTCACCACGGAGGAGGGGTCGTTGGTGCTGCCGGTGGTGTTGGTCTGGGCCGAGGCCCACACCATGAAACCGAGGAGGACCGCCATCAGCCAGGCCAGCCCGCGCGAGAAGTTGCCGAAGCTCTTTTGCATGCGAGCGCTATCAAATCCATGCCCATGCGCTTCGGCAAGGAGGAATATGGCGAACTCAGCCTTCCGGGCAGCGAAGCACCCGACTCAGTCGAAGCGCGTCCCAAGATCACCGGTGTCGATCATCCGGAAGAACGCCTCGAGCTGGCTTGGCAGGACCCGGCTGACGGACAACTCGGGCAGCTCGTCCCGCGCGAAGAACCGCGATTCGGTCGATTCGCCGGTGGCTTGGGCCGCTCCCCCTACGATCTCGCACAGGAAGAAGAGCTTGTACACGTGGTACGGAAACGGCGGCGTGTGGCCCTGCCGCTCGCGGTCGAACACCGCCAGCAAGCGGAGCACCCGCACCTGGTACCCGGTCTCCTCCTCCACTTCGCGCGCCACGGATTCCGAGGGGGTCTCGTTCACGTCCGCCCAACCACCGGGCAGCGTCCAGCGGCCCCCATCCGCGTTCTCGCGCGCGAGCAACACCCTGCCCTCCCGCAGGATAAACGCCCGGACGTCGACCTTGGGAGTGGCATAGCCGAACTCGGCCTTGCGCCACTCGAGGATTTCGCCGGCCGACAAAGCGGAGAGGTTGGACAACAAGGCAGCGGCGATCGCTCTCACCTGTTCGTAACGCTCGCGATCATAGGGGTCCTGCGCGAAATGCAGCCCGGTCTGGGCGATCGCTTCCAGCTTCCTGGCGGCTTCGAGTGGGGTCGTCATGGTTGGCAAGAGTAGGTGCCTTTGAACCTGCCAGGGGCAGGATTGCCCTGGCCCCCGCCCGGAGCAATCACGAAGTCACCAGCCCCCGGGACCAGGCTTCGCTTTTTGCCCTGTGCCAGGCCGGTCTTCGCGCTAGACTCAGCCCATGCCGAAGCTGCGCATGGTGAAAGCGGATAGCCTGGCCGACGGCCAGGCGGTCAGTTTCCGGTTTGTCCGGGACGGCAAGCCGGTGAACGCCCTGGTCGCGCGTTTTCAAGGCCGGGTGGTGGCCTACGAAAACGTCTGCCAGCATCTGCCCATCACGCTTGACTTCGCCGACGCCCACTTCTTCACCCGCGACCAGCGCTACCTGATCTGCCAGACGCACGGGGCCATTTACGAACCACTTACCGGTCTCTGCGTGCGCGGGCCGTGCGCCGGGGCCAGTCTCAAACCGCTCAAGATCGAGACCGCCGCCGGCTGGGTGGTGCTGGCCGAACCGGGCGCCACGAAATGGAAACCGCCCCGCCGCGTTCCGTCGCCTAGCGCGCCGCCGTCTTCGGAAGCTTGAGCCCGGCCAGGATCGGCTGCAGCGCCGCCTGCCACTTGGCATAGCCGGGGCCGTTGGGGTGGAGCAGGTCGGGGAACTCCTCCTTCTTCGCGGCCCCTTGGTCGTCGGCGAAGAGGCCATACGTATCGCACCGGATAAACTGGGGACGGCCCTGCATGGCTTCGTCCACCAGTTGGTTAAGCCGGCGGACGTTCTGGGTGTACTCGCCGCTGCGCGGCATCACCTTGCAGACGATCACCGGCAATTTCGCATCGTACTTGGCAAAGGCCTCCAGCAGGGCGCGGATGTTCTCGGCCGCTTCCTCCGGGTTGCCGCCCAAGCCCAGGTCGTTCGTGCCGATCAGCATCACCACCGCCGCCGGATGCAGGTCCAGCACGTCCTCCTTCAACCGGTAGCGCACCCCGCGGGTCACGTCGCCGCTGATGCCCCGGTTCGCCACGCGCAGGTTCGGGAAGTCCTTGGCCAGACTCTCCCAGCCTTGCGTGATCGAGTCGCCCAGGAACACCACCGTCCCCTGCTCGTGGGTCCGGCTGAGCCACCAAGCCAGGCGCTTTTGCCGCCAGAGGTTCAGGAACCAGTCCGCCTTCTGCAACGGACCCTTGCCCGGCAGCAAGTCATCGCTGGCCGGCCACTTGGCGACTTCCGGCAACACCGGCTCCGGCGTCTTCAGGGTCCAGGTATCCGGTTGTCCTTGGCGTTGCGCGAACATCCACGGCAACAGCTCCGGCTCGGAGTAGGCCTGGCCCCAGGAATTGTGGCCCAGACCGAAGTACTCGAAATAGTGCGGTTTGCCTCCCGCCTCGCGCATCGCCTTCACCATGTTGCGCGTGCGGACCACCCGGACCACCGGGTCGTCTTCGGAATGAAACGCCCAGACCGGGGTCTTCGCCACCTCCGCCGTCACGGTCTTCTCGTCGCCCCCGCCGCAGATCGGCGCGGCCGCCGCGAACTTCCCCGGAAACCGGGTGATGCAGTCCCAGCTCCCGTACCCTCCCATCGACAGGCCGGTGACATACACCCGTTGGTCGTCAATCGGGTTGTCCTTGGCCAACTGCGCCATGGCTTCCATCGCCAGGCGCAACGGCACGCTCGCCTCCGCCGGGGCGGTCCCCGCGTCCCCGTCCCAGGCCATCTCCACCCATTTCTTTTCCGGAGGACACTGGGGGGCCATCACGAAGCAGGGGAACTTCTCGCGCACCTCGGGCTTCAGAAACAAGTGGGTGCCATGGATGAGCTGGGCTTGGTTGTCGGTCCCGCGCTCCCCGGCCCCGTGCAGGAAGAGCACCAGCGGATAGCGCTTGCCCGGCGCGATGGCCTTGGGCTTCAACCAGCGGTAACCCAGCGTGTTGCCGGCCGCATCCTGGTAGGTTTTGGCCTCATACTCCTGGGCGCGGACGGAAGTTGCCACCACGGTGGCAAACGCCAGCAACAGCGCCAGCGGCGTCCGAAAAACGGTGACCATGTTCATGCTCATATCACTTGGTGCGAACCGGGAAGCGCTCACCGCCGCCCGGCTTGAATACGATTAACCGGCCCCGAGCAAACCACCCGGCCCGCCCGCTGCCAAGCGCGGAGTGCGAACACGGGTACCACCGGTTTTGGCCCGTGACGGCCAGAGGAGCGCACGACAGCCTGCCAGATTGTCGTTGGCAAAGAGCCGGGATTCCTCTAAGTCACAGGGCCAGCCACCACGGCAACGCCCGCAGCGCATGAGCACACAGGCCACCTCTCCTGGTCCCGGCGGATCTCCACCGCGCCTCGCGCGCGTGTTGCGCCTCCCGGAACTGATCGTCTACGGCATCATCCTGGTCCAACCCACCGCCCCCATGCCTCTCTTCGGCGTGGCGGCGCAAAAAGCCCAGGGCCACGTCGTCACGGTCATCCTGGTTGGCCTGGTCGCCATGCTGCTCACCGCGTTCAGTTACGGGCGCATGGCGGCGGCGTATCCGGCCGCCGGCTCGGCCTACACGTACGTCGGCCGTGAACTCCACCCCGCCCTCGGTTACCTCACCGGCTGGGGCATGCTCTTCGATTACGTGATGAACCCCATCATCTGCGTGATCTGGTGCAGCAAGGCCGCCATGAACTTCCTCCCGGGGGTCCCCTACGGCGTGATCGCCGTCTTCTTCGCGCTCCTGTTCACCGGCTTGAACCTGCGGGGCATCAAGGCCAGCTCGCGGACAAACCAAGTCGTGGCGGCGGGCTTGGGGGTGGTCATCGTGCTCTTCTTCATCGCCGCGGTCCGCTACCTGCTCGGCCAGTCGCTCAACGCCGTTGCGCTCACCCGGCCCTTCTACGATCCCGCCACCTTCTCCCTCCCCACCCTCTCAGGTGGCGCGGCGCTGGCCGTGCTCACCTACATCGGCTTCGACGGCATCTCCACCCTGTCCGAAGAGGTCGAGAACCCCCGCCGCAACATCCTGCTCGCGACCGTCTTCACCTGCCTGGTCACCGGCATTCTGGCGGCCCTTCAGGTCTATGCGGCCCAGCTCATCTGGCCCGACTACAAGACCTTCCCCGATGCCGACACCGCGTTCGTGCATGTGGCGGGCCGCGCCGGCGGCCAATGGCTCTTCCACACCGTGAACATCGCCCTGCTCATCGCCAGCATCGGCTCCGGCATGGGCGCGCACCTCGGCGCCGGACGCCTTCTTTACGGCATGGGCCGCGACAACGCCATTCCACGCAGATTCTTCGGGGCCATCAACCCGCGCACACACATCCCCAGCAACAACATCCTGCTGGTGGGCGGCATCACCCTGATCGGCGCCTTCTCCATCAGCTACGGCCTGGGCGCGGAACTGCTCAACTTCGGCGCTTCCATCGCCTTCATGGGAGTGAACGTGGCCTCGTTCGTTCACTATTACCTGCGCGGGGAACGTCCGCGTTGGTATGACGCCGTGCCGCCCCTGCTCGGCTTCGCCATTTGCTGCTACATCTGGCTCAGCCTGGGCACGCCGGCCAAGGTCGCTGGCATGGTCTGGCTGGCCGCCGGCGTCGCCTACGGCGCCTGGAAGACGCGGGGCTTCAAAGACCCCATCCGCTTCGAGGAGGGCCAGGAGAGCTGATTGCCGACAGGTTGAACCCGAACTCCGAAAGGAAACGGGGAGCGCGCCCGCCTCGGGCGCGGTTTTCCGCGCCCTCGCGGAAAACGAGGACAGCTACGAAGCGTGCGGAGCGCAGGGCTGGACGCGAGGCGCGTCCAGCGACGCCCGGGGCGGGCGTGCTCCCCAACTTCGCAGTTTAGGCTGAAGCTGCAAAGCCGGTTCGCCACCAACTTGTCCCCACCCTTGGACCTCGATTCCGCCCCCTGAGGATTCCAGCAGGTCTGGTACCGTATTTGTCCCACCCTATCCCGTAGGATCGTCAGCATGAGACGACGGGACTTGCTGGACTTCTTAAGACCCGGGGACGAACACCTCGCCCAGTTTGGCGAGGCGGAGCTGGTCCGCCGGCAGGACGGCCGGTGCGAGATCAGGGGCGGCACCCTGGAGGACCGCCGCAAGGCCGTCGCCTGGGTCGCCATGTTCCTGCCCAAGGCCCGGTTCGATCCCCCGCCCCGGTCGGGGCGGAGATAGGCGGGCCGCAACATCTGCTTGATCACCGCCCCCTGTCCGGGTAGAACTTCTTCCGTCAGCCCGGGATCCGATTCTGTCCGCTCCCGCGCTGGCCTAAGGTTCGGTGGTCGACGTTGGAACGGCTTCGGCCTTTTGGGTTTATGGGCGACGACAGGAATCTGAGCAGGGTCCAAGCGGTCAACTGGCAAACGAATGCCGGAGACCGGCTCCTGGCGCGTACCCGTGCCCCCGTATCGCATGGCTAAACTGACTCCGCAGCAGCAGGCCCCCGCGAAGATCGACGACCTCCTAGCAGCCTGTCGGACTTGGGTCTAATAGATGTGGTATATATTTATTAGCCAC
>CAYYMW010000132.1:0-16035 GCA_964472515.1 uncultured Verrucomicrobiota bacterium | reverse complement strand
GTTCGGCCCAGTTCGGCCGCGCCGACGACCGAACCGTCCGCCACCCAGGGCGAGGCTCCCGTGAAAGGAGATGGCACGCTGCGCCTGAACTTCCGGAACGCGCCGCTGGAACAGGTGCTGAACTACCTGAGTGAAGCGGCGGGCTACGTCATCGTCCTGGAGACGGAAGTGCGCGGCAAACTCAACGTATGGAGCAATCAACCGTTGAATAAGGAGGAAGCGCTGGAGCTGCTGAACCGGGTGCTGAACCAAAACGGTTACGCGGCCATTCAGGACGGGCGCACGCTGACGATTGTCAGCCGCGACGACGCCAAGAAGCGGGACGTGCCGGTCAAGACCGGCGCCGATCCGGCGGGCATTCCTAAAAACGACCAGATGGTCACCCAGATTCTCCCGATCCGCTTTGTCAGCGCCACGCAGCTATCCAAGGACCTGCTGCCGTTGTTCCCCAGTTCGGCCTCCATCGCCGCCAACGAAGGCGGCAACGCCCTGGTGATCACCGACACGCAGGCGAACATCAAACGCATCGCCGAGATTATCCGGGCCTTGGACACCTCCATCGCCAGCGTCTCGGCTGTCAGGGTGTTCCGCCTGCAGTTCGCCGATGCGAAGGCACTGGCCACCGCGGTGAAGGATCTCTTTGCCACTTCCGACAACACCCGCGGCGGCAACCAGCAGCAACAGCGCCAGTTCTTCCGGGGGGGCGGGCCCTTCGGCATGCCCGGCGGCGGCGGCGACCAGAGCGCCTCCTCCGGCAGTGGCCGGGTCTCGACCCCCAAGGTGACCGCCGTGGCGGATGAGTTGAGCAACTCCCTCGTCGTCAGTGCCCCGGAAGAGCAAATGCCGGTGGTTGAGGATTTGGTGAGACAGTTGGACACCAGCGTGGACGACCTGACCGAACTGCGGGTCTTCCGGCTGAAGTACGCGGACGCCCAGGAAACCGCGGACCTCATCGCCAGCCTGTTCCCGGATACGACGACCCAGAGCGGGCGCGGTCAGGGGCGCTTCGGCGGGTTCATGGGGCCTGGCGGCCCCATGGGCAGCTCCAGCGGCGCCCAGAGTACCCGCATCCAGAAACAGAGCAAGGTGACCGCGGTGGCCGATGCGCGCACCGGTTCCGTGGTGGTCACCGCCGCCCATACCTTCATGGAGCAAATCGGGCAGATGATCACCCAGTTGGACGCGGACCCGGCCAAGAAACAGAAGGTCTATGTGTTCTCGGTGGAAAACACCGATCCCTCGACGGTGGAGACGGTGGTGCGGGGGTTGTTCGAGGGACAAAACACCCGCAACCGGTCCACCACCTCCAACACCCGGCAGGCGGGCAGCCAGCTCAACAGCCGCGCCACCGCCGCCCAGCAGAACCAAACCGTCGGCAGCCGCAACTCGTCCAGTTCCTTCGGCAGCAGCGGCGGTTCCTTTGGCGGTTCCACCACCGGACGCTAGTCTGACGGCTTGTCTCCTTTCACCAATCGTATGAAACGCATCTTAATCCGTCTGGCCCCGGTGTGCGCCGGCGCGCTGGCCTTGCTTCTGACCGTGGCGCACGCTCAACAGCGGTCCACCGGCAGCCGGAGTTCCTCCTCCACGTACAACAAATCCACCCAGGTCGGCGAGGCGATCATCAGCACCGACGCGGAGACCCGCAAGATCATCGTGGTCACGGATGAGGACACCGCCCAGCAGATCGGGACGGTAATCACCAACCTCGACCGCCCCGCTCCCCAGGTGCTCATCAAAGTGGTCTTTCTGGAGGTGACCTACAGCAAGGGCTTCGACTTCGGCATCGAGGGCTCGTACACCAAGAACATGGGCAACTCGACCACCGGCGCGGTGAGTCAGATGTTTGGGCTGGCCAGCCAGGGGGCCAACCCGATCACCCCAATCACCACCATGCAAGGGGCCGGAATCTACCAGATCCTGGGCACCGACTTCCAGGCCACGCTCCGCGCCATCAACGAGGCCGGCCACAGCGAGATTCTCTCCCGGCCCACTGTGCTGGCCCGCAACAACCAGCAGGCGATCATTACCGTAGGCCAGCAGGTGCCACTAATCAGCAATGTCCGGTACGACAATTTCGGCAATGCCATCAACTCCATCAACTACCAGTCCGTGGGCATCATTCTCCGGGTCACGCCATTCATCACTTCGAGTGGAATGGTGGAAATGGTGGTCAACCCGGAGATTTCCAAGCTCAACCGGCTGGACGGTGTGCAGATCATGGCCAACGTCACCGCCCCGGTCATCGACACCCGCTCGGCGGACACGGTGGTGGTCACCCCGGACGGGCAGACGGTGGTGATTGGCGGCTTGATGCAGAACACGAAGACCGAAACCGACAGCAAGATCCCCTGGCTGGGCGACATTCCGCTGCTCGGCAACCTCTTCAAGCACAAGATCAAGAGCAACGGAAAGACGGAACTCCTCATCTTCCTAACCCCCAAGATTGTGCGTCAGCCCACCGAACTGGCCAGCATGACCGCCGACGAACGCGTCGCGGCGGGGCCCAAGGCCGGCTCTGAGCAGGAGAAAGAGTTGGACCGCTTCCTGGACAAACTTCCCTCCGGCGAGGCGGCGGCGGACAAGAAGGGAGCCAAGAAGTCGAAGCGGTAATCCTATCCGCGGCCGTCATGAAGGGAAGCCGTCTTGTCTACGCGGCACTGGCCACCGCCTACGCGGCCATCCTCCTCTGGCAGGGGGTGGAACACGCGCGCGTGCGCCGGGCGGAACGCGCGGCGCTGATCAACCACGCCAAGGACGTCTCCACTACGCTGGGGGTGGTGATGCGGTCGCAACGGCGCTTTGGCATCATCTCGAAGGAACGCTTCGAGTCGGCGCTGAACTCGCTGATCAAGCCCGGGGAGTTGGACGCCATCGCGCTCCTCAACCTCGCGGGAGAGGTGGTGGTTTCCGCGGGCAATCCAATCGATTTCGGACTCCAGGGCCTGATTCCCTCGGGCGAACACTGGAGCCGCGAGAGCGTGACGCTGGTGAACTTGGTTGATTTGGGAACCAACGTGACCGCCGACGTCGAGGGTAAACAGCCCACGCTGGTGCTGCCGCGTCCGGATCGGTTCAACCCCGGGAGCACCAACCGCCCTCCGCCGCCTCCCCCGGACCAGCGGGAAGGAAAGGACCGGGATGACCCGCAGAACGCCGGGATGAGGCCCGGACCGGGCTCCTTCCCCGAAGCGGGAACGAACTCGCCGCTCCGGCAGCGCGAATGGAACCGCGGGCGGGCCGACGAGCGCCGTCCTCCCTTCGGCAGACCGCCTTGGATGAGCGAGGCGGAGTACCGGGCGGCGGTGCAGAAACAAGGCGCGCACAGCTTTGTGGTGGTGTTGTCCACCCATCCGCTGCGCGCGGCCGCCGGCCGGGATCTCTGGCTGCGCTGCGTCATCGCCACGCTGGCGGCGGTGTCGGTCACCGCGCTGGGACTGGCGTACCGCAACGTCGTGAAGTCCTCCGAATTGGAGGTGCGGTTGGTGCGCGCCGCCGAACTGACCGCGCGGCTCAAGGAGATGAACCTCGCCGCCGCCGGGTTGGCCCACGAAACGAAGAACCCCTTGAACATCATTCGCGGCTTGGCGCAGATGATCTCGCGACGGGACGACGCGCCGGAGGAGGTGCGCACCAAGACCCGCGAGATCCTGGACATGTCGGATCGCGTCACCGCGCAACTCAACGAGTTTATCAACTACTCGCGTCCCCGCGAAGTGCGCCGCACCACGGTGGCGCTCGACGCGATCGTGGGCGAGGTGGTGCGCACGCTGGCCTTCGACGTCGAAGACAAGCGCATCCAATTGCACGCCGCGCCCGGCCTGCCGGTCATCGAGGCGGACGAGCAGTTGCTGCGGCAGGCGCTCTTCAACCTGCTGTTGAACGCCATCCAGGCCGTCGAGGCGGGCGGCCGGATTGAGGTCAGCGCCAGCCGCACGCCGGAGGGGCACGCTGTGCTCGAAATCAAGGACAACGGGCCAGGCGTGCCGGCCGAACACCGCGCGGACATCTTCAAACCCTACTACACCACCCATCAGAAAGGAACCGGCCTGGGGCTGGCGGTGGTCCAGCAGATTGTCACGGCCCACGGATGGGAGATTGAGTGCCTCGCCAACGAACCGCGGGGCGCTTGGTTCCGCGTCTCCCATCTGCGCCTGGCCGCCCATTCTTGACCATGCAAACCTCGCCACCTTCCACCGGAGCCTCGATCCTCATCGTTGACGACGACCCAGGACAACGCAGCCTGCTGGACGCGTTCCTGCGCGCCCAAGGCTTCACGACCCTGTTGGCGGAATCGGGGCCGCGCGCGCTGGCGCTGCTCGGCTCGCAGCCGGTCAGCCTGATGGTTTCCGACGTCCGGATGCCCGGCATGTCGGGGCTCGAACTGTTCCGCCTGGCGCGAAAGGAGCACGAAGCCCTCCCGGTGCTGCTGGTGACCGCCTATGCCGACATCCGCGACGCCGTCGGCGCGATGCGGGACGGCGCGCTGAACTACCTGGCCAAACCCGTCGATCTCGACGAACTGCTGGCTTCCGTTCAGCACGCGGTCGGGATTGCCGCCGGTCCGGGAGTGCGGTACGGCGATCAACGGCCTTTGCCAGCCCACATCCTGGCCGAGAGCCCGCTGATGCAGAGCGTCTTCCACGACGCCGCGCTGATCGCCCCCTCGGAGAGCCGCGTGTTGATCACGGGCGAGAGCGGGGTGGGCAAGGAGATGATCGTGGACGTCATCCACGCGTGGAGCCAGCGTGCCGGCGGCCCGCTGGTGAAGGTCAACTGCGCCGCCATTCCCGAGACCCTGCTGGAAAGCGAACTCTTCGGCCATGAAAAGGGGGCGTTCACCGGCGCCTACACGCAGCGCATCGGGCGGTTCGAGCAGGCCTCGGACGGTACGATCTTTCTGGATGAGATCGGGGACATGTCTCCCACCTTGCAGGCCAAACTGCTGCGGGTGACCCAGGACGGCCGGTTTCAGCGTCTGGGCTCGAACACGGAAATCCACACCAACGCCCGGATCGTCGCTGCCACCAACCGCAACCTTGAGGAAGACGTGCGCGCCGGGCGGTTTCGGCAGGACTTGTTCTACCGGCTCAACGTGGTTGATCTGAGCATTCCCCCGTTGCGCGAACGCCCGGAGGACATTCTGCCGCTGGCGAATCATTTCCTCAGCGACCTGTCGCAGGGCCGCGCCCGCCTGGCGCCCGCCGCGGGCGAGACGCTGCGCCGCTACAACTGGCCGGGTAACGTGCGTGAGTTGCGCAACGCGATCGAGCGGGCCGCGTTGCTCTCGCGGGGCGAGCTGATCCTGCCGGAACACCTGCCGGCCCGGGTGCGCGCCCCTCAGAACGCTGCACCTTCGCTGAGCCTCGGAACGGAAGCGCGGTTGGAGGCCATCGAGCGCGAGGCCATTCTGGTGGCCTTGCGCAAGCACGACTTCAACCGGAGCGAAGCCGCCAAGGCCTTGGGGATCAGCCGCCGGGGATTGATCTACAAAATCCAGCAACTGCGGGCGATGGGCTTCCGGGTCGACCGGGAAGACCCGGCGCCGGAGCCGGGGGAAGCTCTGGTTGGCAGCAAACCTGCTGATTAGCAGGCATTGTTGCGTTCGGACTACATACAGGTGCTGGTTCTCTTGCTGCTGGCAGGCTGCGCGGAGCGGTCGGCCACCAGGCATTATAGCAGCCTGATCGACCAACTGCCCCCGGCGTTGCAGCAGAGGCTTGAGCTGCCAGGATACCCGCCCCGCATAGTGGTGGGACCGGACGCGGCGGCCGACGCCCGTATGCTGGCCGAGGACAACTTGGTGCTGGTCGGGGCGCTCGAGCTGGCCAGCCCGATCATCGACGAATCCCGACTGCGGCGAGAGGCGAAGCGGCATGGCGCGGACATCGTGCAGGTCAGCCACGACTTTGCACGCGACCAAGGTGCGATCCTGCCCTTGGTCCTCTTTGAACCGACTCCGGTGGCATCGGTTTCGCTCTCCCCACCCCCTCCCGCGACAGACTTGGCGGGGCGCACACCGGCGTTCCTCATCCCTCTGGAGAAAAATCCACCGCGTGCGGGTGCGTTCTTCTGGCGTCGGCTCAAACCTCGGATCCTGGGGGTTATCTTGGGCGACGTTTCGCAGACCGGAGCATCCGCCCTCGCCGATGGGGCCTTGGTGAAGCTGGTGGTGCGTCACAGCCCGGCCGAGCAGGCCGACCTCCGTCCCGGTGACATCATTGTGGCGGTGGGGAACAAGCCGATTGCCGGTTACCGGGAGTTGGCCGCCCTCCTGCCCTCGCTGGCAGGAACCCGCGCCGAGCTCCATGTGATGCGGGAGCGGAAACCGTTGCGGTTGCCGGTCGCGTTCGGGGAAGGTGGCTGAGCGTCGAATGCCCCTCACTGCGTTCTGCCATTGACGGCTGGGATCAATCAGTGGCACAGGAAAGGCATGCGCGGCATGACTTTGTGGCGGTCCCGGTCAAACCGGTGTTTCGGCGGCTCAGGCTTTCGTCTCCCTGGGCTCATCCTGAGCCTCATCGGCAGCTGTGTGCTGCTCGCGGCACCGGCCGAAGCCGTCACCAAGCCGGGCGAGGCCCTGGGCGGGGTGGCGGAAACCTGGGTCCGTCTGATGCTGGCGTTGGGCGAGCACGACGCCAACTACGTGGACGCCTACTACGGCCCGCCTGCCTGGCGCGAGGAGGCCAAGCGGAACCACCTGTCGTTGGCCGAGATACGGACCCAGGCTCAAGCTGCGCAGACGCGCGTCGCCGGGATCGATCACGCCAAGTTGAAAACCCTCGAGCAGGCCCGCCTTCGTTGCCTCCAAGGGCAGCTTGGCGCACTGATCGCCCGCGTCGATCAACTTGGGGGCCAGAAATTCAGCTTCGACGAGGAGTCGATGGCGCTCTACGGAGCGGTGGCGCCCAAGGTGTCAGATGAAGAGGCAAAGGCAATCCTGGCGCGCATCGACCGCTTGGTGCCCGGCAAAGGAACGCTGGCCCAACGCTATGCCACGTACCGCGAACGGTTTGTAGTGCCGCGCGCCAAACTGGAGCCGGTGTTTGCGGCAGCGGTAACGGAAGCCCGGCGGCGCACAAAACAAGTCCTGCGCTTGCCCCGGGAAGAGGACTTCCGGATGGAGTTCGTCACCAACCAGGTGTGGGGCGCTTACAACTGGTATAAAGGCGGTTACCAGAGCCTCATCCAGGTGAATCTCGACGTGCCCATTACCATCGACCGCGTACTCTTGCTGATGAGCCATGAAGGATATCCCGGGCACCATGTGCAGAACGTGCTGCTGGAACGAGATCTGTACCGCAAGCGAGGTTGGGTTGAGTTCAGCGCACTGGCCCTCTACAGCCAGCAGTCGCTGGTCGCCGAGGGGGTGGCGGAGTACGGCGTTGAACTGGCTTTTCCTCCCGCCGAGCGATTGGCCTTCGAGCAAAAGGTGCTCTATCCGCTGGCTGGGTTGGATCCGGCGTTGGCCGCACCTTATCAGGAAATCCGCCAACTCATGGAGCGTCTCGGCGAGGCGGGTACGGACGCAGCCCGGCGCTATCTTGACGGGCACCTGCCCCGCCCCGCCTACACAGAATGGCTGACCAACGTGGGATTGCTGCTGCCGGAGAGCGCCGCGACGCGAGTGAAGTTCGCCGAGCAGAACCGAAGTTACGTGATCAACTACACCGTGGGCCAACGCTTGGTTGCCGGCTGGGTGGAGCAACACGCCGGCACCGATCCCAAGCGACGCTGGCGGGAATTCGGACGGTTACTGGCCTCCCCAGTCGCAGTGGGCGATCTGAGCCGGTAACCGGTGCCTGCGCCGGCTCCGGGTGCGCCTCATGCCACCCGGTTCGCGATGGAATGACGGCCGAAGATGGGCTGGCGGCCCGGGGGGAAGCTCCGGTAGCATGCGCGCGTCCCCTGACGGCGGGATCGAGTCCGTCGCGGGGTGATGCGATGCCAGCCGACACCGTGCTCGAAGTCCGCGCGCTGTCCAAGAGCTTCCCCGGAGTCCGGGCCTTGGACAGCGTGAATCTTGTCCTCGAGCGGGGGAAGGTGCATGCGCTGCTCGGCGAAAACGGCGCGGGCAAGTCGACCCTGGTCAAGACGTTACTCGGCCTGCATTCGCCAGACTCCGGCGCGATCCTCTTTCACGGCAGCCCCGTGCAGTTGAGGGACCCGCATCACGCCCGCCAGTTAGGCATCGCCATGGTGCATCAGGAATTGATGGGCTTCCCCGAGCTAACCGTGGCGGAGAACATCTTCATCGGCCAGGAGCCATGCGGCCGGTGGCCGGGATGCGTGGACCGGTGGCGCATGGAAGCCGACGCGGTGGCGGTGCTCGCCCGCCTAGGTGTGTCGTTGAAGCCCACCGTGCGGCTGGGGACACTCACCGTGGCACAGCGCCAGATGGTGGAGATCGCCCGGGCGCTGTCTCATCGTGCGGAAGTCATCATCCTGGACGAACCGACCTCCGCCCTCTCCGACCGCGAAGTCGAGGTGCTGATGCGCGTGGTGGGCGACCTGCGAGCCCAAGGCGTGGCGGTAGTCTACATCTCGCATAAACTCGAGGAGGTGTTCCGGCTCGCCGACACGGTCACCGTGCTGCGCGACGGCCGCTGGGTGGGCACGTACCCGGTCACCGAAGTGGACCGGAAGCGCCTGATCGCCTTGATGGTGGGACGGGATCTGGAGCCCGCTCCAGTAACCGCCGGCCGCGCTCGCGGGGAGGTGGCGTTAGCCGTGCGCGGTCTGGGTCGAGGAGGCAACTTCCGCGAGGTGTCTTTCGAGCTGACACGTGGAGAGATCCTGGGGATGGCAGGCTTGATGGGGGCGGGTCGCACCGACGTGGCCCACGCCTTGTACGGCCTGGCCCCCGCGGAGGAGGGGGAAATTCGCATCGCCGGTGTACCGCAACGCATCAGCTCGCCGAGGGATGCCTTGCGCCATGGCCTCGCGTTGGTTACCGAGGATCGCAAGGAACATGGTTTGGTGCTTCCTTTGCCGGTGAAACACAATCTGACCTTGGCGGGCTTGCGACGGTTTTGCCGGGGCGGATTGATCGATCACCGCGCCGAGGAGCAGATCACTCGGGACCAGATGCAAGCGCTCAACGTCAAGGCCTCCTCCCCCCTGCAGCGGGTGGGCGAACTCAGCGGCGGCAACCAGCAGAAGGTCCTTCTGGCCCGGGCGCTTCTGGTCGAGCCTTCGGTGCTCATTCTGGACGAGCCCACCCGGGGGATCGATCTCGGGGCGAAGGCGGAAATCTACGCTTTGATCCGCCGGTTGGCGGATGCGGGCATGGCCATCCTGTTGATCTCGTCCGAACTGCCAGAACTGCTGGCCCTAAGCGACCGGTTATTGGTCATGCGCCAGGGAACCATCTCGACCGAACTCGATCCCAGCCAAACCACCCCGGAGGAAATCCTCCACTGGGCCATGCCAGTGTGACGCAAACCGGACAACGACAAGTCATGAATCCCTCAACGTCAGAACCGGACTCAACCACGACGCCTGTGGCGGCCCGCGTGCGCGCGTGGCTGGCGCGTGGCGGCTTGGTGGTGGCGCTGGTGCTGATCACCGTGATCCTTGGGATCGCCAAGCCCGGCTTTCTGTCGCTCGATAACCTCGTGATGATCGGGCGGCAGATCGCGATCAACGGCATTCTGGCGGTGGGAGTCACCTACGTGCTGCTCACCGGAGGGGTGGACCTTTCCTTGGGCTCGGTGGTAGCCCTTGCCGGCGTGGTGGCAGCCTCGTTCGCCCATCCGGGCGAGCACGTCGTCCTGGTGCCCATTGCCATGGGTATCCTGGTGGGCGCCGGTTGCGGCGCGGTCAATGGGACCATTGTCACGCGCGGCCGCGTGCCCTCGTTTATCGTGACGCTCGGCATGATGACCGTGGCGCGCGGGCTGGCGCTGGTGCTGAGCGGGGGGCGTCCGGTCTCGAACCTCAGCCGCGAATTCGCTGCGTTGGGTGGCAGTTCCGTGGCGGGCATCCCGGTGCCGGCCTTGATCCTCGGGGTGCTTGCGCTGGCTTCGGCGGGCCTGCTTCATCATACACGCTTGGGCCGACACGTTTACGCGGTGGGGGGTAACGAGAAGGCGGCTCGGGCAGCCGGCATTCGTGTGGATGGGGTCAAGGTGTTTGCCTACACGTTGTGCGGCGCGCTGGCCGGGTTGGCCGGAGTCGTGTTGGCCTCGCGGATCACCACCGGCCAGCCGAACGCAGGCTTGGCCTACGAGCTCGATGCGATCGCCGCGGTGGTCATCGGCGGCACCAGTCTCTCGGGCGGCGTGGGGAGCATCAGCGGAACCGTGCTCGGGGCGATCCTGATGGGCGTGATCAGCAGCGGGCTTGACCAGCTAAACGTCTCCTCCTACTACCAGCAGATGGTCAAGGGACTCATCATCGTGGGCGCCGTCTGGTGGGATTGCCGTAAGAAGGACTGACCGATCCGCAGTGAGGCGGCGATGCCGCACCCGCCGGTTGGCTGCAGGCTTGCCGTGGTCCGAGGCTCAGCCATAATGCGCCCGCAATGGTGATGACGCCCAAGTCGAGAATCTATGTGGCAGGACACCGGGGTCTGGTGGGCAGCGCCCTCTGGCGCGAGTTGACCGCGCAGGGATGCGAAAACCTGATCGGGCTGACCCGGGACGAGTTGGACCTGCTTGACGCCGGGGCGGTCGAGCGCTTCTATGCGCGCGAACGCCCGCAGTACGTCTTTGTGGCCGCTGCGCGTGTGGGCGGTATCCGCGCCAATGACGAACAACCTGCGTCGTTCCTTTTCGAGAACCTCCAGATCCAAAACCATCTGATCCACGGCGCCTGGCGCGCGGGCGTGAAGAAGTTGCTCTTTCTCGGCAGTTCCTGCATCTATCCCAAGCTGGCTCCGCAACCCTTGAAGGAGGAGTACCTGCTCACGGGGCCGTTGGAACCGACCAATCAATGGTACGCCTTGGCCAAGATCGCTGGCATCAAGCTCTGCCAGGCCTACCGCCGCCAGTACGGGTGCGATTACATCTCGGCCATGCCCACCAACATGTACGGGCCGAATGACAACTACCACCCGGAACACTCGCATGTGTTGCCGGCGTTAATCCGCCGCTTTCACGAGGCCAAGACCGCGGGCACACCCAGCGTTACGTGCTGGGGCACGGGCTCCCCGCGCCGGGAGTTCCTCCACGCCGATGACCTTGCCCGCGCTTGTGTGTTCCTCATGCGGCATTACAGCGAAGAGAAGTTCATCAACATCGGCTCCGGCAGCGATCTGACCATCCGCGAACTCGCCGCCCTGGTGGCCAAGGTGGTGGGCTACTCTGGTGAAGTCCGCTGGGACCCCTCAAAACCCGACGGTACCCCGCGCAAGCTCATGGACAGTTCACGTCTCTTTGCCCTCGGTTGGAAACCACAGATCGAACTGGAGCAAGGCATCGCCCTGGCGTATCAGGATTTCCTGGGCCGCCGAAACCAGTCGACGTACTGAACTGCGGCCAGGGAGCGTGCTACGCTCGGCATCTGCCATTCCTTCTCGTCCCGTCGGCAGCGAGATGGGTGCGTTCGGTCCGTCTTCCGTTAGTCATGGCCGTGCTGAACAAACTGACGACCTCGCCGGTCTGAAGATCGTGCAGCGCATGCTTGAATCGCCGCCCGGTTGGCCTTTGAATCTTACCGGCCGGGCGCACGGGCCGGATGAACCGGTTGGCCAACCCGCCCATAGGACACTGTGAAAACGTCTGCCGAACTGGAAAAGCAGGCCGCCCTCCAAGTCGCGGCCCTGATGGCCGCTGCCGCACGCACCGCGCCCAAGACTCGCGGCGTGGATCACATCCGGGTCATCGCGATCGATGACGAGGAATCCCGCGGCCGACTGATCGCCCGGATGCGGGAGATCTCCACCGCCGAGAACCGGCCGGGCTTGGCACGGGACGCGCAGAACATCGCCCAGGTGCCCGCCATCGTGGTCGTGGGGGTGGCCAGCAATTCCTTGGGGCTGGACTGCGGCTTCTGCGGCCAACCCACCTGCAGGGATCTGGAGGAAGCGGCCGGTGTCTGCGCGTTCAACTCCATCGATTTGGGCATCGCCACCGCCTCGGCCGCCTCGGTGGCCGCCACCCATCACCTCGACAACCGGGTCATGTATTCCATTGGCCGCGCTTGCGTGGATCTCGGATGGCTCGGCCCGGACGTTCACCAGGCACTTGGCCTGCCCCTGAGTGTCACCGGCAAGAGCCCCGTCTTCGACCGGAAGGCTTGACCCCCTCGCCCCCTCATCCCAATCACGATTCTATGCAGAACTTCATCTTCAAGAACCCGACGGAAATCCTCTTCGGTCGCGGCATGATCAAGGAGATCTCCGCCCGAGTCCCTTCCAACGGCGCGGTACTGCTCGCGTATGGCGGCGGATCGATCAAAGCGAATGGCGTGTACGACCAGGTCAAGGCCGCCTTGTCCGGACGGCAGGTCGTTGAGTTCTCCGGCATCGAGGCCAATCCCACGTATGAAACCGCGATGAAGGCGGTGGCCTTGGTGAAGGAACGCGGGGTGCGCTTCCTGCTGGCCGTGGGCGGCGGTTCGGTGATTGACGCCGTGAAGTTCATTGCCGCGGCCGCGTGCCACCCCGGCCAGGACCCCTGGGAAATCCTCCAAACCCACGGCGCCAACGTGACGGGGGCGCTGCCGTTGGGCACGGTGCTCACGCTCCCGGCCACCGGCACCGAAGCCAACGGCAACTCGGTCGTCTCCCGCCAGGCCTCGCAGGAGAAACTGCATTTCACCTCGAACCATGTGTTCCCGGTCTTCTCGGTGCTGGATCCGGAAACCACCTTCTCGCTGCCGGCCAAGCAGGTGCGCAACGGCGTTGTGGACGCCTTCGCGCACGTCATGGAGCAGTACATGACCTACCCGGCCGCCGCGCCGCTGCAGGACCGCTTTGCGGAAGGCGTGCTCCAGACGTTGATCGAAATCGGCCCGCTCACCCTCAAAGAACCGCGCGACTACGAGGCCCGGGCTTCGTTCATGTGGAGCGCGACGCAGGCGCTCAATACGCTCCTGTGTTGCGGCGTGCCCCAGGATTGGGCCACGCACATGATCGGCCACGAACTGACCGCCTTCTACGGCCTCGACCACGCGGAAACGCTCGCGATCATCATGCCGGGGGTCTGGCAGCGGCAACTGGCCAGGAAGCAGGCCAAGCTCGAGCAATACGGCAGGCGCGTCTGGCAGGTGAATGACGCCGCCGTCGCCATCGAGCGCACCGAGGCGTTCTTTAACAGCCTGGGCATGCCCACCCGTCTGGGCGCCTACCAGGTGTCCGCCAACGAAGCCGCCGAAAAGGTGCGCGCCCGAATGGCCGCGCGGGGCGATGTCTTTGGCGAGCACGCAGACATCGGTCCTGACGCGGCGGTAGAGATCATCCGCAGCCGGGCCTGATCGCGCGCCCCGAGGTCGTCATGCCCTTCCCGCTGGCCCACCCCGCCGCCGTGCTGCCGCTGCGGCGGCTGTGCCCGCGTTACCTGTCCTTTCCCGCCTTGCTGGTGGGCAGCGTGACGCCGGACCTAAGCTACGCGTTCCAGCACTGGCAACTCGAAGGCTTCGCCCATCAATACGCCGGTTGCCTTGGGTTCAGCCTGCCGGTGGGACTGGCCCTGATGATCGTCTTCGCGGCGCTGCGCCGGACGCTGCCCCCGCTCCTGCCGGAACGGTGGCAGAGGGTAACAACCCCTTGGTGCGAACCGCCGCTCGGCAACTGGGTGACGATTGCTTTCTCAGTCCTACTGGGCGCCTGCCTGCATGTGACTTGGGACTCCTTCACCCACCGGGAAGGATGGTTGGTACAGCATTGGGAATTGTTGGAGGTGCCCCTGTACCAGCGCGGTTCGCGCACGTTGAGAGTCTGTCATCTACTGTGGTACGCCAGCACCTTCGCGGGAGTCACCAGCCTCCTGGTGGCAGGCAGGCACAGTCTGCAAAGGGCCATGCAGGCGGTGGGCCTGGTTCCGCCCCGCCTTCACTGGTGGCAGGTGCTGTTCCTGGCCTTTCTGATGCTCCCGCTGGGGGCGGTTCACCATGTTTTTCACGGGCGGGTCGGCTATCCGCTCACGGCGCTGCTTCTGGTTCTGGGGACGGGCGTGTTTCTGTGGTGGCACCGTCCCCGCTGAAACACGCGCCTATTGGCGCCGGCACAGCGATGGTGTCAGGCCTCTCAAGCAACGGCGAATGACCTCAGGCTGGAGACGCTCCGTCTAAGGCCAGTCGGCGGAGCGTCCGCCCCGCGCGCATATACGGTTGGGTTTCGGCGGTGAGAAGCACGGCGCTTACGCGCAGGGGGCGAAACTCCATCTGCCGCGCGAGGCGGTCGAAGCCAGCGCGGAATGCCCCAAAGTCGGAGGGCAGCGCCCGGAACCGCAGCACCGTGCTGTGAATGATCCGCGGCACGGTGAAGCCGCCCGCCTGCAACACCTGCCAAAGGCCGGCCTCCGAGTGCGCCCAACCGTCGGCAAACCGGCGAATGAGCTCCACCTCCCCCGAGGGATTGCGCCACTCCAGGAAGGCCGCCGCGGAATCCAGGCGCAAGCCGGCGAAATGCAGTTCAAACGGGCAAATGGTGACGCCGTCACCCTCCTTTCGCCAGCGCTCCCACGCCTCGACGCACCGCCTCGCGACCGAAGCAACGGTTTGTCCATGGGTTGGGCCGGGGCGTGGAAACCGGGCAAAGCTCAACAACGTGGCGAGCGTGACATGCGTCTGTGCGAACGGATACAGCCATGCCCCGGCGTCTAGTTGGGTCAGTTCCTTCGTCCACTGCTCATAGGCCGTTCTGAGTTCTTCCGGAAACGGCCAGGCGCAGGCTAGGTTGAGGCCGAGCACCGGGGTGTCGGCTGCTCCCCGGAGCCACGCGTCGACCCTCACCCCGGGGAGGTCTGCCGTGTCCGCAGCGCCGGGTTTGCCCTCTCCGGGTGCTGCGGCCGCCGGCGGGGAGGCGGGGCCGTTCATGCCATGCGAGCCGGGAGTCCGCGGCTCATGCGCCCGCCGCCGGTTTGACCGGGTCGAGGCAGGCGCGGATTGTGACCGCGAGGTCCTCCGGCAGGGCGGGCTTGGGCAGGTACTTGACTCCGGCGGCCTGCTCGGTCGCCCAAGGCGGGAGATTGACCTCATACCCGCTGGTCAGGATTACCGGCAACCCAGGCCGGTCCCGCCGCAGGCGCTGGGCCAGTTCGACGCCCGAGACATCGTTGGGCAGCATCTGATCGGCGTAGAGCAGGGCGATCTCGCCGGCGCGTTCCTGCCAGAAACGGAGCGCTTCGCTGGCGTCGCCCGCCTCGAGCACCGTATACCCCAGGTGCCGCAGGAAGAGCGCGGTCGCCTTGCGCAGACAGGGCTCGTCCTCGGTCAACAGAATCGTCTCGTGTCCTCCCGGCAGGCCCGCGAATCCCGCGTCCTCAGGCGCGCTCTCCTCCGGAGGCGGCGCGGCGGGCAGATAGAGTCGAACCGTCGTCCCCCGCCCGAGGGCGCTCTCGGCCTCGACCCATCCATGATGCTGGCTGATAATGCCGTAGACCGCCGACAGCCCCAGGCCCGCGCGCTGGCCGGTGTCCTTGGTGGTGAAGAAGGGAACGAAGATCTGCCGCAAGGTCGCCTCGTCCATGCCAAAACCGGCGTCGGCGAGGCTGAGGCAGACAAACCGGCCGGGCCGGGCCTCCGGATGGCGCTCGAGCTGGTCGGGCCCGACCACGGTCTCCGCCACCGAGATGCGGAGCTCGCCTCCGGCGGGCATGGCGTCGCGGGCGTTCAGGCTCAGGTTGACCAGGGCTTGCTGAATCATCCGCGGGTCAGCCTCGACCTGCGGCACCTCGCCGTCCACCGAGATGACCAGTTGGATGGACTCGCCCAGCACTTGGCGCAGGGTGCCGGCCGCGTCCTCGACCACTGTGGCCAGGCTGACTGGCTGGGGTTCGAGCTCGGAGTGCCGGCTGAAAGCCAGCAACTGGCGAACCAGGTCGGCGGCGCGCTTGCTCAGCCCCTCCAGCTCGCGGATCGGCTCGGGTG
>CAYYMW010000131.1:0-16112 GCA_964472515.1 uncultured Verrucomicrobiota bacterium | reverse complement strand
CAGGTAGAGCATCAAGGCGTTGAGGGCGCCCACCAGCACGGCGAAGACCGGCAGGCCGCGCCGGGCGACGCGGGAGATCTCCTCCGACATGGCCGCTTTGTTCAGGAGCAACGCCCCGGGCGCCTCGCGCAGGACCTCCTCGCGCAGGACGCGGAAACCGGCGGTGTCGCGCACCTTGGCGAGGGAAATCACACTGACCTCGCCGGGCTTCTCGGTGAGGTAATCGGCCAGCAACCGCTGGCTCGCGGCGGCGGGGGCGGTGGCGGCTTCAGGCGGCGGGGCTTGGAGGCGCTCGAGGAAAGGGCGAAACGCTTCGGCACGAAAGCCCAGCTTGGATGCAGCCGCGCCGAGGGATTGCTGCAACTGTCCCAGGCGCGCCTCGTTCCAAAAGGTCTGCCAGGCGCGGTGGTGCGCCTCCCGGGTGCGGGCCGAGGGCAGCACCGGGGCCACGGAACTGAAGGATTCCACCACGCCGCTCTGACGGAGGCGTTCGAGGGCCGCGTGGACGCGCTCGTTCCGCTGGAGCGCCTCCTCCCGGTCCGTGCCGACGACCACGATCGAGGTGAGCGCGAGGGCTTTACCCCAAGTTTCGCGGATGGCCGCTTCGTCGCGGGCGGTGGCCGGGGTGACGCCGTTGAGCCGGGCGAAATCGCCGTCGAAGCGCAGCCGGGCGATCCCCACCACGCAGAGCAGGCTGAACACGAGCACCACCGGCCCGACGGCCCGGGCGTGACGCGCGCGCCAGGCGAAGAGGCGTTCGATGAGGCGGGTCAGGGGCAGCAACCGCAGGGGAGAGAGGCCGGCGGACCGGGGCTTGCCCACCGGCACGAACAGGGGGAGCACAAAGCCGGCGAACAAGGCCGCGAAGGCGACCGCCGACGCGCCGAAGAGGCCCAACTGCCGATGGCCGGACACCGGCGACACAAGCATCACGAGAAACGCCGCCATCGTGGTCAAAGCCCCGAAACTCAGTGTGGGCAGCAGCCCGGCCACGGTGCGCGCCAGGGCCGCACGATCTGTCGGGGGCGCGTCTTCCAGATGATAGAAGAGGTAAATGCCGTAATCGACGGTGACCCCCACCAGAATGCTGCCGCAGCCCAGCGCCACCGCGGAGACGGCGTCGCCGGTCCAGTGGAGCGCGACCATTGCCCCCAAAGCACCCATGATCGTGGGCGCCAAGCCCAGCAGGCCGAGCCAACGGCTGCGGTAAGAACCCAGAAGAAGCAGTGCCACGGCGACCGTCGCGATCACGCTGGTGAGGGTGGAGTCGCCGCGCAGCAGGGTCGCGTTGTCCAAGGCCACCCGGTGCGCGCCGGTCACCGCAATCCGCACCGCGCCAGGGCTGAACCGGCCCTCTACTTCGCGCGCGGATCGCAGCACGTCGTCGATCAACGCGGTGCTGCGCGTCATCTCCCCGGGGCGGAAGGCGGGGGCGGCGGTCATCAGCACGTGGCGGCCATCGGCGCTGGTGATGCGGCCGGCCACGATCTGGGCGTCACCCACGCCGGCTTGCAGGGCGCGCCAGCGGGTGGCAACCGCGTCGGACAGACCGACCGGATCGCTCTGCGCGACCTCCTTCAGCATCAATCCCTGGGGCTGGCTCATGGCCTGTTTCAGCCAGGCCAGACGTTGTTCGAGGGCCAAGGGGGTGAACCGCGCTTCCAGGGCGTGCAGCTCGTTGGAACCGAGCAGGGACGGCAACTGGGTTTGCCATTCGCGGTAGGCGGCCTGGAGCTCCGCCGGGTCGAACGTGTAGCGCAGGTCCGTCAAGTCCGGCAGGCGGAGCAGCGCGGCG
Organism: uncultured Verrucomicrobiota bacterium; assembly: GCA_964472515.1. Taxonomy (GTDB): domain Bacteria; phylum Verrucomicrobiota; class Verrucomicrobiia; order Limisphaerales; family J093; genus CAYYMW01. The sequence goes on along the minus strand of CAYYMW010000131.1, from coordinate 14,317 downwards.
TGCATGAGGTCCGCCGCCTGGGCGAGACGTTCGGGGTCGGTTTCGTGGGTGGCAACGTCCACGTACAGCCGGTCCGCCTGGCGCACATGCCGCAAGGCGGCGACCTGCTCGGCGATCCCCGGGGCGGACATGGGGAGCATGTCGGTGAAGTCCTCGTTGAGCTTGAGCCGCTGGGTCAGCCCGAGGGCCAGGAGAACGCAACCCAACACCGCGCCGAACACGCCCCAGCGCCAGCGCGCCAGCCACAGATGGAGGCGGACGTAGAGCTCAGTCATGGGCCGGGGTCGGTTTGCGGCGCGCCGCGAGGCGGGCCATCAGATACGCCGCCAGGCCGCCCGCGGCGGCCGCCGCGGTGGCAAGGGCCACGCTCCCCAGGAGGTATTCCCACAAATAGAGCGGGATCTGTTGGCGGGCGGTTTCGGGCTGGAAGCTCACCCAGCCGCCGGTCCACAGCCAATGGCCGAGGATCAGGCTCGCCATGACAACGAACGGGGCCAGCGGCGCGAAGGAGATGTTGCTGGCGGTCAGGGCGAGGGCTTTGTTCAGGCGGAACCGGTGGGCCAGGGCGGCGGCGGCGACCATCTGGAACCCCCAGATGGGGGCGATGCCGCAGAACAGGCCGAGCCCGACCGTTGCGCCCACGCGTCCAGGAGTTTCGGCGTGCTCGATGAACAGGTGCCGCAAGGCGGTGGCCAGGCGCTGGCCGAAGGGCAATTGACGCAGTTCGCCCCGAGCCGCCATGCGGCGCAAGGGCGCGGGCACGAAGAATGCCTGCATGGATAGCCGCGAGTGCGCGCAAGAGTAGCGGGCCATGTCCAGCCAGGGATGGAAATGCGACAGGCGCGAAGTGGGGGCGGCATAATCGGCTTCCACGGGATGCCCCACGAGCGGCACGCCGGCCCAGGCCGCCTTGACGAGGACTTCGAGCTCGTAGGCGTAGCGCCCGGCCCGCACGCGCAGGTGGCGGATGGCCCCGAGCGGGTAGCACCGATAGCCGCACTGGGTGTCGCCCAAACGGAAGCCGGTTTGGAAATGGAACCAGAAATTGGAGAAGTGGTTCGCCGCCCGCCGGGGTGCGGGCGCGCCGGCCCGCTTGAGATCGCGCACGCCCACGATGATGGCATCCGGCTGTCGGCGGCAGGCCTCGGCGAAGCCCGCGAGCGCCACAGGGTCGTGCTGGCCATCGGCGTCCAGCGTGATGGCGTGCGTGAAGCCCAGTTCCGCTGCCCGGGTAAAACCCGCGAGCAGGGCGGCGCCCTTGCCCTGGTTCGGAGCGAGGTTCAGGAGACCGACGTCCTTCAAGACGGCAAGTTCGGCGGCCGTGTGGTCGGTCGAGCCATCGTTGACCACGATGACCGGAAAGAAGGCGCGCGCGCCCTCGACCACGCGGCGCACCGTCAGGGCGTGATTGTAGACCGGAATGACCACGCAAATCTGCGGAACGGGCGGGTTCGGCCCGGCGTTGGCGGCGGGCCGTTCGGTGCGTCCGGCCTGATGACTCTCCCCGTTCATCTCATTCCTGGCGCAGATCGACAAACCACCGGCGTTTGCGGGCGCCCGGCGGCAGCTGCAGCGCCTCGATCTCGGCCGGGCTGGCCGCCGTGAGGCGGGGAGTGACCTTGACCCCGCCCTGGCAGCGATCCTTGAGTTCCTTCAGCACCGGGCCCGCGTCTCCCGGGCAAGCCACGAGCAACTCGACATCATCCGCCAAAGTGCTCTCCCGCCGGGCGATCAGCACAAACGCCGACACGCCCGGCACGGCTTCCACCGCGTTGCGAAAGGCCGAAGGGAAGACCGTGGTGCCCTTGAGCTTCAGCTTTTGGCTCTTGCGCCCGACGACGGGCCCCACGCGCAGGGCCGGGCGGCCGCAGCGGCAGGGGGCGCGGTGAATGGCCGCGCAGTCGCCGGTGCGGTAGCGCAGCAAGGGCATGGCCTCGACGCCGAGGGTCGTGGCGGTGAGTTCGCCCACCTGGCCGTCGGGGACCGGCTGACCGTCGTCGTCCAGCGCTTCGAGATAGAGCAGTTCCGGGTGCAAATGACCGCCGCCGCCGGCCTCGCATTCGCAGAGGGAGGAGGCGATCTCGGTCACGCCGTAGGTGGAGAAGACCCGCGCGCCCCAGGCGCTTTCGATGGCGGCGCCGGAAGCGTTCAGGGTGAAATCCTCGTGCCGCACGGGTTCGCCGATGCACACCGCCTTGCGCACGCCCAAACCGGCAAGGTCCAGACCGGACTCGGCCGCGCGGGTGGCCACCAGCCGCAGAAAAGAGGGCACCCCGACGATGGCCGTGGCCCGGGTGCGCTGGATCATGTCCAGCGGCATCGCCGGCGCGCTGGGTCCCACGCGCACCACGGCGCAGCCGCGAGCCTTGAGCCCGAGAAAGTAAGCCAGCCCGGCCATGAAGCAGCGGTCGAGGGTCACCGCCAGGATCACGGTGTCGTCCGCCGTGAAGCCCGCGCAGCCGAAGGAGAGGAACTCGTTGCGGGTGAGGCGTTGCAGGTCGCCTTCAGTGAGCATCCAGACCAGCGGTTGCCCGGTGGAACCGCTCGTGGTGACGATATCGGTCACCTCGCGCCGCGGGACGCAGAGAAAGGCCTCGCTGGCTTGGGAAAGCACCTGCTTGTCGATGGGGGGAATCCGATGCAGTTCCGTGAGGGGCAGCCGGGGCAGGTCCGCCAGCCCGGCCTGACGCAGGTGCTCGCGGTAGAAGGGCGAGCGCGCGGAGACGTGCCGCCAGGTGCGGTCCCAGCCCGCTGCCTGCGCGGCGGCAAGTTCCGCCGCCGAAAGGGTGCGTTCGTCGAGACTGTTCATGCGCCGTGGACCCCCGGCGCCCGCAGCGAATCAATCCGATGCGATGCCATGTCGCGCATGTTCCGCAAACCCGGCGCCAATTGCACGCCGGATTTGTGGGACGGAATCCCCGGATGATCAAAAGGGAACCGCCACTCTGTGGTGCGAGTCTCATCGACTTCTCCCTTTTTCAAGCAACTGCCCCACCGCTTCCTGGAGGTCGGCCACGGTTTCCACGCCGTCCCAGTTCTCGTCCGGGATGGTCAGATCAAGGCGCTCTTCGATCTGCATGGCGATCTCGACCTTGTCCAGCGAGTCGGCGCCCAAATCATGCTCGATGTGGGCGGTGGGCGTGATTTGGTCGTCGGTGACGTCCAGTTGCTCTTTGAGAATCTGGCGCAGCGTCTGGTCTTCCTGGGTGGTTAGGGTGTCGTTCATAGGCTGGTCGTTTGGCGGGGCGGCATCGTCCCGCGTTGCAGCACCGTAGCACGCACAAACAACCTTGATAGTAGGTTTAACATGAGTAACCATACTGGGTAGTCATGTTTGAACGACTTTTCGCGGCTTCCGGGTTGTCGCTTGACCGTCTCCGGGCGCTGGTCGAGGTTGGGGCCGCCGGCAGCATCGTCCGCGCGGCCGGAGGCGACCCGGTGAAGCAGAGCCAATACAGCCGCCAGATCAAGGAACTGGAGGACTTCTTCGGCACCGAACTCGTGGAGCGGCACGGCCGGGGCATCCGGCTGACCGCCGGTGGGCGCGAACTGGCCCGGATCTCGCGCTTCTTCCTCCTGGGGTTGTCGAATTTTCATCGCGGCGTGCTCACGGCGCCGCAGACCTGGCGCATCGGCGCCGGCGCCACCTTTCTGGAGCGGTTTCTCCTACCGGCGCTCTCCGGGCGGGAACGCGCCCGCGCCGGGGTCCAGTACGTGGTGGAAACGGCGGGCGATGAGGAGATCGAGCGGCGGTTGCACGACCTTACCCTCGACTTTGGCGTCGTTACCGCCCGGGCCTTGAGCCGTCCGCTTCAACTCCGGCTCCTCTGGGAATGGCGGCTCCGTCTGGCCGTGCCCATCACCCTGTGCCGCACCACCCGCCAGGCCGAGGAGGCCTTCGCTGCCCGCCGCCTGCCCCTGGCGTTGGCCGCGCGCGAACCGGCGCTGGCCGGCCTGGCGGCCTTGGAAGGGCAGGAACCCCGGCTTGCTTGCGGCAGCTTCCTGGAAGCACAGCAGGCGGTGGCGGGCGGCCGCTTGGCCGCACTGCTTCCGGACTACCTCGCGCCCGCACCGGGCGGCAAGGCCAGCCACTGGCTGCCCGTGCCTGGTCTGCCGGACACCGCTTTGGCCTACGTCTTGGCCTGGAATCCCCGCCTCCTGCGCCTCAACCCGCACGCCGCGCGTCATCGGGACGGACTCATCGTTGAACTTGCCAAGACGGCCTGATCCCGGCGCGGAATCCCAAGGGAATACCGCGACAGGGGGGGGCCTGAAAACAGACCGCCACGACATCCCGGCAGGCGAACCGGCGGGCAGGTGGTGGCGGTTGGTTGGGAGAAGGATTTGCTACAGCGCACGCGTGGCGCGCTCCCACAACCAGACGATGTCGCGGTTGTTAGCGGACGGAATGTTGAGCTGCTTGACGGTCTCCGGCACGGTGCGATCATCCACCCAGCGACGGATCTCCGCATGGCCGTCGGCAAAGGAGAAGCCGGCGGCGCGGTTGTGGTAGTTGCCGGGATAGTCCACAATCTTGGTCTGCGCGGGATTGGGATAACCGAGCATCTCCACGACCCAATAGCCGTCGTTGATGCTCTCTTTCCGCTCATCGAGGAATACGTAAGTCGAAGTGGGCCCCGGATCAACCATATCGCCGTACTTCTGATAGACCCGGTACTTGCCGTTGCCCCAACCGCCCGCCGGATCCCAAGTGCCTGCGGAACTATCGGAGTTGTCCCCGTTGCCCCCGACCCAATTGTTCATCACCATGCTGCGCACCCGCGGCTTGAACTGGCCCTTGTACTCGCCCACCGTGGCCTTGACCGTGCTCTTGTCGGCCGGGCAGCGGAAGATGCCGGCGGCCTTGCCGCAGTAAGCCCAGAGTGGACTCTTCTCGATGTCCACCTTGGGGTCGAAATTCGAAGCGTTGGCCCCGCTGAAATCGAGGATGCCGGTAACCCAGGCATACTTGGTGAACTTGGCTTGGCTGGCGTACGCAAACGGCAGGCGTTCCCGGTTGTCCTCCACGTACATGCGCCACGCCAGGAGCAATTGGCGATGATTGCTCATACACTGGACGCCCTGGGCTTTGGCCTTGGCCTTGCTGAGGGCAGGCAACAGCATGCCTGCCAGGATCGCGATGATGGCAATCACGACCAGCAGTTCGATGAGTGTGAATCCTCCCGGCCCGCTCTGGGCGGCCAGGCCGCGCTTCGTGGTGGTGTTCATAGGCCTGTCTTCTCTGGCACGCGTTTCCGTCCGGGCCGCCAAGGAGCGGCCACCTCTGCACCCTAGTCCTCGATCCTGTCTGTGACAAGCTCCTTGCCGCGTCATGACGCGTTAAGTCCGCAAAGAAGGGTTGACAGCGCTAATGAGTGCAGCTCCAGCGGCCGGCCATCCGGTCGCCAGTGGGGCGAACCAGGCGGGCTGGCAGCCCTGCCCGCCTCAGGATAAGTCACTTGCGTGAATCCGCAGCTACTTGGTTCCGGCCTCCACACTGGCGCTGGTGCGCCAAAGGAACGAGTTTTGTTCGGCGACCAAGCTGTCCCCATCCCAGAGCGTGGCGCGCCACGCCACCACGTTGCCTTGCTCCTCCCAATCCCGGCCGGCCACCATTAGGCGCGTCCAGCGGCTCCATCGCGTGGGCGCTCGCACCGCCTGCTCGACGATCCGTTCCCGGCCGGGCTCGCCCTTCGAGGTAAGCATCTGCAGCCGGAGCTTCAGCTTGGCGTCGCGCTTGCCCGGGGCGCGCCATTGGATGTCGAACCGCAGGCCCGCAATCAGTCTGCGGTTCTTCCGCAGGTGCGCCTGGTAGGCGTCGCGTTCGTACAGACTCGGCGACAGGGCGTGGCGCCCCTCCGCATCCACGAGATGCGGCAGAACCTTGATGATCCTGGCGGGCGCCCCCAGCAGCGGGGAGCAGCCCAGACAGGCGGCCATGAGCAACACGGACAATAACCGGCGCATGCGTGGGCCAATCTAGGTCCGCCTCCCACCCGACTCAAGCGCAGAAACCCCCTTCAAGCCGGAACCTTCCCGCCACCGGGTCCAGGGAGGCCATGGAAGCCTGCCCGGTGAGCGGTGGGAAGCGGCAGGCTGCCAGACATGAAAACGATCCTTATCATGATCGGTTTGTGTACGGCGGCCGGATGCACCTCGGTCGCTCCCCGCCAGGCGAAGCTCGAAGCGCGGCTGGCCGAGGAATCCCGCGTGCTTACCACCGCCGTGGTGGATGCGCTCCAAACCCAACCCGCCACCAACCAAGCCCCCCACGCGGCCGTGGCCCTGCGTCTGGCCCGGCAGGACCAGCGCCTCGAAGGCCTCCCCGGGCAACCGCTGGATGTGGCTCCGCTCATTGCCGAGGCCTGCCCGTCCAATCCCCCCGCCGGCCCGGCTCCGGCCTCCGCCGCCCTTGAGGCGCGTTTCGCCCAACAGGACCGCCTCCTGGGCCGCGAGCGCCGCCTCGAAACGCGGTTGGAGGACTACGGCCGCCAGTACGAGGCCGCGCGCAACGAGCGCATCCGCACTTGGACCCGTCGTCTGGGCCTCGGTAGTCTGGGGATCGGAGGACTCATCGCGCTCGTTGCGTTCGTGCCCGCCGCCGCCCCCATCCTGGGGCATCTGCTGGGCTGGGTGGTGGGCAAAGTCCCGCGCGTCGCGGGCTGGCTGGGGGTGGTCAGCGTCAAGGCTTTCGATGCCCTGGTCGAAGGCGTGGAACGTTTCAAAGCGGGGCGGGGCCAGACCGCGGCGCCCCCCTCCGCGCCGGCGGCCCATGCGACGCCGTTGCTCCAGCAACTGTCCAGCACCCTGGACGCCGACCACAAAGCCCTGGTCCGCCAGCGTCGCGCCGCCCGCCCGGGTGGAATAAACCGGGACGAGCCGCAAACCGCCTGCGCTCCCCCGTCGGACGGATCGCGGAGCGGGGACGGCGGTCAGGCGATCGCGAACGCGCCGTAGCCGACGACGCGGTGGCGCGAGCCGGCGGTGTCGCCGGAGTTGCGCAGATCGAGTTGCTCGCAGTGGAGGCCGCGCGCGCGCGCGGTGTGGAGCAGGCCCCGGAGCGGGCGGCAGCCGCAGGCATCGCGCGGACCAAGGTCCGCGGGGCGCAAAGCGACGATATCCGCAGCGGTGGCGGCATCGAGTTCCTGCGCCTGCTCGTAGGGCAGGTAGTGGCTGAGATCGGTGCTGATCACGATGAGGGTCTCCGGCCCGTCCCAAAGCGACTCGAGCAGGGCGCTGACTTCGACCGCCGAGGCGTCGCCCACGACGAACGGAACGAGCTGGAACTGCCGCAGGACGCACTGCAGAAAAGGCAAGTGGACTTCGAGGCTGTGTTCGTGCCGGTGCGCGTTTTCCTCCCGCCGCACCACGGCCAGGCGCTGGGCCGCCACCACGGCTTGGCGGTCGATGGGGACCGTCCCCAAGGGGGTTTCGTATCCCTCCGCCTCGGTGGTGGCGATGCCGCGAAAACCCACATGGTGGGACGGCCCCAGCAACACCACCCGCGAGATGCTGTCGGCCAGCGGGACCAGCCGCGAGTAGGCGCTGGCGGCGATGGGACCGGAGTAGGGATAGCCCGCGTGCGGGGCGATGATGGCTTTGGGCGGCGCCCCCCGGGCCGGCGGCGCGGCGCGGAGGAACCCGGCGATGGTCGCGCGCAACTCCGCGGGGTCATCCGGATAGAACTGTCCCGCCCAAGCGGGGAGGCGGACGAAAGCGGTCGGCGGCGGTTCGTGGGTTTCGTTCATACCTTCAGCACAGCGAGGCGGTGGCCGAGACTCCGTTGCGAAGCCGGCGGACCGCCAACTCGTCCCAAATCCCGGCAATGGCGCGGCCGCACTTGGGGCACATTCCCCCCGGGTCCAACCGATTGGTGGTGACCCTGAAGCCACGGCGTTCCACCAGCAACGAGCCGCAGCCCGGACAGAAAGTGTCTTCGGCCGACCCCACCCGGCCGGGCAGGTTCCCGGCGTAGACAAAATGCAGCCCGGCCTCCCGGCCGATGGCGGCGGCTTGGGCCAGGTCCTCGGCGGAGGTCGGCCGCGCGTCCTGCAACCGGTAGTCGGGATGGAAGGCGGTGACGTGCCAGGGGAGTTCGGGGCTCACCGAGGCCAGGAAGGCGGCCAGGTCGCGCAGTTCGCGCGGATCGTCGTTGAAGCCGGGTACGATCAGGGTCACGACCTCGACCCAGAGGCCGGCGCGGTGCAAACGCCGGATCGTGTCGGTCACGCGCTCCAGCCGGCCGCCAACCGTCCGGTAGCCCTTGTCCCGGAAGCACTTGAGATCGACCTTGCAGGCGGCCAGCCAGGGCTGCAGGTACTCGATCGCCTCGGGGGTGGCATGGCCGTTGGAGACAAACGCACAGAGCAGGCCGGCCTCTCGCGCGGCCCGGAAAACGGCCACCGCCCACTCGGCGGTGATCAGCGGTTCATTGTAGCTCGACACCATGAGCCGGGCCTCGGCACGGCGGGCGGCGGACACCAGTTGGGCCACCGTGGCGGGCTGGAGGCGGCCGCCGGCGGCCTCATCGCGCAACGTCTGGCTGGTGAACCAATTCTGGCAGAACGAGCAACGGAAATTGCATCCCAGCATCCCAAAGGTGAACGCGGTGCTGCCGGGAAGAAGGTGGAAGAACGGCTTCTTTTCGACCGGATCGCATTGCGCGCCGGACACGTAGCCGAAGGGTACCCGCAGTTCGCCGTCGCGGTTGAACCGGACCTGGCAGACGCCGCGCCGCCCGGGCAGGAGGCGGCAACGATGGCCGCAAGCCACACAGCGCAAAGCGGCTTGATCGACCTGCCATAGAACGCCCGGAACCGTCCGCGCATCCAGGTCCTCCGCCATGGAATGACCCAATTCGAGCCGCATGAGAGCGTCGTTGCCCGCGTAGGTCTAACCTACCCTACTTCCCTCCCGGCAACAAGCCCAAGGCGACGGGAGCCGGTTGCCAGCCGGAACCGGGCGCGCTAGAGTGCCGGGGTGCCAGAGACATTGCCCAGCGTATTGCTGTTGATCCCCGCCTACAACGAAGAGCGGCGGATCGAGCCGGTGCTGCGCGCCTACGCTCAGCATTTCCGGGAGCATTATGCCGGCAAGTTCCAGTTGGTGGTCGTCTTGAACGGCTGCACGGACGGCACGCTGGGAGTCGTGGAACGCGTTGCGGTGGAGTTCCCCGAGGTCAGGCACCTGAACTTTCCGGGGCGGATCGGCAAGGGCGGCGCGTTGATCCAAGGCCTGAAGCTGGCGCCGGAAGCCGACCTGATCGGCTATGTGGATGCGGACGGGGCAACCGCTCCGCCGGCCTTCCTGGACTTGGTGCGCCGCTGGCAGGAGGCCGATTGCGTCATTGGCTCGCGGTGGCTGCCGGGAGCCGTCCTGCATGTGGCGCAATCCACGCAGCGCCGCTTCTTCAGCCGTGCGTTTCATGCCTGGGTCGAGGTGCTTTTCCGGATGCACATTGCGGATACGCAGTGCGGCGCAAAGGTCATGCGGCGGGCGGCGGTCGAGCGCATTCATCCGCATCTCACCATCGCGGACATGGCCTTCGACATCAACCTGTTGTACTCGTTGAAGCAGGCCGGGTTCCGGGTCTTGGAGGTGCCGACGGAATGGACCGACCAACTGGGCTCGAAGGTAAGCTTGGGAAAGGCCTCGCTGGCGTGGTTTCTCTCGGTGGTGCGGCTGCGGTTGGTATACTCCCCTTGTTACCGCTGGCTGCGTCCCCTGCGTCCGCTGGAGGTCTGGCTGTACCTGAAACTGGGCGCACCGCCTCCCTTGAAGGGCCAAACACCCCCTGGCGGTCCCGCCAAGCCCGGGGAAGGGTGACCGGACCCGCTAACCCTGCATCCGGAGCAGCAACTCGAGCATGGCCACGTTCTCGAGCGTCTGGGTCATGTAGTAGGGGATGCGCTCGTAGGTGAGGGACAGAATCTTGAGTGCCTCCTCCTGATCCACGAGCGAGATGGCCTGTTTGCCGCAGCCGCAGCCCAGGTAATAGGCGATGTTGTTGCCCAGGTAGACCATGGCGGCGGTGCGTCCGTAGAGGCCCGCGCGGCCGGGGTGATGGTGGTGGTCCACCGTGGCGACCAACTCGACCGGGAACTTCCAGCGGGCCAGCAACTGCGCGCCGATTTTGGCGTGGTTGACCCCCAGGCGCCGTTCCTCGGTCTCGGGCAGCGCGCCCTGGATCTTCTCCGCCTCGGTGGTCAGGGTGCCGTAGATGTGCTCGAGGGCGCAGGCGAACACAATGCGCCCGAGGTCATGCAGGAGCCCGGAGGTGAACGCGAGATTCTGGTCCTCGTTCAGGTCGCGGGCGATCATCTGCGCGGCCAGCGCGGTGGTCACGGAGTGTTTCCAGAGTTCGGCGCTGTCCAGCCCCCACCCGGGACGGATGACCGCCATCATGCGTGTGCCGCAGGCGGAGGCGACGAGGCGGTAGATCTGCTCGAAACCCAGGCGGCCCACCGCCTGATCGACTTCCGAAATACGGTCAGCGGCCCCGAAGTAGGCGCTGTTGCAGGCTTGGAGGACGTTGGCGGTCAGGGAGGGGTCGATCGAGATCAGCTCCACCACCTTGCTCATGTCCGCGTTGGGATCGTTCAGTTGCTGCAACAATTGCGGCAGGGTCTGCGGAGCAGGGGGAAACTGCTTGGCCTGATTCAGATAGTCGTCTAATTCTTGCACACCTTTTTTCTCCTATAACCGATGCCCCACGATAGGCTACGGTCGGCCCGCCGTCCATTCGATTCGCGCGGAAGGCGCCTGGTGCGCGTGCGCCGTCAGGGAGGACTCGAACCGGGCCCGGCTCGAATCGGACCGGCGGAGATTCAAGGATCCGCGATTCGCGGTTGAACGCCCGGCGGGAGACTCCGGGCCAGCACGCGCCTCCGTAACCTGAGGCCGACGGGGCGCGTCTGGAATCGGGTGCGGGTGGCGCGGGCTTGCCGTTAATCCGCTGGCCACGACCGCCAGGCTGACGAGACAACTTCACATTGAACGTATGAGCTGGATGAACCGATCGTGGCTGGTTTGGAGTCTGGGTTTGCTGTTGTGCGTTGGGGCCGACCAACTCAGGGGACAAGACGCCCAAGGCGGGCAGCGCCAACGACAACGCACCAACCAAACCGGAAGAGGTCAGCGGCAAGGGAATCTCGATCCGGCCCAATTGCAGCAAAGGATGTTGGAGCGGTACAAGGAGCGGCTGGAAATCACCGACGATACGGAATGGAAGGCGATCCAACCCCTGATCCAGAAGGTCTTGGAAGTGCGCATCGAACTGGGCGTGGGAGCCCGTGGCATGTTCGACCGCGGCAACCGGACCGGTGGAGACGCCAACCAAGGCGACCAGGCCCAGGGACAACGCCGCACCGGCCGACCGGCGGGCGCGGCGGCGGAGCAACTGCAGAAGGCGGTCGATTCGAAGGCCTCCTCAGGGGAAATCAAGGCGGCGCTGGCCAAGTACGTGGAGCACCGGAAGGAGCGACAGGCTGACTTGGAGAAAGCCCAAGCCGCGCTGCGCGGGGTGCTGAGCGCCCGCCAAGAGGCGATCGCCACGCTGGCAGGGCTGCTTTGAGGACACGCTTGGAACGGCGGGACCACGCGGTTAAGTCCCGTAAAGCGCGGGTGCTCTGACAGACTCCGCTTCAGCCACCGGGCCAACCGGTTCGGACTTCGTGTCGGCAGCCGTCGAACCTGGCAAAGCAGGCCCACCTGTCCGGATGGAGTACGCCCGGACTTGAACGGAGCGGCGGCGGTTGAGAGAATGGCCACCCATGCGGGTCGCCTTGCTTACTCACGAGCCGTTCTATCCGCCCAGCGGCGGGGGATCGGCGGAGGCGGTGTACCTGGTGCGCGAAATGGTGGCACGGGGCCACCAAGTTGAGGTTTTCGGGCCGCGCATCGACGACCATGAGCGGGTGACGGCCGACTTCGGGATCCGTCTCCGCCCCTTCCAGCGGTGGGAAATGGGGCGCTATACCCGCGCACGGAACCTGAAGTACCTGGCCTATCCGTTCTTCCTGGAACGGATGGTGGCCGAGGCCGCCCGGCGTCAGCCCTTCGAGCTGCTGCTCTCCCAGCATGCCATTTCGGCGGTGGCGGCGGGACGGCTCAAGCGGCGGTTGGGGGTGCCGGTGGTCATGAACTTCCTCGATTACCTCACCGCGTTCATGGAGACCTGGCCGGTCTGGTTGATGCCCCCGCCCGCCCTCGCGGTGCTGAAGAAGTTCGAACTGGGAATGCCCGCGAAGTACGGCGTCGACGGGGTCCTGACGGTTTCGGACGTGCTGGCCGACTACGTGGTCGGGGCCGGATACCCGAAGGAGAAGGTCTTGCCCATCTACTACGGGTACGACGCGCAGTTGTTTGCCTTCGACGAAGCCGCCGCTAAGCGGCGCGCCGAGGGGCCGCCGACGGTCGTGATGCACGGTTCGTTGGATCACCATCACCTGGGCCGGGTGGCGCAGGACGCCCTGGCCGCCGTCTGGCGCGAGCGTCCTGAGGTCGTGTTCAAGTTTGTCGGGCGGCGGACCGCGCCGCTGGCGCAGTTGGAACGGGAGATGACGCGGCGCTGCCCGGGCCGGGCGCTGGTGTGCACGGGGTTCGTGCCTTACGCCGAGGTGGCCCGGGAACTGCGGAGCGCCTCGGTGGGGTTGGTGCCGTATGAGGAGTCCAGCGGGACGCACTGCGCGTTTGTGGCCAAGTTGGTCGAGTACCTCGGGCTGGGCCTGCCGGTGGCCAGCACGGCCTTGCAGGGGGTATGCCGCTACTTTGTCGACGAACCGCTGGTCCGCTTTGCCCCCTTCGACGGCGAGATCCTGGGGCAGACGATCCTCGGCTGGCTGGCGGAGCCGCCCGCCCAACGCCTGGCCCTGGCTGGCCCCGCCAGCGAGCGGGTCCGGACCCAACTCGACTGGCGCGTCTTGTGCCGGCGGGCGGTGGACCGTCTGGAGGAGGTCGCGAAGCACGCTCGGAAGAGCCTTTGAACCCGGTGGATCCTGGCGCCGCGGGCTGGTTCGGCGAATCAACTACCCATGGATCGAGCTATAGACGCAAGGACCTGCCGCCTGGGTGAGGCCATTTTGGTGGCTCAAGTGAGCCGCAAAAAGGTTCGCTTTTCGAGGGCCAAGGCGTAGGTTTTCGACAATGAGCTACGTAACCTTGGAAATCGAGATCGACCATGGCCGGGTGGTGGCGAAGGGAACCGACCAATTGCCGGACAAAGCCACCGGCCTGCTGACCATCCTCCACCCTGCGCCCAAGGAGTCCAACGAGGCCTCGGTGTTGGGGGCGTTGGAAGCGCTCCAGGCTCATCTCCGCGTAGATGAACAAGTGGCCGCCCAGTGGATGGCCACCGTTCGCGACTCGCGCCGGTGAGGGAAGCGCGGTCTCCCTGGCGACCGACCATGATCCATCTCGACACCAACTTCCTGATTCAAGCCACCATCGCCGGCTCCAAAGCTCACGGGCAGATTCGAGCTTGGGCAGCAAGCCAGGAGGACTTGGGAGTAAGCACCATCGCCTGGGCCGAATTCATGTGCGGACCACTCGATGCCGCCGCAACGGTTTTGGCTTCCCGGCTTTTTCCCAACCCCGAGCCATTCTTGCCCCAGGATGCCCGCTTGTCCGCCGCACTGTTCAACCAAACTGGCCGCCGCTCACGCAGCTTGGCCGACTGCATGATCGCGGCGGTCGCCATTCGTTGCGGGGCGAAGTTGGCAACGGCCAACGACGCCGATTTCCGTCCCCTCTTGCCGTTTGGACTGGTCTTGGCTGATTGCCAGACCGCCGATCGGACTCGGGAGCTGGGTACCCGCGCACCGGATTGAGCGGGGATGCGGAGTCCGGGTAAGTAATCGAGTTGCGCCCGCTGGTGATCGCCCGCAAGCTGAGCTTCGGCTCCCAGTCCGAGCGGGGCTTGCGTACCCGCGAGGTGCTCATGAGCATCCTGCATACCCTGGGCAAACGCACCGACGACGGGTTCGACCGACTTGTCCATACGCTCGACACGCTCGCCGCCCATCCCCAACGTCGACTCTACCCGCTCCTCTTCAACTCGTCGTAGCTCCTACGGACGCTCCAGCCGTCACTGACGCATTACGTGAAGAGCATCCCCTGGTGACAAGCCATTTGAAGAGCATTTCCATCTCCTTCGCCGCTGAGTTCTTTTGCGATATTCATGCTGGCGGTGTCGTTCATCCCAACCTCCCGGCGGACGGTTCGACGGGCAGATCGAGGAAGAGTTGCGGGAAGTAGAATTCATGGACGGCGGCCGGGAACGCCACACGCAACGGCCCTTTGGGGCTGGGCGTTTCAAAAT
>CAYYMW010000130.1:0-16160 GCA_964472515.1 uncultured Verrucomicrobiota bacterium | reverse complement strand
CAATTGCCGGGATTTACCCGGGAGCTATGCGCTAACTTATTCACTATCAGACCATTGTCGTTGTGGCACATCGCGTGCTTTGCGACAGGCAACGACACTGGCGATGATCGAAGCGCTATTCAACCAACCGAACTACGTGGCGACCAAAAAGATGATGGACGCCACCGTGCTGCGCCATGAAGCGATTGCCAGCAATCTGGCGAACGTCGAGCGTCCGAACTACAAGCGGGTGGATGTGAATCCGTCGTTTGCCAAGTCCCTCCAGGAGGCGGTGGCCAGCCAGGATGTGGATCGCATCGGCTCGATGAGGCCGCAGTTGGAGGTTGACAGCACCGCGGTGGCACGGACTCGGGACGGCAATAGTGTGCAACTGGAGACCGAGCTTATGAAGCTCAACCAGAACAACATGGAGCACACGCTCGAGACGCAGTTGATCAGTTCGGCGCTGTTGCGATTGCGCACGGCGATTACCGGTAGGTCCAGCTAACCCCCCCGTTTGCCATGATTAACATCCTGCCAGGCATTCAGAGCACGTCCTCGGCTTTGACGGCTGAGCGCATCCGCATGGAGGTGGTTTCGGCGAACATCGCCAATGCCCATGTCGAGAACACGGGCAATGGCAAGCCCTATCAACGCCAAGTAGTTACCTTCGAGAGCGTGTTGGGTAGCCAGATGGGAGGAGCAGCAACGGCGGAAGGTCTTCAGGTCGCCAAGATCATGCCCGATAACCGGCCTCCCCGGCGGATTCCCAGCCCGGGCAATCCGAATGCCGGCCCCGACGGGTGTGTCGAGCTTCCCAACATCAACATCCACGAGGAAATGGTCGACCTGATCACGGCTTCCCGGGCTTTCGAGGCGAACCTTGCCGTGGTGAAGGCCTCGCGAAACATGACCATGCAAACCCTTTCCATCGGGAAACGCGCCTAGTTACTGACCCGCCGCTATGGATGCCATCTCGATTCTCCGAACCCTCCGTCCCGAGCTCAGCGGCACAGGTGCCCGGGGACTCGGCGGCGGTCTGTCGGTTGGCAAGGGTATCCCGGCGGCGGAGTTGGAGGGGATCAAGCCGGCCATGCCGGGCGGCCCTTCGGCCACCGGCGGCACGAACTCTTCCTTTGCGAATACGCTCAACCGGTTGGTGGATGAGGTGGGGCAGAAGCAGGAAGTCTCCCGCGAGACGGTGAACGCGGTGTTAAGCGGGGAGAATGTTCCGCTGCACCAAGCCATGGTGGCCATGGAGGAAGCCAGCGTTTCCTTTCAACTGATGGTGGAAGTGCGCAACAAGCTGCTGGAATCTTACCAGGAGTTGATGCGGATGCAGGTCTAGTCAGGAACGCCAATAGCCCTTTGAGTTCGAATCTATCGCGATGAATCCCAACGTAGCACAAATGGGCAAGCAGTTGCTGGAATTGTGGAAGCAACTGGGGCTGAACCAGAAGGTGAGCATGGTCCTGGCCACCGTGGCGGTTCTGGGAGGGCTGATCGCCGTCGGGGTCTGGTCGCAACGAACCGACTACGCCCTGCTCTACGGGCGCTTGGACGATGCGGAAGCGGGCAAAGTCATCAACGCGTTGGAGGCAGACAAGATTCCGTACCGGGCGACCGGCGGCTCCATCCAGGTGCCGCGTGACAAAGTGTACCGCGTGCGCATGCAGTTGGCGGAGAAGGGGATTCCGAAGCACGACAGCGGGGGCTGGGATATTCTCGAAAAACCCAGCCTCGGAGTGTCCGATTTCATGTTGCGCGTCAATTACCGGCGGGCGCTGCAAGGCGAATTGGCCCGGACCGTCTCCGAGTTGGATGAGGTCGAGTCGGCGCGCGTCATGCTGACCATGCCGGAAAACGGACTGCTGATTCCCACGAGCAAACCGACCGCGTCCGTCTTCGTGAAAGTGCGCCGGCAGGGGCAGTTGTCGATGTCCGCGGTCAACTCCATCCGCTTCCTGGTGGCCAGTTCGGTGGAAGGGCTGCTGCCGAACAACGTCTCGGTGGTGGACAACCACGGCACCGCGATGACCGACAACAATGAACCGGACTCCATGGCGGGCCTGACTTCGGCGCAGCTCGCCCTGCGGAAGCAGATCGAGCAGTACTATGCCAACAAGGCCCAGACGATGCTCGAGGCGGTCCTGGGGCCCGGCCGGGCCTTGGTGCGCGTTTCGGCCGATATCAATTTCGAGACCCTGACCAAGACCCAGGAAGTCTACGACCCCGAAGGGGTGCTGCGCGAAGACACCAAGAAGGATGAAAAGTTGGATTCCAACAATGGCAGCAACAACCCGGCGGTGGGCGCGACGGTGAACGCCGGGACCAACACGACGGCCCTGACTTCCGTGACGGCCACCAAGAACAGCACCACGGTGACCACGAAGAAGTACGAACTGAGCAAGACCACCAGCACCATGATGCAGCAGCCGGGCAGTCTGCGCCGGCTCTCGGCCGCCGTCATGGTGGCCCAGAAAGTGGAAGGCACCGGCAAGGACCGCAAACTCACCCCCTTGGACGACAAGGAGAAGCAGGTGCTCACCAAGATCGTCAAGAGCGCCCTGGGCATCCAAGAGGGGACGGAGGGCACCCGGCAGGATGAGATCACCCTCGAGGAATGGGCTTTCAACGACCAACCGGCGCTCGAGATCAACCAGCAGATGGAGAAACAGCAGACCCAGCAGTTTTGGACGGATCTGGGCCGGACGCTGCTCTATCCCGCGCTGGCTCTCGTGGTGCTGCTGGCCTTCTACCGCAGCTTGAAGAAGACCCCGGTCGAGACCATTCCGTTGGGAATCCCCCTCGGCGCGCTGGGCACGAACGGCAACGGCCATGGGAACGGGTACGTTCGCGGCAACGGCAACGGCAAGACCTGGACGGCCTCGAACGACGACGAGGAACCGGGGGTGGTGACCGTCGAAGTGCTCAACCAACTGATCAAGGAGAATCCCGCGAACATGACCCAGGCGGTTCGCGCCTGGCTCACCCGCGGCAAGTCGTAAACGCCCAGCTAGGATAACCGCCATGCCCTCACCTACTTCTGAAGCCAGCGCGGCCGCCGTCGACATCTCGAAGATGACGAAGGTCCAGAAGCTGGCCGCCCTGCTGGTCATCTTGGGACCGGAGAGCGCCGCTCAAGTGCTCAAGAACCTCGATGAGCACGAATTGGAAACCGTTTCTTCCGAGATGACCAAGCTGAGCTTGATCAGCCAGGAACTCCAGAAGGAGATCCTCAAGGAATTCACCGAAGTGGCGGTGCAGGCCAGCACCAGCATCCTGGGCGGTCTGGACTACACCCAGAATGTGCTGGAACGCTCGGTGGGTCTGTTCAAGACCTCGGACATCGTGAGCCGCATTGCCCCGACCCGCACCCCGGTGGCGGCCATGCAGCAGATTGCCGACATGGAGGCGCGGCAGGTCTTCAACCTGCTCAAGCTCGAGCAGCCCCAGACCATCGCCTTGGTGTGCAGCTACCTGGCGCCGGAAAAGGTGGCGCAGATTCTGTTCATGCTGCGGGCTGAAGTCCGCGAGCAGGTGGTCGAACGGTTGGCGACCCTGGCCCCGACCCCCATCGAGGTGGTGGAGAAGGTGGTGGAGGTGCTCAGCCAGAAGTCCGGCACCAAGCATACGCGGGCGCTGAATCAGACCGGCGGAGTCAAATGCGCTGCGGGCGTGCTCAACGCGTTGGACAAGAATGTCAGCAAAACCCTCCTCATCTCCCTGGAGGAGCACAACCCCGAGCTGGGACAGGCGATCCGGCAGAAGATGTTCACCTTCGAGGATCTGACCGGGCTCGACACTCAGGCCTTGCAGAAGATCCTGCGCGAGGTGGACATGCGGGATTTGGCGGTCGCGCTCAAGACGGCCAGCGACAAGCTCAAGGGCGCGCTGCTGGGCAGCATCTCCAAACGCGCGGCCGAGACCGTCAGCGAGGAAATGAGCTTCATGGGGCCGCTGAAGCTGCGCGATATCGAGGCTGCGCAGATGCGCATCATCGAGGTGGTGCGGCGGTTGGAGAGCGAAGGCGAACTGGATTTGGGCGGAGCGAAAGCCGATGCACGCGAAGAGGTCATGGCATGAGCCGGTCCGCCTGGACCGTCCGTTGCGGGACGTCCGGCTGACGGCCTACCCATCCACGGAAGCCGAGCTGCAGGCGCGGGTGCGCCAGGCGGAGGCGGCGGCCTTCGAACGCGGTCGCACGGCGGGAGAGCAGGCGCTCAGCGAGCAGTTGGTGCGCCAGCGCGCGGAGCTCCAGGAACTGCAGAACGGGGTGCTGGACGCCCTGCAGCAGGTGCTTCCGCGGCTGACCCGCGAATGCGAGCGCGAGTTGGTGGCCATCGCCCTGGAGGCGGCCGCCAAACTGGTCGCCGGGCTGCCGGTCTCCTCCGAGATGGTGGAGGCGGTGGTGCGCGAGGCGCTGAACCAGGTGGAGGAATCGGCGAGCTACTCGATCGAGATGCACCCGGACGATTTGGCGCTGCTGCGCAATGTGAACTCTCCGGTGCTGTTGCCCCAAGGCGGCGCCGAGCGGGTGACGTTTCACGGCGCGCCGGAAGTGGGCCGGGGCGGGTGCGTTGTCCACAGCCAGTTCGGGACCATTGACGCCCGGCGTTCCACCAAAGTGGAACTGCTGCGGGAGGCGATTGTGGCATGATGACGGAAAGCGCGATGAAGGACGAAGCCAAACCGGGGCGGTTGGGAGAATGGCTGCACCGGGCCCGTCAGGCCCGTGCCGTCGAGAGCCGCGGGCGCGTGGTTCAGCTCATCGGCCTGGTGGTGGAGTCCGCCGGGCCGCTGGCGGCGCTTGGGGACGTCTGCCGCATCGAGTCGGCGCGGCATGACGGTTCCACCCTGGCCGAGGTGGTCGGGTTTCGCAACCACCATGTCTTGCTGATGCCGCTCGGGGAGATGCACGGCATCCATCCTGGCAGCGAAGTGATTGCCCTGGGACGGCCCCTCCAAGTGCCGGTGGGCAACGCCCTGCTGGGGCGGGTTCTGGACGGCCTGGGGCATCCCATCGACGGTCTGGGGCCGATCTCGGCCACGGACCATGTTGGCATCTACACGGCGCCGCCGCATCCCTTGAAGCGCCAGCGGATTCAGCGGGTGTTCCAGACCGGCATCAAGGCGATCGACACCCTCATTCCATGCGGACGGGGGCAACGTTTGGGCATCTTCGCGGGCAGCGGCGTGGGTAAATCGACTTTGCTGGGCATGCTGGCCAGCCAGGCGGAGGCGGACGTGAACGTCATCGCGCTGATCGGCGAGCGCGGGCGCGAAGTGCGTGAGTTTCTGGAAAAAGACCTGGCCGAGGAGGGGCGGCGGCGGTCGGTGGTGATCGTGGCGACGTCCAACGAACCGGCCCTGGCCAGATTGAAGGGGGCCTTCATGGCGATGGCCATCGCCGAGTACTTCCGCGATCGCGGGCAGAACGTCCTCCTGATGATGGACTCAGTGACCCGCTTCGCCATGGCCCAGCGGGAGATCGGACTGGCTGTGGGCGAACCGCCGGCGACCCGCGGTTACACCCCTTCGGTCTTCTCCCTGCTGCCGCAGTTGCTGGAACGCGCCGGGACAGGGGAGCACGGTTCGATCACCGGGCTCTTCACCGTGCTGGTGGAGGCCGATGACATGAACGACCCGATCGCCGACTCGGTGCGGTCGATTCTTGACGGCCACGTGGTGCTGAACCGGGAGTTGGCGACCCAGAACCACTATCCCGCCAT
Organism: uncultured Verrucomicrobiota bacterium; assembly: GCA_964472515.1. GTDB lineage: Bacteria > Verrucomicrobiota > Verrucomicrobiia > Limisphaerales > J093 > CAYYMW01. The sequence goes on along the minus strand of CAYYMW010000130.1, from coordinate 10,449 downwards.
CGATGTGCTGGAGAGTGTCAGCCGGTTGACCCGCGACCTGACCACCCCGGAGCAGCAGACCCTGGCGGCGTGCGCGCGGGAGGCCATGGCCATCTACCGCAAGAACCAGGACTTGGTGAACATCGGCGCCTACCCGGCCGGCAGCAACGCGGCCATCGACCTTTCCATCCGCCTCCGCGATCCGCTGAACCAGTTTCTGCGCCAGCGGGTCGATGAGGGCGTTCCGGCATCGGAAAGCTGGCAGCGCCTCGCGGGAGTGCTATCCGCGGCGAGCGGGCCGGCCTCCGCGCCGCCCAAATCCAATCCCTCCAAAACCGCTCATTCATGAAACCCTTCAAGTTCAGTCTCGAGGTGGTCCGCACCCTGCGGCAGCGCAAGGAACAGCAAATGATGGAACAGTACGCCGTGGCGCTGCAGGAGCAGCGGCAGATCGTGGCGCGGCTGCATCAGGTTCAGGGCGAATTGGAGAGCGCGTGGAGCGAATGGCATGCCGCCATCGCCGAGGGCTGCCAGGCCGGGGTGGTCGGGCAGACCCAACGGTACTTTCAGTCCGTGGAACTCCGGCGGCAGGAATGTCTGGCGGCGGTGCGCGAGGCGGATCGGGTGGTCCAGGAGGCCTTGAGCGCCATGCTGCGCGCCCGTCAGGAACGGGAGGCGGTCGAGGTCTTTCTGGAGCATCAGCAAATGGCGTACGACCGCGAACTCCAGCGCGAGGAACGCAAACTGCTCGACGAGATGGCGCAACGCGGAACCCAACAGGCCCTCGCTTGGGCGGGGAAGAACCCACTTGACTCATGACCAAACTCCTCCAATCCGGCTGGATCGTAGCCTTGATCGGGTGCCTCAGCTACCTGATGACCACCGCCATGCTGTGGCGCCTGCCGCCCCGTCCCCGGCCGACCGCCACCACGGTGGTGGCCAAGAAACCGGTGGGCGCCGGCCCGTCCTGGACCTTTCACAACCCCGAGCTCGAGGGCATGGTTCAGGAACTCAAGCAGGAGCGTGAGAGCCTCCGCGCCGAGCGTACGAAGCTCGAAGAATGGGCCGCCCGCCTCCAGGCTGAGCGCCTGGAGATCAACGCCATCACGCAGACCGTGTACAGCGTGCAGCGGGAGATCGACCAGAATATCAGGAAGTCCCTGGTGTTGCTCAAGGACCAGGAGAAGGACAACCTCAAACGGGCGGCCAAGCTTTATCTCGGAATGGCGCCGGAAAGCGCCGTCAAGATCATGCGCGAGATGGAGGACGATCAGTTGGTCAAACTCCTGGGCACCATGAAGGAGAGCGAAACCGCGCCGTTGCTCGAATTGATGGCGCAGGACCCCGCCCAGACCAAGCGCGTGGCTGCCTTGTTCGATCGGTTGCGGTTCTTGGTAAACGCCCCGGCCACCAACAAGTCGAAGACGCCATGAACCCGGGTTCCTGTTCCGGAGTGGCGGGCGGCCAGGCCCGGCGCGACGCCGAGTCCACTCCGGCCGAAGAGCGGCTGAACCAACGGCGGTCAGCCGCCGATTTTCTGGAGGTGATGGGCCGTTTGGAGCGCCGGCAAGGCTCGTCCCCTGCCGACCGCCGGCAGGAGGCTCGCGCCGAGCGGGCCTCATCCGCCTCCACCCGCCCAGCGTCGGCTCAGGATGCCGGTGTCCGAAACGGGGCGCCCGCGCCCAGTCATGAGGCCTTGGCCAGACCGGCTTGGTTGAGCGAGCGAAAAGCGTTGAGGAACAGCCGCCCGCCGGGTTCCGGGGAAACGAGGGTGGGGCAGACTGCCCCGCGCCCGGCCAAAGCCAGTCCGCCCCACAACTCGGAGAATCCCGAGGCGGCCGTCCCGGCCAAGCGGACCGACCAGCGGGGGGAGGCTTCCACCAGCGAACCTGACGGGGTTGATGCAAGCGCCGTGCCGACTCCTGAAATGCCTGCCCCCGAGGATGTTCCCTATCCGCCGTCAGGCTGGTGCTGGGGCCAGGGCGGGGGACGCTCTTCGTCAGGCTCAGAAGCGGAGACCGAGGACGGGGAGGGGGAAGCACGCGGTACGGCCGCAGGTCAGGGCCTTCAGGAAGCGGCAGGAATCGAGGGGGGACTCGCCGTTTCGGTGGCTGACGTCCTTTCCGGCGGAAAGCCTGGTCGCATGGCTGGGCAATTGTTGCCTGCAAACCAGGGTCAAAGCTTGCCAGCCGACCCGCCAGAGAGTGCTTCCGTCCTTTCGGCATTGCCCCTCGCGGCGGACTGCGCAGCCTCAATTGAAGCGATTTCGAAGCCTGGGGTAACGACCGGGAAAGCACTGCAACCAGAGGGTTTGGCTGCTTTGGCAGACGGCGCGCAAACGGCCCGCGAAGCTGGTCAGCAGGTGGCTGGCATGGCCAATGCTGCGGAGGTTGGCAGCATGAAGTCCGCGCCAAAAGGCAGCTTGATTGGCTGGTCGCCCGAACCCGGGGTGGCACTCGAAGCCAAGGAAGCTGCATCCTCCGCAACGGCCGTGCTTAAGGAAAGCCGGGCCGTCTCAGAGGTCAAGACCCTCGCCATGGCGGAGAACCCTATGAATTCCGGTCTCGCGGCCGGGCTGACAGTTTTGAGTGACCTGTCCACGGGGACCACCCTGCAAGGCACGGCTGAGTCCGGGACGCTGACCGCTTCGACCGCCGCCGAACAGGCGGGGAAGTTGAACGATTTGCTGGTCGGCCATGTGCTTCACGTTAAGCGGGCCAGCTTGGATTCGGTTGCGGTCGTGGTTCGTCCTGACGCTAACACCGAGTTGTTGCTGGATATCCGCCAACGCAGCGGCCAGATCGAAGTGTACCTTCGTTGCGAACCGGGCAACGCCGCCGCGTTGCAGGGTGACTGGGATCGATTGGAGCGAAGTCTGGCGGCGCAAGGGGCCCGACTGGCGCCCCTGAACGAGGCTCCCCCGCAGCGCGAGGTCGGTCTGCCGCGATCCAACCAGCCTTCGCCCGGACAAGGCGAGGCCGATACGCACCGCCGTTCGCCCCGGCCCAACCCGGTGGTGCTGGACGACCTGCCCATGGTCGGTTCCCTCACCGAACCGTTGCGCCGGCGTCCCGTGAGAAGCCTGCTTTCCGCCCGCCGCGGGTGGGAACTGTGGGCGTGAGTCTATGAGTACCTCTGCTGTTTCCGAAACCTCCTCCGGACAATCGCTGTCGGAGTTGTTCGCTTCCGACGCCTCCCGAATCCCCCAGAAGACGCTGGGCCAGCAGGACTTCCTGGAGTTGTTGGTGGCGCAACTCAAGGCGCAGGATCCCCTGAACCCCACCAAGGATACCGAGTTCATTGCCCAGATGGCCCAGTTCACTTCTTTGGAGCAGGCCAAGTCGACTGCGTCGGAGATGAGCACGCTTCGCAGTCTCATCCAAGGCAACGAACTTCTGGGGCGCACGATTACCTATCGAACGAGCAAGGATGCCGCGGATCAGACCGGCCAAGTAACCGCCGTCTCCATGCGTGATGGAAAACCCAGCCTCACGATCACCGACCCCCGTGACAATGGCACCCAAGAGTATGAAATGGGCGACCTCTACGCCTACTCCGTGACCACCTCCGCCAAGTAACCCAGTCATCCTATGCTTAATTCCCTCAATACCGGTGTTAGCGGCATGCAACAGGCCCAAGCCCGCATGAACGTCATTGGCGACAACATCGCCAACGTCAATACCACCGGCTTCAAGGCCTCGCGCATGACGTTCCAGGACGCCTACAGCCAGATCCTGCAATCGGGTGGCGGCGGCCAGTCGCCGATCCAGATCGGTTCGGGCGTCACGACGGCGGCCACCGCCTACAACTGGACCGAAGGCCAGATCGCGACCACCGAGTTGAAGACCGATCTCTATATCTCGGGCGAGGGTTTCTTCATGGTGAAGGACCCGTCCACCACCGAGGAGTTCGCGACCCGGGCGGGCGAGTTTCACATCGACGAGAGCACGAAGTACCTGGTCAACAACGGCGGAAAGCGCGTGCAAGGGTATGCCGACAGCGGCCTGACCCAGCAGGGCGACATCAAGATCGACGCCGAGGGGCGTCCGGCCAGCGCCAGCGCGGACGCGACGGTGTCGAAGGTGGACATCCGCGCGGACGGGCAGATCTACGTGACCCTCTCCGACGGCACCAGCTACTGCCGCGGGCAGGTGCTGTTGCAGCGCTTCCGCGACCCGCAGTCACTGCAGCGAGCGGGGAACAATCTGTACACGGGGTTGCAGGCTGCCGGGCCGGAGGGCATGGTCGCGCCCAAGAGCGGCGGCTCCGGCACCCTCCAGGCCGGGGCGCTGGAGATGTCCAACGTGGACTTGGCGACTGAGTTCGCGAATTTGATCATGACCCAGCGCGCGTTCCAGGCGAATGCCCGCATGATCACCTCCAGCGACGAGTTGATGCAAGAGATGGTCAATCTCGTCCGTTAGCGCAGCGAGAAAGGCAGGCATATGGCAGGCAATCGACTCGAATCCACTGGCGGGACGGGAGAGGCCGCGAAGCCCGCAACGGGCGGCGAAGCGCCCGCCGCCGCACCCGCCGCCTCCGGGGGCGGGGCCAAGGCTTGGATTCCATTGGTGGCCACGATTGTGGCGATGCCGCTGCTGGCCTACGCCACGACCAATTTCCTGTTGTTGCCCAAGCTGAAACAGTCGCTGGGCGCCGGTCCGGCGGAAACGACTGAGGCGGCCGCGGCGAAGCCGGCCGAATCGCACGGGAGCGAGCCGGCAGCCAAGGCCAGTGCCCATGGCGGCGGGGAAGCGGCCAAGGCCGAGGGCAAGGCCAAGGAAGGGGCGCCCGCCAAGAACAAGTTCCAAGCGCAGTTGAACAAGGTCATCGTCAACGTGGCCGGCACGATGGGCACCCGCTTTTTGGTGGTGAATCTGACCTGTGTCAGCCGGGTCGATTCGTTCGAGTCGGATTTCAAGGAGAACGAACCGGAGATCCGGCACGTCACCATCAACTGCCTCAGCAGCAAGGCTATCACCGACCTTGAGAAGCCCGGCGCCAAGAACGTGATCCGGTCCGAGTTGATTTCGCTCTACAACTCGGTGCTGGGCAACGGGGTGATCCAGGAAATCTACTTCACCGACTTCGCGATCCAATAAGGCGGTATGACCGACGATCCCCTCAGCGAAGTCCTATCCCAGTCCGAGGTCGAGCGCCTGTTGGCGCAAGTCCAAGAGGAGGAGGGTAACACCATCGTCTACAAGGCGGATGGTTCCCGCCCCCGCATACCGAAGGACTCCGTCCAAGGGTACGACTTCCGCCATCCGGTGTTCCTTTCGGCGAGCGAATTGCGGAAGCTGCGCCTCCGGCACGAGGAGTTCATCCGGGCGCTGGCGGCCAAGCTCTCCATCTATCTGCGGCTGGATTGCGGTTTGCAGATGGCCAAACTCAACACGATCACGTTTCAGAAGTTCACCGAAAGTCTGGCGAATCCGACGCATCTCACCCTCTTCAAGGTCGAGCCGTTGCGCGGGATTTGCATTCTGGACGTGAACCCCCGGTTGGGGCTGACCATCGTTGACCGGTTGATGGGGGGGGCGGCGCACTCGGCGGCCATGAATCGCGATTTGAGCGAAATCGAGATCGCGCTGCTGGACCAGGCCATCCAGTTGATGCTGGTGGAATGGTGCAACCATTGGTCCAGCCTCCAGGAACTCCGCCTGGTGGTGCTTGGCCATGAAAGCAACGGCCGCTTTCTTCAGACGGCGCCCCACGACGCCGTGATGCTGGCGCTCTCGATGGAGGCGCGCATCGGCGATTGCATGGAGCAGATCCAGATTGGCTTCCCGTACTATACGCTCGAACCCCTGGTGCGGAAGCTGAGCGAGGAGTTGGACGCCGAGTCCGAACCGGCCCCCAACCCGGCGGCGGCGGGCGGACGTTGGAACCGCGACTTCGAGTCCGTGTCCGTGCCCGTGACCGCGCTCTGGGACAATCTGGAAATCACCGCCCGCGATTTGTTGAACCTCAAGCCTGGCGACGTGCTTCAACTTTCCCAAGACTCCCCGACCAACGTGAAGGTCTTGCTGGGCAAGATTCCCAAGTTCCACGCCACGCTCGGTTCCCGCGGGAAGTACCTGGCCGTCTGCCTGAACCAGTTGATCAAGCGTTAGTCCCTTTCGCCTGCCTATGAGTGTCACCACCGAAGTCCCCGGTAACTTGGATCTCTTGATGGATGTTCCGGTTCGGCTCACGGTCGAACTGGGCTCCTGCATGATGCCGATGCGCGAGGTGCTCCAATTGGCCAATGGTTCCGTCGTCCAGTTGGACAAGATCGCGGACGCGCCCGTCGATCTCTACGCCAACCAGAAACTGGTGGCGCAGGGAGAAGTGGTGGTCGTGGACGACCAGTTTGGCATCAAGATCACCAAGATCATGGGGGCGCAATGAGGTTCCCCGGTCGTTGGATGCGACTCCTCGCCCTTGCTGGCGGGATGGGGATCGGCTCGCTTAGCTGCCTGTGGGCGGCCACTAACGCGCCCCCGGCGATGGTTCCCGCCCCGGATTGGGGGGCGTCGTTGCTGCGCATGGCCGGGGCTTTTGTCTTGGTCGTCGGCGTCTTTCTCGGAGGCGCCTGGTTGTTCCGCAACTGGCAGCGCGTGATCGCGCCGCGCGGAACCGCGCCCAAGCTGCAAGTGTTGGAGGTGAAGTCTCTCGGGCAAAGGCATGCGCTGTACGTGGTGGGCTACGAACAGCAACGGTTGCTGCTGGCGGCCTCGCCCGCCGGGGTGAACCTGCTGACGGTGCTTCCGCCCGCCTCCGGCGCCGGCGGCGCGGCGGCACCGCCCAACTTCTCGGAGGCGCTGCGCAACGCAGAAGGGCGCGCGTCATGACCACCCGTTGCGCAAGCCGTGCGACCATCCTGGCACGGGCCCGTTTCTGGCTGCCGCTGGTGCTGCTCGCCTGGGTGCTTCTGCCCGGGTTGAGCGCGCAGGTGGCAACCAACGCCCCCGGGGGAGGGATTCCCCTGCGTCTGAGCATCGGCTTGGACGGAGCGCCCCAGCGCCAGAACGTGGACGCGGCGGTCCAGATCCTCTTCGCCATCACCCTCCTCTCGCTCGCGCCGTCCATCATCCTCCTCATGACGTGCTTCACGCGCGTGGTGGTGGTGCTTTCCTTTGTGCGTTCGGCCCTGTCGCTGCAGGGGGCGCCCTCGAACCAGATCATCATCGGATTGAGTCTCTTCATCACCTTCTTCGTCATGCAACCGGTCTACAACAACATTGACCGCGATGCATTGCAGCCCTACAGCGGCGGGCAGATCAGCGGCCAGCAGGCGTTCGACGAAGCCGCCAAACACCTCCGCACGTTCATGCTCAAACAGAGCCGCGCCAAGGATGTGGAACTCTTCGTCGCCTTGGCGAGAATGGAGCCTACGGCACCCGAGAACCTGCCGTTGCGGGTGGTGATTCCCGGGTTCATCCTCAGCGAACTGCGCACCGCGTTCCAGATGGGTTTCCTGCTCTTCATCCCGTTCATCCTGATCGACCTGGTGGTGGCCACCGTCTTGATGAGCATGGGCATGATGATGATGCCGCCGGTGACCGTTTCGTTGCCGCTCAAGATCCTCCTGTTCGTCCTTGTGGACGGGTGGGATCTGGTGGTGCGGTCGGTGGTTTTGAGTTTCGTCAGCTGATTGCCATGACTCCCGAATACGCCGTTGAATTGCTCAAGAACATGGTGCTCCACGCCGTGACGCTTTCGGCGCCGCTCCTGCTGGTCGGGATGGTGATTGGCTTGGGGATCAGCCTCTTCCAGGCGGTGACGTCGATTCACGAGCAGACGCTCGCGTTTGTGCCCAAGGCCCTGGGCTCGGTCGGCCTCCTCGTCGTGCTCCTGCCGTGGATGATCCGCACCCTGATGGACTACACCGTCGCGGTGATCAGCCAAATGCCGCAGATGGTCCGGTAGCCTGGCCGGCCCGGCGTTTCCGGTTAAAGGCGCGCATGCCTACCGAGTTCCACAACTGGCTGTTGGTGTTCTTGCGGGCGAGCGGGTTGATGGCGGTCTTCCCGATCTTCACCGCGCGCAACTTCCCCGTGCAGTTGCGGTTGGCCCTGGCCGCCGCGCTGGCGCTCTTCATTGCTCCGACCCTCCCCGTGCAGGCCACCCCGGCGGCTTGGTGGCCCGTGGTGTGGGGCATGCTTCGCGAGGTGCTGTTCGGGCTCCTGCTCGGCTTTGCCGGACGGATGATCTTCTTCGCCCTGGACGTGGCCGGCGCCTTGATCAGCAGCGAAATTGGCCTGACCATGCCGGCGGGCATGAATCCGTTCGGCGAGCAGGCCACCACGGGCTCGCTCGTGCTTTACTATCTCGCGGCGGTGCTGTTCCTCACCCTCGATTTGCACCACTGGCTGCTGGTCAGTTTCCAGCGGTCCTACGCGGTGTTGCCCATCGGCAGCGTGACGATCTCTCAGACGTTGGCGCTGGAGCTGCTCCGACGCACCGCGCTGACCTTCGACGTGGCGGTGCGGATGGCGGCCCCTTTCATTGCCGTTTCCTTCATCTTGACGTTGATCTTCAGCGTGTTGGGCCGCGCGGTGCCGCAGATGAACGTCTTCTCCGAGAGCTTCGCGATCCGCATTATTGTGGGTTTGATCATGCTCGGCAGTTCCATGCAGTTGCTGGCCCAGCATATCGTCGCTTACTTGCGACGCTTGCCGGAGGATGTGCTGCGGATTGCCCAACTGCTGGGAACTGGCTAGGGAGTTGCTTTGGAGGGTCCGGCAGCCTGAGTCATGAGCGAATTTGCCGGCGACAAGACAGAGAAACCGACCGCCAAGCGGATGGAAGAAGCGATCAAGCAGGGGCAGATCGCTCGGAGCGCGGAGGTGCAGACGGTCTTTGTCTTCATGGCGGCTTTGGTGGCGCTGCTGTTCGCCGGTCAGGGAATGTGGCGGCAGTTGAGCATGGCCATGACGGGCCTGTTGGGGGGGCTTCACCATATCGTCATCAAGGAAGATGTCTTGCAACGGTATGCGGTGCATGGGTTTATAACTTTCGGCTTGTGCGTCGGCCCGGTGGTGGTGGCGGTCGTCGTTGGCGGGTTGCTGGCGGGCGCGCTCCAGAATCGGTTCCAGACCTCTCCGGAAGCCCTCGAGCCAAACTGGGGCCGGGTCAACCCATTGAACGGGCTTAAGCGGATCTTCTCTGCCAAGGCCTTGGTTCCAGCAGGTCTGGCCATCTTCCGGCTGACGATCATCATCGCCCTGTGTTACAGCTCATTCAAACAGATCGTCTCGGATCCGATCTTCTACACGGCGGTGGATGTGGCAAGAATTGCCGGGTTCCTGGCGGAGTCCACCGGCAAAATCATGTTCCGCATCGGTGGGATCATGTTCGTCTTGGCGGCGGCCGATTACGGGTACCAATGGTGGAAGACCAACCAAGACCTGATGATGACGAAGGAGGAAGTGAAGGAGGAGATGAAGAACACGGAAGGGAATCCGGAGATCAAAGCTCGTCAGAGACGCATGCGGATGCGCCAGAGTTTCCGCAAATCATTGCTGGAAGTGCCTCAGGCCGATGTGATTGTGACTAACCCGACCCACTTTGCGGTGGCCTTGAAATACGACCGCCAAACCATGAAGGCCCCCAGGATCGTGGCCAAGGGCACGCGTCTGAACGCCTTGCGCATCCGGGAGATTGCCCAGAAACATGGGGTGCCGATGATGGAGAACAAACCGTTGGCCCGGATGCTCTTCAAGTACGGCAAAGTGGGTGGCGAGATTCCTGCTGAGCTGTACCTCGCGGTGGCGGAAGTGCTGGCATGGGTGTACCGGAACCACCGTTACTGGTATTTCAGCCGGCAGAACCGCCAATCCGCAAACGCGGTCTCGGACCAGCCGATACGCACTCTGGCAGAATGACTTACGCAAACTGGCATCGATCCCCGGTGAGGGCCGCCCGCGATTCCCGGGCCGGATGGCTTGAGCCACGGCGGCGTTCCCACCAGTAACGCGCTATGCCTCCGAAGAAAAATCGCTTCAGCTTCTTTGCGCAGAACGGCGACCTGCTTCTCACGGGCGGGTTGTTCGGCACCATCCTGCTGCTGATCCTGCCGGTCAGTCCTTTCCTCCTCGATATCCTGCTGGCGGTCAGTATTACGGTTTCTTTGCTGATCCTCCTGGTGATCCTGTACGTGCGCGAGCCGTCGGATTTCAGCGGCTTCCCCACGCTGCTGCTGTTTGTCACCTTGTACCGGCTGGCGTTGAACATCGCCACCACGCGCCTGATTCTCCTGGACGGCAACGCCGGGCACATCATCGAGGCCTTCGGCAACTTCGTGGTGCGAGGCAACTACGTGGTGGGCTTTGTGGTGTTCTTCATCTTGGTGATCATCAACTTCGTGGTGATCACCAAGGGTGCCGGGCGCATCGCCGAAGTCGCCGCGCGGTTCACGTTGGACGCCATGCCCGGCAAGCAGATGGCCATCGACGCTGAGTTGAACGCCGGCCTGATCAACGA